>DHIR01000113.1:0-16860 GCA_002403905.1 Mucilaginibacter sp. UBA4741
CCCCCGAACCATCAATGGAATCCCAACTGCCCACCACGTTAGCAATCGTAAAAGCCGTATTGTATCTGCTAAAGTCCAAATCTTCTAACTTGCCCGATGTCAGGGCCACGTTCAACGAAAACAAATCCCCAAAAACTGACACTTCATATTCAGGGCGCCCCTTATCGATATTGATCTGCATCAGCCGCAGCACCCCCTTAAAAGTTTGTATATTATCCTGAAATATAATACAGCTCGCGCTTTTACTGGCATTGAAATTATATCCAAAATTAGGCTGCGTCGCATCGTATGCGTTGCTTTGCCCTATTTGAAACACGTGCCCTAATAGCTTATTATTGCCTGATGTCCCCGGCAAAATGATAGTCTTGCTGAATGAGGTTTGCCTGGCGCTAAAGTCGGCGACATCATCAATGGCAAATGTTATTAGCGAAGAAATATCGGCGCTAATATCAGCCTTGTTATTTTCAATAAATACTTCAGTTCTCATTACCGGTATTGCGCATTATACATTTCTCCAAATTCAAGGTCAATGATTAGGTTAGTCAACTTATCGTTTACATGCTTTTTGAATTCATAATTTGTATTAGTTATGGATACTGGCCTAAAGAAGCCGTCCTGCTCGATATAAACCATTGGGGATAATGCGAGGTCGCCCAGCCATATATATTCGTCATCGGTTAATATATCGGTATTTAATGTTAGCTTTTCGGTGTACTGGCTGGCGTATACGGATTTGGTTTCGTTATAGACATTATTGTTTGAATTAAAATAATTTACATGGCCGTCGCTATCTATCGTATATGGCAATTTGCCGAAGCTTGTTTTTACAATATCGATAGCATCGCGCGATACCTTTGTAAAATTCCGGGTTTCAAAGCCGCCGAATTTATTTAAAAAGTGCAATCGGTAAACCTGAAACCTCGCTTCACACACCATATCAAACCTATACAAGCTTGCGGCCCCAACCTGCACTGTATAGTATAGTACAGCATCATCAATAAAACCAGGCGTTAAAATATTGATCATGCCGGGGCTAACATTCAGCACCTGTAACTTTAATGCTTCTGCAGGTGTTAAAACAACAGTAAAAGTATTGCTGGCTACGGCCGGCGTAGAGCTTCCTGCGGATAAGTTGCTATAGGTGATCGCAAAGGAAGTGGAATCCAAAACTACCGGTTCCCTTGAAACATAATAGCGATATGCCCCGATAACTACCGGCTCCCGAAATACAGCATCCGGAAACGTTCCGTAATTGAACGATGTATTAAACCAATTGGTTTTTACCGGCTCCGTTGCCGGTTCTTTAAGTACCAAATATTTAAGGTTTCCCGCGCTGGTGTAATTCAGCGAATGCGAGTTTGCACCGGAGATATAAGACAAGCCAAACTGCATGGTCTCGCTATCCACTGTACTATATGGGTCTGATGTAAAATAACCCCATTCTATCAGCACCGGCACCCCCGGAGCCGCTGCGCCGTATTTGGTGATAACTACATTGTACGGATTGCTGGTTAATGGGAAGTAGGGGAGGAAGGTAAAGTTATCTTCGCCCATTACCGCTACCGCGTATGGCCGTAACGACACTACCTTATCCACGTAAGGCGGCAAATTGGTATTAGTGCCTAATAATCTGCCATTGTAATGATTATAATACCTGCGCTGGCTATCTACCGTAAGGTTTGTATACAGCGTAAAATCATATTCTTCTCCAAACTTTACCGTTACATCGATAAAAAAATCAGCCAGTCCTAACTCCTGGGCCAGCAAAGCAGTAGCATCGGGATCGAACGTTGTGGCGAAATAACTCCTTACTACGTCCCCGATATTGAACACGCCCCTTTTATTGTCAGGCTGCGGTACTTTCTTTAGCCTTACAGCCAATGTCGAACCGATGTAAACATCAGCTACATATTTATAATCTGGGTAAGTAACCGGATCATTTGCCTTTGTCGCTTCGTACACCACAAATATTAAGTCTCCTTGCGCGCTGTAATAGCTGCCCGGATTAGCGTTTATTACTATTGCCATCGTTTAAGTTTTTTGGTAATGCATTTATTATATCAATAGCCAGCGCCCGGCCTAATACATCCTGTGAATATTCCTGGGCTATTTTAATTGCTTTATCCAGGTATCCGCTTCCTTTTATGCCATGTATTTTTATGGAACGGGCAACAGCAAAGGCGTGATCATATTGGCTTATTGATTTATTTTTTGATTCGAGATTGCTTACCGGCTTTGAAATAATAGAAGTAGACGCTCCGCCTCTGGCTATCCATGCGGTAATAGACTTAACCATTTCAGCAGATGGGAACGCGGATTTAAAACTATAGTTACCCATACTGCCGCCGCCCCTTACGCCGCGCACTCCCTTGTTTTGGAAGTCGAAGTAATCAAGCGCCTCAATATCTAAGTGAATAGTTTTGCCTGTGCTTGATGGGTTGTTAACTTTAAAGCTATCAGATAAAGCGCCGGATGATACCTGTGCGGATTGATGCAAATTCTCGCCTACCTTTTCAATTAATATCCCGGCAACCTTTATAAGCGCCGTTAAGCTTTCCTTTGGTGTAAAATCAGTTGCTTTATCTGATCCTAAACCACCTAAGAAACCGCTTGATATTGCGCCTGCCTGTGCCGAGCTTATACTTTGTGCCATTACCGTTAAGTATAAAATATTTGAGTTTGTTGGCGGGAATTTGTAACTTTATTACTTATGTCGCCAAAGAGGTATAATATAGACAATGATATAATCCAATTAAGCTGCCCCCGGTATGACTGCATAGAGATAACACAATGCGCAACCATTGAGGTGAAAATAAAAGATTATGTGTACGGCAAGCTAAAATGCCCCATTTGCGGTTCGCCACTGAATACAGTACAGGAGAACACTATTCAGCATCAATTGATCGCTTTAGGAATAATTGATATTTGATTTATTTACTCCATTCTTTCAGCAACCGCTTCTCATGTTCAGCCTTTGCCTTTAAATAACTAAGATCATTCAATACCTGTACAACCGGTAATTCGTATGCCAGATCAAGGGGAATGTCTTCTAAGCGAGCGACCTGCTCTGTTGAATAAATCCATCCATAGCGTTTATTGAATTGGTCAGCAGTCTCGTTGCCTGGTTCCTCGTCGCCCCCTTGCTCATCATTTCCTTTATCAAAAAGTCCCGGGTATGTTCTATTAAATCCCTGTAGAGTTTGCAAAAAAAAACACATGAATGATAAACGGCGAATAATGGAGCATTGAGCATATCGCTTGCAATCTCTTCATGATTGCTTGCTTTGTTCCTGATCTTAAATCCCCATTTAACACGGGTTACAAGCGAAGCCATAATGTTGTGCATATTCTCAACCGGCTTATCGGAGAAGTGAAGTATCTCAACGTATTGACGATGCTTCAATTCAGTTGGCCGGTAGTTGATAGCGTACTTTTTTACACCTACCCTAAATGATCTTACAGGCTTTCCCGGTATGGTATCGGTTGATAAAAACTTCTTGCAATCTTTAGCAAGTTCATTAAACCCAAGTATTGACATTTCGTCAACCTGCGCTTCGGTTTTATTGTAAAGTATACATATTACCCGGCTTAGCTTTTCGATCTCATCGATATTGGCAGTAAGGGATAATCTATGAATGTCTTGAAATTGCTGGAGTGTTATATTTTCCCACGTCATACTGTTAAATATAATTTAGTTTGTTTTGTTGGCGAAAGTTACCAAATACTTATACTGCCCATATTAACGCTATCTTTCCAAATGCTATATGCCAAAGCTAAGGCGCAAACACAATCATCATGCGTTCCTTCCGGCGCTGAATACTTTACCCCTGTCCGGGTGTACTCAAATTCAAATGCCTCTAACTCTTCCCTTATCATTCCTTCCGGGAAGAATATCTCTCGCCGCTGAATAGCATAGGCCAGCCCTTCCATTAACTGCTGCTTGCTTCGTTGGGTGAATACCTTTAGCGTTACATTATCCCGCTTACTTGCGATATCTTCCGCAATAGGATCGCCAACGCCGGTGCTGTCTATCGCTAAAGGAGCTACCGGCAGCCCTAATATTGTTTCGGTTGTTTGCCGCCAATCCTTTTGAAACCTATCGAAGTGCGATACATAAGCAAACTTATCAAGCCCTATATTTACGGTAAAGTCGAACTTCTTTGCCAGGTCAGTCCCAAAGCAAACAGCCGGCTTATCTGATAACGGATAAGTGCATTGAGCTATATACTGTAAACCAAAAGGATTACTTCCATCTTCGCTTGCTTCCGCAAGGTACAGCTCATTAAACACGCTTTCTGGCAAATCCTTTTTAGCATCCTCTATCTCTTCAATGAATGGCCTGCCGTCCTTAGTTTTCATTCCGGCGCTTGCCGCGTCGTAAGCGGTTATTTTAAAATACTCGTAGTTCGGATCATCGCCTGACTTTGCCTTTATTGCCAACTTGTAGCCCCAGTTCTTTTTCCCTTTTGCATTCCCTATGAATTTACATTTGCCCCCGGTGGACGTTAGGGTTGAGCGTAACGCGTGCCAGCTTTCTTCACGGCCCCTGGTGTACTCGTCATATACCGCCGCATAAACGTCACCCCCATAAAGGTTATCCGGCTTTTCAGCGGTCTTAAATTCCATCTTAGCGCCGGTAATGAGCGTAATGGTCCTATTCGTTTCGTTCGCAGTAAACAGGTCCTTATTACTGATCTGCACTTTCATGCGATCAAATGCGATTTTCGCCTGGCCTATTGTCGGTGCTACCCACCAAACTGATTGATTGGCTTTACACTTTAAAGCCTGCTCGAATAACCAAACGATATGGCTTGCCGTCTTTCCAACCTTAGTCGCCGCAATAGTTACGGTGAACCTGGCTTTGCTGTTTAGTATAGCAAGCTGGTAGGGGTAGAGAAAGGGGCGCGTATAGTTTATTGTTGGCATAATCGAAATACAACTTCTTCCACTTCTATATCGGGTATGTGTTTATCAAATAATACCGCGTCAGGGTTTTGCCCCCAGCGTCCCTGATTAAAAAACAAATAATTAGTTACCCCCAGCGCATGCGCCAGGTGAGATATGCCGGTAACAACGCTTATTAAACCATGCTTGCTGTTTTTTAGCAGGTTGCAAACGTAGTCCATGGAGTGCCCGAATTGCGGGGTAATGTTAGGCGCTTTGATGAAATCAACAGGGTCAATAGCGGGATCGCCTAACAAAGCAAACTGCTTGCCGGGCATCGCATCAACAAGCTCCTGCCATTTATCCCATTTTTGCTCCGGTGGTAATGAGCGGCTAAACGGGGCCAGCAGAAAATCAAACACAGGCGCATGGCAGGGGTTAATTTTTAAAATCGGCTTTGGTATATCCTGCGGAACAGGTAAATCGGCATAAGCAAAATTAGCCTGTATCATGTGCAGGTTTTCCCGGCTGGCAAGTTCAAATGCCGCGTGCAAATCAAAAGACAAATCTTCATTTATATAAGCGCGTTTTAATCCGGTCATATTAAAAAGGTGCACCATGCTTTCCCTTATGATTACATCCGCCCCTAATGCCTGCATTGCCGGGATAGTGCCTATAAAATCCCCGATCAGATCATTGTCGTTCCTGATTATCATATTACCACTAATGCTTGGAAGTTTGCACTAACGCAAAACTTTAACCCGGATTCATCCAATGCCTTTTTAACGCCGGGGCAGTTGCCCCATCCGTAGTCGTCAAATACGATCATGCCGCCCTTAACCATGCGGGGCGCGAACCATTCGATACACGCCTTAACTGACAGGTAAAAATCCGTGTCAATGTGCGCCAATGCAATATTTTCAATACCGCCGGTACTTTCTATACTCCATGGGAAAAGCCCTTTTATTAAATGAACATTTTTTGAATTAACGAAGTCTCTTACCGCTTCTATGCTGGTATCAGAAAACTCGCCGGGGTTATGGCGCTCGTCCTTATTCCAATGCTCCGGCGGCAACCCCTCAAATGTATCAAATCCCCAAACCTGCCTATCTGGAAACAACTCCGCTAAATACTTTAATGATCCGCCCCTGTATACGCCTACCTCGGCAATTAACCCCGGAGGGATTAATTGCGCATTACGCTTGAATGTTTCCAGCCGGTCATTTGTGATTAAGGTATTATCCATTTTTATTGGGGTTTTTACGTTTCTTTTTTGCTATTTCAGGTTTGTCATGTTTTGGGAACGTGGCCCTTTGAACATCTGCAGGTAGTTCCTTTGGTTGCGCCAATAGCCATTTATCATATTGCGTATATACAAACTTCACCAAATCGCAAACGCATGGCCCGCACCATAAGTTGGCTTGATAGGCAGGGGCGAATACTCTCGCTGTGTTTAATAATTCCTCTTTGACCTGGTATCCTAAATTAGTCAGGAAGTCCGCTTTGATCAGCGTGTCATAATGCGGGCGGTTCTGCTCTAAGAAATCTTGTTGGTCTTGTGATAGCATTAGCTTATTTCTATTACAGCCTGTTTAAATACTTCCGGGCCGAGAGTTATTACACCCTTAGTGGTATAAAATGTTATTGATGATTGAGACGGCATGAGACCAATACCTGCTTTATATTGCTCAATATTAAAGCCATCCGCCAATTGGCCATCGATGGGTTGCGTATCAGAAAATGGAAAGCTAATCTTTAAAGTTTTCATATCTTTTTTGGTTTATCGTTTGAAAGTTGTATTCTATTTTGCAATGACCGTTAAGTATTGTGCCTAACTCATTCCGCATACCCTCGTCGTGAATAAGGTTATTTATATGCTTAAACCAATCTTTTTGGCTCTCGGCATATAACACCGGCAAATCCAAATATGGGTCAACCTTGCTGCAGATAATAGGCAAAGAACAATGAGCGGCTTCTAATACTTTTAGGTTTGATTTCAGCGCGTTAAAGCGTGAGGCAACTAAGGGCGCTATGCATATATCCGCATGGCTGTAATTAGAATAATACTCAAAAGGTGATTTACCAGGCAGCACCATCCCAGGCAGTGATAAGCCGTTGGTAAAGGCGTTAACCATCTTTTTCCAAACAGGATGATCGGTATACCCGGCTATGATAGTAGCGCAATTATTTAACCTTTTAAATGGATTTTTTAAAAGCATTATATCTTTTTCGTGCGTGATACTGCCCTGCCAAAAAATGCGGGGCAGCTTACTCTCGCTTTTTTCAGTCTTGAAATATTCGTGATCCGGGATAGCGTTCGGGCAAATAATCACATTTGAGTTATACGGCCTTATTAATTCAGCTAATCGCTCGTGTGTAGTTGTAATCACGTCGGCGACTTGCATGTGCCTGATCTGTAAATTAGCAAACCCGCCATTTTTATAATCGTCGAACGCGATATGATAATGATCCAGGTGCCAGTAATCATCAATGTCTACAATTATCTTAGCCTTGTGTTTAATGGCTAACTTTAGTACATCATCGCCGATTATCCGGTTATAATAAACCGCGTCGCATCCCTTTTCAAAGTCTTCTTCAGTAATTGAATTGGTGATGTAGGTATCAATATCAGGCATGAGTAGCAACGGCATGATAATCCGGTGAAACCCTGGCCCGCTATCTTTATTTACAAGTCCGATTATTCTCATAGCCACCTATATTTAACAGCTTCAAACATGGCGCCGGCAAAACAACCAACCGGGTAAAATAATATACTCCAGATTCCATGCCCTGTCAGTATTGCTAATACTAATGCCAGCCACCCGGTCAGGCACATCATGCAGTTAAAAGGCTTAAACTTTGGCCACTGGATTATATTAATCCAGCAGAAAGCTATTGATAGTGCTGTTATTATTAATTCGATATTGCTCATGCTACTTTTTTTCTAATCGCCTTGCAGGCCCTTTGCACTGTTTTATATATACTTTCAAATGGTATCCCGGTTTCGGCTTCCACCGCCCTGTATGTTCCGAGCTTTCCGTATAGCTTGATAATCTCCCGGTCGTACCAGTAAAGGTTTTCTATTCCTAAAATGGCCGAGTCCTTTTTATCATTTAAACATGGCTCCGGTTGCTCTATAAATGGCTCTATTAATTCAGATAACTCAATATTATTGCCCCTGAATTTTTTGTAAAATGGGCTGGTGTTGCTTTTTATTAAATTTAATATGATCCGTACCGTATAAAATTTTAATCCGCCTGAGTTATAGAGTTCCAATATCTTTTCCTCGCTCATCTCGCATAAGATCAATGCCACCTCGGACTTTAATTCGTCTTGCAGACATTCCGGTTTCATCTTTGCAATGCAGCCGGTAAAATCTTTAGAGACAAACAAGTCGGTTATGATCTTATCCCTTGTCATTATAGATTAAGCTTAACATCATATACATCAAGTTTAATGTCCTGCTTATCCGCAAGCCCTAATTTCCTGGCAATTATATTAGCGTTAAATATTCCGGCGGTTGCCCCCTCGAATTGATCTTTCTCGATAAATCTTTTAATGCGCGTTATGATAGGTAGATAATCTTTATAAGAATTATCGGCGTTAGCTTCATAACTTGAAAGATTGCAAATTATTTTATTGTCATATAGGTAGCATTCGAAGCCTACCCATGTTAGTGGTCGCTCCAGCCTTCGGTTAACCGAGTCGCCGTCTTTTCCTACGAAGTCATGCTTTAAATAAGGCTTGGCTTTTGTATCAGCCATGTAAGCTATAAATAGGCCCCAAAGCTTTTCGGGCGTTTTAATATACTTATGCTTACTCACTTAGTTAATAGTTAATAGTTTAATTTTAGTTATATAAGCAAAACCCCCGGAGCATTTACCGGGGGTTTGCTGGCTGCATCTTGTGGTTACTCCGATTTTCGCCTATCGTATAATTACCGGTACCACTTCGGCGGGGCTTTTACCTGAATATTACCTCCGATTTCTTAAACAGGGAAAGAATGTTGCGGCGACAGGACTCGAACCTGCGACCTTCGGGTTATGGGCCCGACGAGCTGACCGGCTGCTCTACTCCGCATTATTAAGTCTAAAAGTATAAATTATTCGCAACTATTCAAATAAGAATATTATTTTTTATTTTCGATTGATTTCTTAATTAAGTCTATCACTTTCCCAGGCTGGTTTTTTATATCGGTGGGCGTACAGCGTATCAATGTCCAGCCGTTAACATTGGCCAGCGTGCTCTTTTTCATGTCCCGGGCGATACCAGTGCCGGAAGAGTGCCCGCTATTGCCTTTGGCCCAAATGCCGCCCTCGACCTCAATAGCAATTTTTAACATGGTGTTATTACACCCGGTTGGTATAGCATAATCAAAGCGGTACTGCTTTTCGAGGGTAAAATAAAACTCGGGCCATACACTTAAACCTAATTCTATTTTAACAAGGCGCATGAACATATCCTGATATTTTTCCTTATTTCGAATGTTGAGCTCGTCATCAATCCAGCCGGTACGTTTAGCTTTAGGCTTTCGGGCCGGCTTTAGTGCAGCTTGCGACAATTGCCGCCGCGCTGCCTGGGCAGGCGGATAAAACACACCGTCATGCTCTATATAGCCACGCTTGCGGCAATCTTCTATTATGGCTTTTGCTTCGGCTGGCTTCATTTTAACCCGGGTATTTTAAAGCAACATTGGATTTTATGTTCCCACTTTTTGTAAAATATTTTAATTCGCAATTTGGTAGATTCTACCTGCTCTTTGTCATTGGTGAAAGCTTCCAAAGTAGCCAAACCCATACTCAACTCAGTGCCCATTTCACTTAACAGATTAGATTTATCAATGCGTTCCTGAGCAAGTATAGAAAGCAGTGCAGGTATAATTTTATCATCCTGCGCACAATACTTAAATATTTCTTCTTCCAGGTGTTTTTCAGTATGCCCGGACTCTTTGGCTTCATAAAGCCGGTCAATCAATTCTTTTATGTTCATGCGTTTTTAGATTGATAATCTTAATTAAATATACCGGCTATTGTTGCTATTTGTGTATTCATTACATTCATTACGTATCCGTAAGATTATTGGCCGGATATTAGCATTTTGAAGTCATTCTCCTTGATCCGTTCATAAAAGGTTTGCTTTCCATCTGATAGGTAAGGAAAGAAAACTTGCAACGCCTCGGCTTGCTCCAGGTTGATCATAGTGATTTGAATTTCTACCCAATCAGATATTATCTTCCATGCGGTACGTTCCGCCTGGGCCCTGGCAATAACATAACTTCTCTCAGTAGGCTTGGTATAATTTTCCATTAAGGCTGTATAGATGGCCTCAACACGGGCGGGCAGTTGAAAGGTTAACGCCTTGCCATCCATTGGAAAAACAAAAGCTATGGATGAACAAATGCCGTTATCATCATAACGTTTCATTATATCCCGGGCGCCGGCTGCTACCAGGTTCTTTTCGATACGGCCCTGTGATGTAGAAGCCGGTACTTCGGAAGTGTGATTTTTAATATTCATGTCTGTAATTGTTAATTACATTTCTGTTTTAGATGGAATTTTACCAAGTTTAAATTCTAGTAAATATTCAAAAGTGTATGCCCATACCCATAGATTAGGTATTACGGCTGATGGTTTCATTTTATTGGCAAACTTAAACAGGGATAAAAAACTTTCCTTTGAGGTAAGTTCATACTCATTGCCTGATTTTGATAAATAGTTTTTCCAGCCGTGATAACCCATGTTTGTGATGCCCTCCGTGATACAATCCTCATCGGATATATCCAATAGCCGCTCACATTTTATACTAGTGATCTTAACGAATGCTCTTGCAGCTGATGTAGGCATAAATAGCTTATTTTTCCATTTAATTACGCTTGGATGCGGGTCATCGTATTTATAATAAGGTTTACCAGCCATTCCAAAGTTATCCATGCAATATGGCTCTTTCAGGTAAAGTACTTCACCAATCCTATAACGTGGCTTTAAGTATATATTTCGTTGACTACCCATATAATCGCAAAAATCAACCTCTATCAAATCGCCACCCATTTCACCAGTATATCCAGTTATCTCCCAATCATCCGGGTTTTCGTTAACTACATCCAATCCGCCTGATCGCCTTGTCTGTGTTTTATTGCCTTTTACTATTTGATGATAAAGCGGCTCTATTGCCAATAATCCTCTCATAATTTAATAATTAAACCAATTGTCCTTTATGTAAGGCACTCTCATTTGGCGGCTGTTGCATCTATTGCATTGCCTTTTATACGGATCAGCCCAGTAAAGCCACACATGGCCCTTTAAAAAACAGATTAATCTTTTCATGTTCATATTATTTATTTTATTTTATAATGGCTAAGTAACCAGTCCGCGTAATCTTCTACCTTATTTACATCAAAAATGGTATCATTAACAGTGATGATTTTATCGGGTGCATCATATAACCACAGGATGTTGCTAATTTTTTCAAAATTGATATACAGGCGGCAAACCATCATCATTTTTTGGTTTTGGTTTTTTCAGATATTTCTCCTTTATCTTTTCAATATCAGTTCCCGGTAATACATACACTATTGTTTTATGGTCAATACGTACCTGTATTTTATCAGCAAGGTTTAGCGGAAGTGTTTGAAAGACTTTATCACGCGATGGAACCGACCGTTGTGCCTGGCGGGCAATAGCTATTTGCCTGGCTTTTTGCTCCAGGGTGTTTTCTTTAACAGAAACTCTAAAAGTCTTTGCCTTTAATGGTTTTACAGATTTAATTTTAGCCGGTTTACCCTTAGCTTCCGCCTTAGCTTCCGCCTTAGCTTCCGCCTTAGCCCGCCTATATCTTTCCTGAAAACTAAGTGCCATTATAATTTTATTATTAAGCGGTTCTTTTGTTGGCCATGGTTATATATTTCTTCAAACATGCCGTTATATTGCTTCACGTTAACACATTTTACCAATGATCGGCTTTGATATTCAATCTTTCTTTTCATTACCTCGTGGTCATAATCCTGAGTATATATACAGTTTATCACCGCTAATACAAAATTACGGTCGTAGGCAAAAGTGATTATGAGGCTATACTCTTTTACTATGCCTGCTATAATAAGGGCTTGATCATAGTTGGAGACATCAATAACGCCACGCCTTAGCCCGTCAAGGTCGCGCTTTTTGCCGGTTGATAACATCATCAGGACAGTTGATGGAGGTATAAGTGGATTATCGATCATAAATGAACTCAGCATATCAAATCCCTCTTTCTTTTCAACTGTCCAGTAATTTATATAATCATTAATATTCCAATTTTTTGACAGCGCGTTAACATTTGCGATATCCGCTTTACTTATCTGATCATCTACGGTGTAATAAATATATAATTTTAATTTCTCAGCTGCAGCCAGGCGATGCTGGCCATCAATGATTTCAAATTTAGAATTAACGAGGATCGGGAATAAATGTAAAAGATTTTTATCGGATATTTTTGCTATCAGACCGTTGACGTGGCGTTGATCAATAGGTCGGTTGCTTTCAATATGCTTAAATTGAAAGTAGTTAATTGTTTTTTGCAGTTCGTTCATCGTGTTTATTTAATAAGGTTTAGTTTTGCTGAATAAAATTGGTATTTCTCTCATACTTGTCTTTTTCATATTTTTTTAATGTTTATACATTTCTAAATTCCGGTTGTATAAATGGCACTTTAATCCATTTAAAGAACTCTTCTTCAGACTGCCATACCGGGGGCCTATTGTTTTTAGCGCGTTCGCATTTATATTTTGTTTTGCCGTCCGGGCCTTTATGTTCGGTACAGTCCTTTATTAATCTCAATCCAATATCAGCGCCGCACCAGCCTATTCTCTTCCAGCCGGCAGCTATTATCTTAGCGGAGTAGTCCGCGCTGCCTGTACGGATAGCAAACTGCCTGTAATAGTCAAAGTCAGCAGGGATGAATAAGTCAAGCTTAATGCCCTCCGGTAGTTCAAGTTGCATGTACTTGCCTTGCGGAACCCCTTTTATAACCTGGCCAAGGGATAATACAGTTTTGGCAAATTCAGGGTCAACTATTGATATTTCCGTCCTTTCAAACAGATTTTCAAATTGGGCCAATATTTTTTTCGGAACGCAGATAATTTCAATATCCTTCACTTCCGGTTTCTTCCTGCGAATTGATCCGGCTATATTAATTTTAGAGCAATAAGGCAGCAGCTGGTAACATATCGCCGTTGCTATTTTTTTAGCTTTTATAAGTTCCATCAGGTGTTTTTTAATTTGTTATCATCTTCTTCCGGATCAGGCATAGCATGTTTTATTGCATATACAAAGTATCCTATCGACAACAGGCATAAACCGGAAATAATTAATACCAAGGCTTTCATATTTTAACGTTTATAGTATTTAATTGCACTGGTTTTAAAGCCTTATAATATAAAGTAGTAACCACATTCTTCACAGATGATCATATCATTCAGCCTATTCATAAAGACTTCCTTCTCCCTTTTAAATTTACATTTTGCGCATTCTATTTTGGTTGATATAAAAAGCTGATCAGTTTGACTATCCATTACCACTTAAATATATTTCGCGTTTTGCTTCAACCAGTTCAGCAAGATCTGTATCATCCATAATCAGGTTTCTTAAATAATTATTAAGGGCGATCCGCTTCGCGGTTTTAACCACTTCGGCATATTGCTCTTTGGTAATAATGTCTTTAGCGATGTTATCCCTTAGCAGCTCCAGTTCGGCATTTAATATCCGGCGCCGATTTATATCAGTACAAAAGCTGGCTTCAAGTTCCTTATCCTGGATAACCAGGTCAAGCGCGTTTTTCATTATGCCGGCTTTAAACTCCTTATCAATCATTTCCAGATTATTAAGAAAGGTGAAAACAGTTAAGGCAGTTAAACCTATGGGCCTGTTAACTTTAACATTTTCATAGGCCTGTATGCAAAGGGCCTTTGCAGTCATAAATTTATCTTCAGCTGTTGGTTCGGTTTTTTCTTCGATCAGCAGCCTGTTTTTTTGTTCAACCAGCTTCAAACGGTCTTCACTGGCCAGATAACCCTCTATGAATTTTTCAAATGATATTACACATAAGCCGAAATATTTACCATATTCTTCCCGGATACCTTTTGCAAAAGCTTCCGGTATTTCCTGCAGCCGCATGGAAGGATAGTTTTTCAAAATGCTATCCGTTACCTCGTTCACCAGGTAAGTAGGATCTTCCGGAACTTTAAAATTTAAGTCTGCATAGCATTTGGCTATCGATGCATTAACTGCATTAAACAGTTCAGACCTTACCACCGCTAAAACATTCGGCTTTAACAGGGGGTTATCGTTTTGAATTTTAACAATATTGCTCATTATCCACGCATTTTAATATTTGAAAATTTGTCAATTACAGCGGCTACCCCGCGATCTGTTTGCTGTTGGTATTGAGTTATTGATTTTTTTCGATCCAATAATTTTTGGCCCCAGTTTTCTTCATTCCAACTGCCATCTGCAAACCTGTTGGCCTGGTTACCCATGAATTTTAAAAAATTATGCCGGTACCTAACCCCAATTTCTCCTATCCAGTCCTGGTAATCCTCAAATTGTTTTTTAAAAAAATCAAGCCGGCCAGCATAAAATTGCGCGGAACAACAGGCAGAGATCAATTTTAACTTGTCCAGGTGCGATATTTCATTAAATCCAAAAAATTCCAAAATCAAATTTTCAAAAAAAACATCGCGGGCGTAATTCTCTCCTTTCTGTTCCTTTTCTTTACTTTCCTTTTCTTTACTTTCCTTTTCTTTACTTTCCTTTTCTTTGTCAATTTCTTCCGGAATTTTTATACATTCTTCCGGAAGAATGATATGTTTTTCCTGAATAATGTAAGAATTTGGGCTTCTTTTAGCTTTTTTGCTCCAGTCTAAAAACCTGGTTTGAATTGCCGCGGATGTTATTACCCCGCCGGATAGTAGTTCCTGATTGAAAAGACCCACTGAACCGCAGTATTTAACTATCTCTTTAACGGCATTTTCCGTCATTCCCCAGTAATCAGTTACGTCAAAGGCAGTACTTTCGTCCCACACGATGAAATATCCTTTTACCCGGTAAATTTCACATAATATATAATCATAAATAGCCACACCGTCCCGGCCATGATGCTTTTTAAGCTTCTTGATCCTGATGTCCTGGTACCGGTTAGTATCGACTGAGTAATAAATAAAACCTGCTTTTGCCATTATGCTACCTCGCAATATTTGTTGGTTAAATAATTCGTTATAATTCTACCGGCAACATCAGGATGGACCCGGGTTTTAGCAGCAATAACTGCTATGCTTGCTTTAGGATTACTTCTAAAAAGAGCGATGATATTACCAGCTTTACGGTTCGATATCTCCACCTTTCTTCCTGGCCTAAAGGCAGGCATGTTGTTTATTTTGGATTGCAAAGTGATTGCAACACCATTGTTTACATGGCCTTTATAATGCTGTGAAATCAGCCTGAAAACAGTACGCGGGTGAATATTATATTTATCCGCGAAATAATATTCTGACGGCTTTTCTGTGTTGACCCATTCTTCAATAAGCTTTGCTAATTTTTCATTACATAAGGTTCTACCCTGATAGCCACGTTTTAATGACTTTAGGTTTATATTATTAATTAACTGCACAATCATGCTACAACGCTTTTTAACTCTTTGTACCTTTTTTTAATGACACTCATATTTTTGTTTAATAACTCAATAATCTGTTCATTATATGCTGATACTTTGTTTCCCAAGCCTCGAGACTGAACTATTTTCATATTGGTAAGGGAAAGCTCAATAGTCTCCACAGGGACACTATCAACTCTTGCCGATAATACAAGTGAGTTTTCTTTTTTATAGTACTCATTTGTATAAACACAATGCTTGTGAGCGTGGCCTTCTTCAAAGAATTCCATTACACTCTCTAATAGTTTAATCGTTAAATTATTCCTTGAGAAAACAAGCCCAAAATATGGCCATTTGGCTTCAATATATGCCTTTTGGTCAGCATCTATCTTCGATCTTTGTTTCTCCAATAAAAGACGTTTTTCAGCTTCATTCTTCTTTGCTACCAGCTTATCATGGGCGCGCTTTAAATCTTCCGGGCAAACGTATTTTGGGTTTCTAAGATCTTTATTGAAGTGCCTAAGCAGTTCAAGGTAGTCAAGCCAGGTAATAGCATCCTGAACAATATAATTTCTTCTGATGCATATTTTAATTGAGTTCCAATATTCATCCACTGAATTATCTCTGTTGCCAATTCTGGCTTCCAACAAGGCCATTTGGTTAGATTTAAGCAATGTTTCTGCTTTATTATCGGTTATAATATAAGTGAACATATTATACGGGCTTATGTTACCAAACCTACCTTTAAACCCATTCCGCTTATATATTGGCAGACACTTTGCATTAGGATAAACCTTATCAGGGAAAATATTGTATTTATTAGTAAGGTTGCTTCTATCTCTAATTTCGAGATATCCATTAAAAGTATCCTGATAATAATTCAGTGTTCTATTACGCGCGATAACTTCGTTTTTACCGCTGGGCTGCATCCATTGTTGAACTATCTCCCAAACTAATATCCGGGGCTGTTCACCGGCCCTGTGATGGCTATATATTTCAAAGTATCTATTAAGCTGAAACCCTTTGTGAACATCAATAACGCTAAAAAAACTACATTGACTAATTTTCTTTTTTCGGGTATCTTTAATATTTAATTTACGTTTGCAAGCCGGGCAGGTATCTGTTTTAGATGTTGGCTTACCCTTCCATTGGTGGCCGCAGCTTAAGCAGGAAGTAGCGGTTTTAGTTCTATAACCAAAATGAGTAATACAGTTTTCAAAAGCCCAGGGCTGTAATTTTTTAGCCAAATTCGGGAGCTGTTCAGCTAAGGCAAATATTTGCACTTGAAGTTTGGTTCTTGGCCTCATAAGATCAAAACAATGATGGTTGATTTGTTGGAACCTGGTTTTTAGC
>DHIR01000113.1:17035-24788 GCA_002403905.1 Mucilaginibacter sp. UBA4741
TGGAACCTGGTTTTTAGCCGCCGTTTTTTTATGGGTAACCGAAGCTGTAGCTGCAGCCTTTTTAATAGCATCATCAATGCGATGATTTACCACAACTCTACCGTTTATAGGTTTCCCAATCTTTATATCAGCCTCATCATAATAATGAATAGCCATCCCGAAAATTTCCTCGTCAGCAAAGCCATTTTTGCCACTATTCTTAACCTGGTTAAGTATATAGGTAACGCAATCATTTATATTTTTCTCAGGCTTTTTGAGAGTCTCGGCAAAAAGTGGATCTTTTTCCGCTACGCCTTGTAGATGATTACTAATAGTGGTTTTGAAAGTGTCTGTCGCTTGCATAACTATCCTCCTATCTGTTTAATAGATTTAAAAAAATTGTTCATTGTATGTTTGAATTAAATTGTTTCTTAAAAAAGTACTATTTGGCCATGCTTTGATGTGTTACCATTATTTTAGCTTATGCCGCTTTTTCTTGTTTTCTTAAAAAGTATTCTTTGAACCGCTTGCCGTTCCTGGTTACCCATTCGGTAGCTATATCAATATCGAAACGCCTTCTGATAATTGGAATGTAGTGCCTGAGCTCCGGGGTACCGACTGATTTTAAAATACTCCTTACAGTTATTCTCCGTCCGGCTAATAGCTGCTCTTTAATTTGGTGGACATTACTGTCGTGCTGTGCTAACTTATCCATATTGCTAATTATTAAGTTTCATTACATCCATTACGTATCCGTAAGATCAAGCCGCTAAAAGTTCCATAATGCCGTTGATAATATTAACATCAACATCATCTTCCGCACCGGTAATGGCATTGCCCATCGACCGTTTGCTTTCTATCAGCTCATAATTCCATTCATCAATTGTATTCTTGCCTAAGAAGTAATTACACATTACATTTTTGTTCTGGCCAGACCTAAACAATCTGTCTTCGGCCTGGTCCATAATCGCACTGTTCCAGCCGAACTCTATAAAGGCGGCAACATTCGCCGCGTTCTGCAGCCCATCGGTACCGGTACCGGCCGCTTTCAGGTTGCAGGCAATCAGGTTAATTTTCGGATCACTCTGAAACCTGTCTACTGATGCTTGCTTTTGCAATGAATTTTCCTTGCCGGTAATACGTACCGATTTAGGAAACCGCTCCTGTACCTTTTGGATAATATCATTCAGTACTGCAAACACTACTACCTTTTGGCCCTGGCTTATCTGGTCTTCTATAAAGTCAAAGGCATCTTTTAGTTTCCCCCGGGCGCTGATATTCTTTAATATCCCAATCCGGACCATCACAGCGCCTTTTAATGACTTCTTAACCTGTTCGTCGGTAGAATCCTTATATTGCTTCATATATGACTTTAGGTCAAACATAGCATGGTTATACTCTTTTCTTGCCCCTGGCGACAGATCACACATTATAATTTGTCTGGACTTATCAGGTAAATATTTCTTTATATCCTTGTCCGTTTTATTTCTGCGATAGTAACAGATTTCATTGAGTAATACCTTAAGTTCTGCTAAATTTGACGCATTTTTTTCACCGGAGCAGAACCTGTTTTTAAAATACTTATATCCGCCAAAATCACCCATTCGGTTAATAATGTAAAGCTGCGCTACCAGGTCCATGGGTTTGTTTACGAACATGGTACCGGTAAGCCCCATTACAAATTGTTTATCTTTTGTGATGGCCCGGGTAAATTTGTAGCCCTGGGTTTTTAATTCCTTTACCTTATGGATCTCATCAACGATAACGCTTTTAAATATATCAACAAATTTCCGTTTAAGGTTAACATCTGAAACTTTGAACCGTCCGCCATCAGCCGGGCGGTTAACGCTTTCAACAAAGTACTTCTTTAAACTTTCAAAATTAACTATGAATACCTGTGCCGCGCCAATCCGGGCATACTCTGTAAAATTATACCTGATGGAGTCGTCCAATACAATCGCTTTGTATTTTGAAAACTTATGCCATTCGCGGCGCCAGTTTTCTTTTACACTGGATGGACATATAACCAGGCACGGAAAAGAATTTAAGGCAATAGTAGTGGCAATGGCCTGCAGGGTTTTCCCCAGGCCCATATCATCCCCATTGATAAAACATTCCTTTTCGATACCATAGGCAACGCCGCCGGCCTGATAGGGCCGAAGCTCGCCCTTTAAAGGTATGTGTACCTTTAGTTCCGGCAGCGGTTTAATAATGTTAGGTATTCTTTGAGGAAGCATTTTTTTAATTAATAAGATTGATCATCTTCTTCTTCATCACCAAAGTCCATACTCATTTGAGCATCCGGGGCGACCTTGCCGTCCAGGTATAATTCTACCTCCTCTATTATGACATTAATCACATGTTGTAATTCTACCATATTAGTATAGGGGTCATTCTCATCGTCAAACTTTGTGAACGGCGTGTTTAAGTTGATCATCTTATTGCCTATTTTTTTGAAGCCCGATAAGGTTACTCCTTCATTATCGCCGCTGCCGCCAATGCTGAAGCTGCGTACACCGATGTTGTCAATTTTGTTAAGGTTGTTTTCCAACTCATGCAAGGTCATATTATTTACTTCCTTCAGATCGCAAAGTATTGCAAAGTGGGGGTGTAATAACCTAAAGGCATCGATCAGGTCCTGGTGCGCGATATTGCGGCCCTTGTAGGGGCACTCACCGGATAACTCCAATGGTTTTTCACTATCGGCCTGCTGAATGGTGATGGTTTGGTCATAGTCGACCTCTACGCATGTAGTTTTGGTAATCTTCGCACGGCTTATTTTCCGGCTAATGGATGTTTCTGGGTTTGCTGTAATTACTGTCATTGTTTTATTTTATGTGAACTTGAAAAAAAACTGTTTGTCTTTAAATGGCACTTTTATTATTGTACTTGTAAAAGGAAAATCATCTTTAGAGAGTGTTTCAAGGTCCTCCTTTAGCACTCCTGATCCGGTAAATATTACCCTGACCTTTCCTTCATATTCTATTTGTAATGTCAGGCATGTACCGTCCCTGCTAAATTTGCTGTCGCCGGTGCGATAGTCCAGTATCATTACTGATTTATCTAATATTTCTTCAATTGTTATTTTATCACCGGTCAGGTTTTTTGATTTCACCCCCAGCGAACTGATTAACGTTATTTTGTTTTTTGCCATGTTGGCAGGGTGTGTGCTGCTTATTATTTTTATTATCCCTTGGTGCGCACTGACATTCGTATTCGTATTCCAGTTATCGTAGTTCGTATACGAGAACCTGAAGCCTGAACAACTGCCTACCCTCACAGCGCACAACCCTTTGTTTTATTTATTGATCAGGAAATATTCCTTGTACAGATCAGCAAATTGCTCGCCGGCGTATAGTGCCATATCACTCGATTTAAAGCAAAGCCGGGAACCGACATGCGCAAACGCACGCCAATCAGCGTAGGACGTAAACGAGAACCCGAAGCCCGAAGGGTGTTCCTTGTCTTTTTTAATCACGAAATATGGGAAGTATTTATACTCACTGCTTTTAGTCCAGTCAGGCTGCCATCCATTATTTAATGCCTCGGCTATTTTAATTAGCTTGTAGTGGGCGATGACCGGGGCCTGATCTTTCACCGGCAGTAACGAAACTTCCGGTAATGCATTTGGGTCGACGCCTAACTTTTTGCAGGCATCTTCATAAGTTTTTATGTCTTTAAAATCCATGATGTATAAATTATAAGGTGAAAAATTGATTGTATTCCTTTTCAAACTGTTGCCCTGCGTACATAGCTAATTCACTCGATTTGTAGCAAAGCCGGGAACCGACATTCGTATTCGTATTCCAATTATCGTAGTTCGTGTTCGAGAAGCTGAAGCCTGAACCTCGAAACTACTGCCAGCTTTACACAGCACACCACCTTTCGTATTTTACTCCGGTATAATGAAATACAAGTCCTGGTAGAGATAATCAAACTTATCCGCTATATGTATAGCCTCCTTTGACGTCCCTACGCTCAGGCGCGCACCGACATCCGTATACGTACCCCAGTCATCGTAACTCGCGGCCGAGAAGCCGAAGCCCGATTGTTTAGTAGTATCGGTTTTTATCCAATGCCACGCGCTATATTTTCTCTGGTTATTATTGCTCCAGTCAGCAACAAACTTATTGGCTTTGTTATGCGCTTCATGTACAATGAACAACTTAGCCACTGCTAACATTGCTTTTCGGTGTTGTGGTTGCACCCAACTCAAATCGGGTTCACCAATCGGCTGAATACCTAAAAAAGCACAAGCCTCTTCTTCTGATTGAAATAATATTACTTCCATTGGTTATAGTGTTAAATAATCGTTATAGTATTTTTTAAACTCATTGGCACCCTCTTCTGCCAATTCTCTGGTCCTATATTCCAGGCGCGCACCGACAACCGTATCCGTATCCCAGCTAGCGCAAAACGCGCGCGAGAAGCCGAAGCCCGATGTGTCAGGGCTCCAATATGGCCAGTAATGTTGTTCAATACCATCATAAACCTGTTTCCATATTTTGCCATCTATCATGTTTTTGGCTCGGATACAGATTATTAAACGGTCATAAGCATCTGAAGAAACCTTGTCGAGGTCAGTTCTGTCCTCCAATGGAGGGACGGGCGTTTTACCCAATAATTTACAGGCTTTTAAATAAGGGCCTTTCTCATTGAATAGGGTAGGGAACCATCCTTCCAATAATTTTTGTTCATCCTGACCGGCTTCCTCATGTAATTTAATGAGTCCGTTCTTAATAGCTTTTAATTTTTGATTCATGTTGTGTGATTATATTAAAATGGTGTTTTATTAAAATTGATACATAGCCCTTTATCGGCGATGTGGACGTTCTTTGCAGTTTGATCCAATACTTCCTGCCGGAATTGATTTGCATTGCTATTGTTATCTGATAAGTGTATCAGTAAGATGTTGTTCACTGCTGTGAGGTCATTTGCATTTAAAAACTCCTTGCATGTAGCCAGGCTCATGTGAGATTCCAATACCCGATCGCGCAGGAACTGCTGAGATACACCTTCCGATACTTTCCTATCCAATATCTCCTGACTGTAATTAGCTTCAATGATTATATTGTTTAAGCCAGGGAATGTATATGGGCAATAGTAGCTGTCAGTTATAAAAACAATACGGCCAGTTTCTTCATGCTCAATCAAGTAGCCAACCGGCTCCTTACAATCATGCTTTACATCGAATGACTTTATCCTGAAGCCACCGAGCGTAAAAGTTTTACCAACCTCTATCTTGTTTAACCGGTGGTGCAGCAGATTGAATGCATCAATTGTACCTGGTGAAGCATATACTTTAATACCCGCGGTAACAATTTCTCTAACAGCTTTGCAATGATCCTGGTGCTCATGGGTTATTATAACCCCCACGACTTTAGACAGGTCAAAGTTCAGGGCCTGTTTTATGAACGCGGCTTTTACACCGCATTCTATTATCAGGCATTCCGTATCGTTATATAGCAGATAACAATTGCCGGCTGATGAAGATGATATTACTTTAATTTTCATCAGAATTTTAACTCGTTTGATGTAGTGTTTTCAGCAGCAGCTGCTGCCGGTTCTGTTTTGACCTCTGTTTTTGCCGGTTCTACCTTTTTAGGATCTTCCATTATTTCGGCGTCATCAAATGTGATGTTCTTTTTATGCGCCTTCTCCTTAATCTCATGCTTAACTCCGGCAGAAACCTGATCATCTTCACGCATTAGCGCGGAGTCGTCAGAGGTATTCGCGGCGACTTTAAGGGACCGGGTTATTACCGTTTTAGCGCACATTTGATCCGGAAAGTTTTTATGGGCCGGGGAGATGCCTTTTGAACCACCCATTTCCCATGACTTTTTTATTTGAGCCAGGGTCATTATTTCGGTATCGGTAGAACCATCATTGTAAGTTACCACAGAGTAGGCGCCAACTATTTTATCGTTATCGATGTTTTTAAACTCCTGCTGGTGCTCAATAACCCTTTTCCGGCCATTTTCCAATATTTCATATCTAAAGATGTCATCCTTATAAATGATTACCGCTTTCGGTTCTTTAACCCCTGCATCCCGTTTGGCAATAGAAACAGCGCCGAAGTATGACTCATCGAGTGATAATTCATTACCGTACACGACAAAGTATGCTTGTTTCTTAACTACGCTTAACCCTTTAATTACCATTTCCAGGAAAGCATTGGCAATACTTTCTTTAGTACAAACCTCAAGGGCGGGCCTCTTCTCCCTATCGACTACATCCTGTAGCATTAACCAACCGGCCCGGACCGCATTTTCCGGAATGTAATTAGGAGGTAATACGATATCTCCTGTTGCAAGGAAATCATTAATCCTTGATAGAATATTATCTACCGTCTTTTCCTGAAACCTTTGAACACTTGTTGTTTGCTGTGCTGCAGGTGTATTTGTGTTTTCTGTACTCATTTTCTTATCTGTTTATTTAAATTTTAATTATTCTGTGAACTGTTTTAGTTAGGCCACACTCATCATTTGTTCAGCGCCGGCAACTACCCTGATGGATTTATCTTGCGATGATACTACCAGGTTTATTATCTGTGCTTCTGTTTCCGGTATGAGCGATACACTTTCCCTGTTGTCAAGGAAAATAGGCGCTGAAACATTGTAGTGCCTGCTCAGCGTATTGATTATGTCTATCCCTGCCCATATACGGCCGGCTGTATTTAAATCACTGAACGGAACACCCTTGTACATGGTCTCACAGGTTTCAGCTTCGCCACCGTTGATTTGCCGGTCAAATAGCTTGAAGGTAACGTGCTCAAACAATCCGTTGATACGCGCTTCCAGTATATCCATTTTAGACCGTGTGAAATCTTCAATTAAGAATTCAGTCTTTTCAAGATCGGCCAGCGACTGGGCAAGTGTGCTTTCTTCTTCTTCAAGCTGGCTTATGCGCTCATTGCACCGGGCAATAGCATCTTTAGTGTTGAGCTTATTCCTAAGTGCCAATATTTCGGCCTCTATGGCCCTTTTTTGCTGATTAAGCTCTGAAGTATCGGCTGGTTTTATCTCAACCAGTTCACTTTGTATTCTGGCTATATCAGCGTTTAATTGTACATATTCCTGATTACCGGCCAACAATTCATTAATTGTGATAGATGGAGCAGTGTTCACTTCTTCCCATTGTTGCAGCTCGGTTTTAGCATGCGTAAGGTTTAATTCAATCGATTGAAGCGCAGCTTTAATGGTGCTGATCAATTCATCGCATTTTTTGACTTCTTCAACCAAGGCCAGGCCACTTGAATTGATGCGGGCCAATTCCTGGTTTTTATTTTGAATAAAGTTTGATTGCATATCCTGTTTCTTAGCCTCCACATCGTCTGCTTCAAATTCACGCAGGCAGGTAGGGCACGAAAACTCGTGTTCATTAAATATAAGCCCTGTTGCATTTATTTTGATAAAGGCGGCCCTTAACGCATCTGTCTTTGCTGTTAAATCCTCCTTTACCCGGGCCTGTGAATTTAATAAGTTATTCTTGCTGTTTATATCAACCTGTATGCTGTTGATCTTATTTAACAGCTCATTTCTTTTAAGCTGATGGGAATTAGCCTGGTTGCTGATCTTTAAGTTTTCATCGTGCCTGATAGCTTGCAGCCTGGTTTTAGCTTCGTGTACAGTGCCTTGTTTTGCCTGTATTTTCTGATACTCATTTTGATAATGAATATTTTTATCGTTGATGGCCTTTTCAATTTCATCAATGCCGGCTGATTTAACAGCAATCTCCGCTTCAATGGCTTTGGTATCAACCGGCTCCGGCATAC
>DHIR01000113.1:24957-46963 GCA_002403905.1 Mucilaginibacter sp. UBA4741
GGTATCAACCGGCTCCGGCATACTGCGTTTGTTTTCATCAATACGTGAAGGGATGAGTTTCAGATCATCGTTAATCCTTTTTTTCTTAGCAGCGATCTGGTCCTTATATTCCTTAACTGACTTTCCTGAATTTAACTCAGCTATCAGGCCGTCATAATTTGCCCGGTTCTTAGTCGTGCCGATTTGAGAAAGCACATCTTCATTAGTAATGTTACCGGCCAGGTTAAGCAAAGTATTCCTTCTTTCTTTCCAGCCCCAGGTGGTATTATTGCTGTTAAAGTATAATGGGTTGGTAATTAGCTTTAAAATATCATCCGGCAATAGCGCTTTTATCTTTGCCTGGTATTCGGCCTGGGCAAGGGGAACATCATTGTAGTAGTATAAAGTTTCATGGCCTTGAAACTCGGTTTTTTCGTCGCCGCGCTTTTTAACCCATTTTTCTCGGAATACTTTTTTAAGTTCAAGCGTGGCATTATCAGTAATGAAATTAGCTGATACAACATGGTCCGCCCGGTTTAAATCAGTCCGTACCGTATTCTTAATATTAAAGTCTTTTTGGTCAAGGCTGTTTTTGCCGGTTAGCAGCCAGTTATAGGCATCCGCAATAGATGTTTTCCCTATTTCATTGGCCGCAAATATGCTTGTCTGTAAGCTATCGAAATCAATAGACAGGTTTACTATCCCTTTGAAATTGATGATGTTTATATTAGAAATTGTAATTTTCATGATGTTGTTTTTAAGTTATTTGTTAATGGATTATCCCAATAATTATAATCCTATTAAATTTTTAGCTTTTTCAAGCGTGATGTTCATCCCGCTTTGGGATGCGTTCAGTAAATTGGCTTCGCGGATATAGGCGGCCCATTTGTTAAAGCCTTTTGCAAACCGCTTATCATGGCGGTCAGAGGCCCCGTTCTTGTCGTATCCGAATGGATAGCAGGTTGATTGTATCTTACCTATTGGCATAAACAACCTCCATTTCTGCTGCGGCCATTGCTACTACCTCGCGGTTCGCCTTTATCTGATTTTCAATATCAGCTTTTTGATCTCTCGGGGTGCCGGGATCATTTGCAAGGATCCTTAATAATTGCGTGTTGTTATTAAGCTCGTTTACCAGCTTTACGATTTGCAGTATCATATCTTTTTTCCTCCTTTCAGGGTGCGGCTTGTAGCCACTTCGCCGATAACTATTACGGATACTACTATGGCCTGGAAATAATACACCTGCAGCATGTTATGCTCATTCAGATAAATTGTTATGCAGATCACTATGATCAGCATAAGGAACAGGATAAGGAACAGGATAATGGATCTCATATCATTGTCTCCTTTCCGGCTTCCAGATAAGCCTTGACTACTTCGTTTAAATTGTAATCGATGAAATGCGCGATAGTTAAGTCGCTGCATACGGTTACGTCCTGAAATTCCATGATGGCGAAAGTTTCCAGGCTGATCAGGCTGACGCGTACATCTTTCCAATCTTCATCCTTGGCCAGGCCGGTGTTAAGGATTTCCTCGTTGATGAAAGACACATCTACATGGTCCTCGCTAACGCATGCGCGTTCAATAAAGTAAACGGGTTTGCGGGTTGCTTTC
Source organism: Mucilaginibacter sp. UBA4741 (assembly GCA_002403905.1). Taxonomy (GTDB): domain Bacteria; phylum Bacteroidota; class Bacteroidia; order Sphingobacteriales; family Sphingobacteriaceae; genus Mucilaginibacter. The sequence continues at coordinate 26,554 of DHIR01000113.1, forward strand.
AAAGCGTTGTGCGCGATCTCTAATTTTCTACGATTAGTTTTTGTAAATCGCAACTTTGTCATTACATTTGTTCTCATTCTTATCGAATTAAAATTGTTTACAATTAGCCCGGTTCCTGCCGGGCTTTTTTTATTTAGTACTGATTAAATTTTGGTTCCCATCCCGGGAAGTACTTCCGTATTTCAGCAAGCTCGTCCTGGTGGGTTTTATAAAAGTTCTTTACGGCCTTCCTATGCCCCTTAAGGGCCATCCTGGTGGCGAACTCCTCATATTTTGTAGGCGCAGCAACAGGCGTTTGTTCTTTGGCCGGCCCGATAGAAACAATATTTGAATGTGCTATATGCATGGCTATACTTCCGTTAATTTATAAACTAACCCGGTATTGGCTTCTAATAACCTGCGGGCCTCAATAACCAGTTCGTCCGGATACTCTTCCTTAAGCGTATGCAGCTCATTTCTCACCTTATTGTAATCCATTCCTATGTTATTAGCCAGGGTGCGGATCATCCCCTGGGGGGCATTTTGCCTAATGAATAAAATTTCTCTTGTGTCGACTATCATATTAATTATCTTTGCTTATCTGATTTGCTTATACAAATATAAAGTATTATTTCATACTATTGCAAGTATTATTTTAGAAAAGTTATTAACATCTATAAAAAAAAAGGAAGTGAGTGCAACTTTAGCGGAAAAAATTAAAGCCCAAAGGGTAAAAAAAGGGCTGAACAAGACCCAATTAGCCGATATGGTCGAAGTTACACCGACTGCTATAGGTCAATTTGAAAAAGGTGCAAACTTTCCAAAAACTGAAGTATTGCTTAAGCTTAGTAAGATTCTGGACTATGATTTTGTTAACGCTGCTGATGATGACAATATTTTGTCCGAGCCAGCACATGGTTATAATGAAAAAATCTCTTGGGCCGTTAAGGGTATTCCTATGTACAATATACCGGGTTCAGCCTCATTAATAGAAATGTATGGTGATGCTAATGATGTAAAAATTGTAGGCTATTTAAATATACCCGGCGCTACTAAAGACAGTGATTTACCGCCGCCGCGGCCTACCTGTACCATCCGTATGCGCTGTTTGGCCATCTCAAGGATAAGCTGCATCGGATTTAAGATTAATCGCTTACGAGGCTTTAAATCCTGCTTAAGCATTGCCTATCTCCTTAGCATCTTCAATTATTACCGCGTCTTCCGCGGTGGCATTCATAGCATCCACAACCATGGTAAGGTCTATCTTGCCGCCCTTAATCAGGAAGCGCAGCGCCTTTAGCATCACATCGTCAATGGCCAGCTCATAGGTGTGCGGCTCCAGTTCTTCCCAATTGAACGCATCGGCATCCGTATCATTAACACCCTGTATGCGAGCGATCGCTAAGGCGCACAGGCGCATTTCGCCCGGATCATTCATAGCACGGGCCATGGTAAGCGCGTCTTTCACTATCTCAGTAGTGAGGTGCCTGATACCTTCCTTTGTTGATTTTGATATATCGCCGAAAAGGGAAATGGCGTTGGCGCAATCGCGGTAAGCTGTCGCCCTGGACAGATCAGGAAACCGCTTCATTAATATGGCTACCGCGTCGGCTGTGGTGTTATAATTGCGCATCAGGGTGAAAGCCTCCATCCATCGGGTTACCAGGCCTTTTTCATGGTCTGTTAACTCAACCTCCGCTTTGTCATCCTTCATGAAAGCGACTATCTTCTCATAACTGCCTGATTTGCCTAATAGTTTCGTCATGCGGTTTCTTTTAAAATAGTATTCGATTGCTTTTTATGCCATCTTTTTATCCGCTCGTTAGCTTCCTTTTGCGATACAGGATCATTATCAATTCCGATATAATTACGCCCCGTTTCCAAACAAGCCTCACAAGTAGGCCCTGTGCCGTTATGCGGATCAAGCACTACGCCGCCTTCCGGGCAATAAAGCTTAACCAGCTGTGTCATTAATTTAACCGGCTTAATAGTTGGATGGGTAGCGCCTGCACGTTCGGATGGGGATGCTTTTGCTACATAGAAAAAACGGGATGCACCACCTTTGTCATTGTAACACGGTGTTAATTGGCCCGCTTTAGCAGTTGTGAAATTGCCGTTCGTTCCTGTCTGAAACTTTGCTGTTCTTCTATCACCTCCTGAAATACCACTTTGTTCATCCATCTGAATTGCAACATCTTCGTCAATAATGATATTTGTAGGATATCGGCCATCTGCCAACCTTTTAGTTATTCTATGGTCAAATTTTCCATACACGTTACCTGTTTTTACAGTACTGTGGGCCTCCCAGTTGGGCCTATGCCCCTTATCGTTATCTGCAACCTCTATCCTGCATTCATCAATATTTAATAATTGCACCGGCCCTGGTTTCCTTGCAACGCATATAGGCTCATTAGCTGGCTTTAAACAGGATTTGCTTTTCGGAAACCCGCTGCCATATATCCATTGTATACAATCTCTTATTTCAAACCCAGCCAATTCGATAGCTAAACTGCCTAAATGATAAGTACGTGTGCCGAAAAACGAAAGCAAATAACCGCCAGGCTTTAGCACCCGTAAACATTCTTTCCATAGAATAGGTTGCGGTACGAAAGCATCCCATTTTTTACCCATAAATCCGGTGCCTGTAATTTCATAGTAACCAGTTGTTACCCATGCCTGCAAAAGCTTAACCAAGTTTTGCTTTTTACCTAATCCATAAGGACTATCCGTAATTATGGCATCAATTGAATTATCAGGGAGTGATTTTATAAATTCGATATTGTCGGAAAGGTTGATTGTGTTTAATTTCATCGTTTCTTTAAATCATTCAGGTAAGTAGATTCTGCTATTTTATGCTCTATGGCCATGGCCGGGGATGACAACTGTTTAGTGAGCTGGATAACACTGCCGTTTAATTCTGCCTTGCGCATATACCGGCCTTTTAAAAAAGCGATGCCGGCAGGGTCTTCCTGATCGCTAAGCCTTTCTATCGCTACGCCGGTAATGATGGCAATTTCATTTTTAAGCATATACCGGTAGGCGAAGTCCTGCACCTCAGCTAATATTTCTTCTGTTGTTTGCTGCTGATCGCTCATTTATTTATCTCCTCCAAAATCCATTCGATATTTGCTGCCGCTATTTTCGGATCCCAAATGATTGTGCCGGTTTCTATACGCGGGTTACGGGTATAGTTCGCGGACCCTGCCGTATAAGTTATATGAACTGTGTCTTTTTCTATAACTGTATCTTTAAAATATGGGACAATGTTTCCTTGAATATAAGGCAAGGTTACTTTATAGCATTTATGATGTTTTTCTTTGCCTAAGCACCCTGAAAGAATAATACATAAAACAAAAATTACCGTAAATTTATATATCATTGCCTTATTTTTTAAAATAATAAGTAAATAAATGCCTGTTTACTGTATCCGTATTTGGCATTATATATTTTTCATGTATGCCATTATACCAAATCTCTTTATCGCAATAGGCGGGAATAACCACCTTATCAATCCCCATATATCCGGCAATATTATGCCAATAAACTTTAACTTTTACGCTGCCGTATTTAACAGCTAATTGCCTAACATAATTTTCAAGGGCCAACCATGTTAAACGGTTGCAATTAGGCCGTTGTGGATATATATTACATTGATCAAATGAGTTAAATTCATCTACCGCGTTACCATTTTCATCCGAGGCGTTGCATAAATGGCCTTGATCATACCCGCTATGTGCATAATCCCTGTTTTCATTTAAGCGCCCGCCGGTGTTGTGAAACTTTGCAGACCGGGCCGCAACCTTTTTATGGGGCTTGACAATATAGATAACGCTGTCGGGAATTAAGGTTGTGCTATTCCAATAGGAGGTATAGCCAGGATAGGTGATAACTGTTTGTTGCGCCAGCGATGGTTCACATGATGCAAGTAAGATTAAGGCGTATAGTAGTTTCTTCATACTGTTAGTCCATTACTTTTTAATGAAGTTCATTAAAAAACCACCCGAAAAGAAACAGTAAACCTTATAAACGGAATAAACCGCAATAATTAACGCTAATCCTATTATCCAGTACAATCGCTTAGTAGATTGATCTGATTTGTCCTGAATGCTTTTAGTAAGTGTTTCATTCTTGCCCGCTAATAAAATAGATTGCCCCCTGAAAATATCTACCTGGGCGGTATTAACTTTTACAAGCGTATCAATTCGGGTAATATACTTAGTAATAACCTGTACAGAAGGGCAGTCAACGCTATCCTTTTTATCAGGGCATGGAAGCTTTACGGTTTTAACCACCTCATTGGTGATCGTTATTATACTGTCTTTCCCTTTTACTAAATTAACCTGTACGGGAAATTCATCCGCGCAAACAGATGCCAGTTCATTTGGATAATCCTTGTAAAACTTTTCGGCCCTGTTCTTTTGTTTTTGAAAGGTAGCGCATCCGGCGAATACCAGGCATATCAGTAAGTATTTTTTCATTTCATTTCCTTTTGTCTTGTTTTTTTTCGAGGTCTAATTTCAGCTCCAGATACCGCACTTCGGCCTGGTTTTGCACCTGATCCATACGGGTATTCATATTTTTTATATCCTGCCTTATATTTACATTTTCGACAGATATTTGAGTGATCTTAATCCCTAAATCGGTAATCGCCTCTTTTATCCCAAAGTAAACTCCGGCGGCCATGAATGCACCGAAGATCAACCCGCTGGCATACACCCCCAATTGCCGGGAGGTGAGTTTAATATCGTGTTCTTCTATATTTTTCACTTCGTTAAACATGGCTTAAAAATAATTGTCGTTCTTGTTTTCTCCTCGCGTTAAGGTCAGGGCAAACAACCTTTAACCCGGTTTTCGGATCTGTAATTTTATTCCATACTAAAAACTGGGCGGCGGCACCCTGGTAATCCCCGGCGTTTAACTTTTTAACAAGCGTTGATCCTGCCAGCGCCCCGGTTCCCTCATTGTAGGCGAATGATACCAGCGCGTTAAACTGGTTCTGCGAAATGGGTACGGTTATATGCCTGTTCACCGCCTCCTCATACTGCCCTAAAGTGTTCCTGAACAACGCATCCGCCTGCTCTTCATTTGCGAGCCTGTCGCCGGGCATTACCGCCTTGCCATCATGGTAACGTGTCGAGCCGTATCCAATCGTCCACACCCCGGCGCTATCACGGTAGGCATCCAGCCTTAGCCCCTCGAAATCTTTTATCAGCAACGCGCCGTTGTCGCTTAACCGCATGGCTATTTGTCCTCTTTTGCTGACTGTTTAACAATAGATGCGTCATTGTTTGAATTAAGCACTGTGCCCCCTGTTACGTTGCCATCCTTCGCAACCAGCAGCCCTGCAGCGACAAGCACGCTTGAAATGCCTGTTGCCAGCTCGGTAGTCATAACCGCCGGCCAAATAGCGTGCGAGATAACCAATGCCAGCGCCAATGCCCCGGCCAGTGTAGTTTTCCAATTTTTCATAATCAATAGTTTTTAAATGTTTAAATAATTAGTCCCTGTTATAAATTCTTTGTTATCGTGCATTTTCAATAAATCCTGCCAAGTATGGCCTAACGCCATTTGAAAATGCGGCGAGTCTTTTTTTTTCCAATCTCCTCCCCATGCAAAGCCATGCGCCTTAAAAATCTCTACCACTTTTATATTTATCGTCCAGTCCTCCTTGCCGTTCACCATCATCACCAGGTCTAAGGCCAAGCCGTAATTATGCAGCGACTGCCCGCCTTTGGCGTAGGTTACGATGCCGCCCATCGGATTGCTTTTACTTTGGCCGTCAGGATTGATTATCGTCCGGCCCAGCTGAAATAAATGATCCGACCTTTCAAACGTCCTTAATGTTTCAACAATTTGCGGGTGAACAGGCTTTGGTGTCGCCGCGCATGCGTCCATCCATGCCGCCAAAGCCTGGTTCCTTATTTTAGGGTGCAATTGCTGTAAAAGACGCGGTGATGCTGTTTCCATTTAATCATCAATTTTATTTATCGTATCCGGGCCCGCTGCCTTTACTGCTTCCGATTTTCTAACTAATTTCAAATCACCCATGGAACCAATGATCTTATTCCACAAAGCACGCTCCTCTACGTTTAAGCGGTTAACGGCTTCGGCCAAATTGGTTAGGTACTCTATCATCTTATTTAAAAATCTTCATCATCAGCGTTAATTTCTACGCAATCATACTTCATCAAAAGGACTGTTATAATAATTCCTACGGCTATACACCCTGCTATTATATACCACATGTTTTATCCTCCGTGTTTATTTTTAGGGGTAAAAAATTCTATAAGTTACCGACCCCGCCAATGTCTTACCGCTCATTTGAGTGTATGTTATGGCAGTATTGCTGTTGTCTGTTAATAATACTGTTGAGTCCGTTGTCTGTGTTTGACCTAAAATAGCCAGTCCAGAAGTGTTAACGCTTATAGATAATGGATAATAGTCATAGGGCGCAGTTGGCAAACCTGTGATGGCCACCGAGTTTAAACTTGCCGATACAGGGAAAGTTATATTAAAAAACGCGGTCGTCATACCACCAACTGTTTGGTAATAGGTATCGTTAACCGTAAGCGTTACCGTACTGCTTGCTGGTGTCCATGTCCCTGAACTGGTGGCAGCATAATAGTTGCCCGCTATTTTTTTTATCAAATTCGTTGTGGCATTTTTAACAAGAATACTATCGGTGACTGGCGTGCCGCTTGAAGTATTTGTGAGGATGCTCCCAGGTGTTGAAACATTACCCCTTAATGTCAAATCCCCTGCATCAGTCAACCACATGTTCTTGGCGCTTCTTGCAAAATTATTCCACTGAATTACTCCCCCGCTTGATACAGGGAAAAATACTACATCGGTACCATCTCCGATTAGCACAAGTGAGCCGCCTATGCTATACCCATAAGGATAATTGCCAACGTTTATCCCCTGCGTTAAACTCATGCTGTTAAATACAGCGTTAGCCCCTGTGGAAACATCCTGACCAATTGATATAGTCCCGCCCGCCAAAGAAGCTACGCCCGTCCCGTTAGTGAGGGCATTCTGTTTAGAGTTCCATGTTGGTGCAGATGCGATAGAAGCATCAGCGATAGGGGTCGTTGTTGATAATGATCCTACTAAAAAGGACCCTTCCACAGAAGCATTACCATTGTTGGTATATAATATGGCGTTGGGGTCACCGATTACCGGCATTTTAAACATCAGGCACCAGTTATAATAGGTATAACCATCGTAAGGGTCTTTAATTAGTTGGCTGTCATGCAGGCATCCCCTGTTCCTAAACCTTACGCTATCCCCGCTTACAACCGGTGATGATGCAGGAGTTACAGCATAATACAGCGTATCTCCCACGGGAGACGACGCGGCCTCCATTGTAATGGTATTATTGTTCAGCACATGGATGTTTGATATGGCAATAGTGGAGGAACCATTTCTCAAACTGAACCCATATTGATTGTTTGGATTTGTTACGTCAGTCGTATCGATTACCAGCGGGGCCACAGGGACATTAAACGTAACCTGGATTGTGTTCCCCGAAACGTGCATGTTTACAGGTGATAACGGCTGAAACTTGCTTTTATGAACCGTCTGGTACTCTGCCGCCAAACCTAAATACCCACCCATGTGGCGGCGTGAAGCAGGTGTCAAATGCACCGTATCAGGCGTTTGTACAGAATACCAAAATTGATAACTCGGACAAGCCAGCGTAAATAGATGGCTTAAATCATTAAAGATATTCTGCACCCCGGCCACCATGTTGAATTTGTTGGTGTTGGTTATACCATAAGCCAGCTGCGGGCTGATAAAAGGAATATCATTTTGCTGGTGGTCAATAGCCTTAATGGAATTTGATACGTTATTTATAAGGGTACCGAGCAGGTCATTATAATTAGCTGTGTTCGCATCAACATCTGTTTCGCCTTGTATCCAAAAAATATAGGGTACACTGAATGACTGGTGATTATTGTTCGCTATTGATAAAACACTGTCAGTCGTGTTTATAAGCCTTGCATAATCAGCCGTACCATAGCTTAATTGACTTATGCTATGCCCCCCAACCCCGCAGGCTGCGGCTACCATGTTCAGCGAGTCGCTCTGCCACTGTATGTGCGTATCGGCATAAAATTGTGAAGCAAAATTTTGCGTTATCCCGCTTAGCGGAGTTTCCGAAACCGTTTCAGCGAATTTTACCAGCGGCGCTATCGGTGTGCCCGGGTCTACCGCAAACACTCCATACCTCGGCATTGTTGTGCTGTACGGCTGCGATACTGTATAGAGTGCAACCAGGCCTCCCGAGTTTGAGTTAGATTGTCCGTAAGTAGGCGTAAAGATGTAATCAGAAAAGTAAGGGGACTTGCTTCGTTCCAAATTCTTAACAAATGCCGAATTAGCGATCTGCGTAGAAAAATCATAACTGGGAAGTGTAAAATTCGCCCAGGCCTGGTTATAGATATGCACGTTATTTGCATAATCCACATATAATCCATAGGTATTCCCGGGTGTTGCAAGGTTCCCGCCTGAAAGGCCAACGCCATTAAATGCGCTTAATGATACATCATTTGATTGCCTGGTTAAACTAAAAATATGATTCCCTAAATTATCGTAATGAAGGTATCCCGAACCATCAGCACTCGACCATTGCTGTTTATAGCTTTCTGTCGCACCTATTACCGTCCCGTTATCAGTTTGGTGAGAATTGCCTATTTGATGTTGAGATGTGAATACCGGCATTGTTGATGTTGTGCCGTTAAGGCGGGTGTCTACCCATGTGCGCCCGGCAAGCTTCATCCAGCCTATGCTTGATTGATAAATATATCTTATCGTATCCCCCCCAACTATTTTATAATAACCTTGTATAGATGCGACAGTTGGACTTGCTGGTAACGGGTCCTGCGCAAATAATTTACCCGCAATAGTTAAAAATAAAAGTGTGTATAATATTATCCGTTTCATATTAAAAAATTATATAGCCTGTTTCGCTTGTTGCCCAGTCAAATGTTACTGTTGTAATTAACCCCGTCGTCCTGATTATCTTTAGGTCAAAATCCTTTTTGGTTACTTCGTCCGTAACGCCGGTGTTAATGTATACCGCTGGTTTGGGCAGGGTGTTGCCGAAGTAATCGGCATACGTCGTTCCGGTAATTATATCATCTGTTTGCCAGTTAATCACGATCCCGGTAGCAGCGGTAAATTCAACTTCTTGCGGCGCATCGTGCTTAAGCTTTAAATCGTCATCAGATACGCCGTTTTTAAACCACCACTCACTATTTACCCCTCCTGTTATAACTCCATTTGAAAGGCTGCCATCTGTATTGATGATAATACTAAACTGCCCTGTGCGGCTTTCGTCTGTGGTTAAATAAGCCAATACCTCTGCCTCGCTCACATAGGCCCTATAAACAAAGTTTACACTATCGTAATAATACGTGCGCGCATCCACCGGCTTGCTTATTAACCCGATTGGCTTATTGGTGGCGGTATGTAAGGATGGGTTATACATTTTCGTTAATATTTGGAACAGCGCAAGTGTTATTGTCGTAAGGAATTTGGATTGTAAGGTCAACAACGATACCGGCGACTATGTCATCAAAGGATTCTCTTACTAATCCAAAGCTGCTGCCGGAAGAAAGCTTCCAATCGAGATAATCTGAATGATTAAATTCTGCTAACAGGTCAGTCGCAACGCTTGCCATGTCGGATTGAACATCAAGGGTATTTTTTTGAGTTTCGTTACTAACATTCTCTAAGTCCAGCAAAAACATTTTAAAATTGTAGGACACAACCTTCCCCGCCACATCAATAACCCCCTGGTTATCCTGCAGAAATAAGGACGCATAGCGGGTTTGCTTATCTTCAATAAAGTCAGTTACGTTACCGAAGTAGAAGTTTCTTAACTGCTTGTGCTGAAGCGCTATTGTTTTTATTCTCCGTACAATTTGATTTAATGTTAGCATTTTGCTTGGCTAAATACAGTTTTAGTTTTGTCTCGTTTTTTACACTTATTTTTTTTGGCATAGCTCAACAACAGTCTGGTTTATTGCCCTGGTATTTTTGTTCGTATGTTTTATAATTCCCGCAGTCGTCGCCTAAATAAATCGGCATTGAGTACGCTTTATGCTCCGGTCGCATGTCATCCAATCCGCTGCCCGGGTTCAGGTACTCGGGGAATAACGTCGCTGCATACTGCCTTAAATAAAGCCTGCACCGGTTAGCGTAAAATTCTGCCCGGCTTTTGTATTTATTTGATACGTCAATCAGCTCGCTCATGGTAGGCAGCTGCGTATTGTCGCCTACCTTCCTGACCACGCCTTTATTCCAAAACTGATAGGATAATGTTTGCGGCAAATCGGTTAACGTGTAATAAATCAGCGCGTCAACAATGTATTTATCAAGCAATGTTTTATAAGGGTCGATTAATACATCGGCGCTGATATCTGCCTGTATTTTATTATACAAGGCGCTGCCCAGCAGCGGCATGATATACATGTCCTGGGCTACCTTAATATCAGGGTAGATTAGTTTCGGGTCAATGTTTCCATGAATAACGGTCCTATCCTTTATCATGTCGTCCGAAACCAATAGTATATTCAAGCTCATGCCGTATCCCTCCCTTTTTTAACCACTATGTTTGACATCCAGTTATGCCTGCAATAAGGTGTAGTAATTCCGTCCGGGTGCCGCCAGAAGCCGCCGCGCCTGTCAAAAACAGAATAGCCCAATTGCTGCGATATCTGCTCTATTTCAAAGCGGCTGTAAAACCTGTTAAGTTCCATAAGCTTAGCGCAAAAGGCCCTGTTTCGGTCATCCTGCGGGCCCTCGTAGGAATATTTAACGAATATCTGCGTGGTTTCCGGCTCGCCCCTGTCGTTTCTTATATCGTTAATAGGCATTTCAACTGTCCGAACAATCTCCGTATCATCCCCCACATCTACCGTATCGCTTGAAATATACCCCCGCTTCTGAAGGGACGCTATTTTAGCCGTTATATATTCCGTAGTGCTGCCAATTACCCCCGCGATAACTTCAGGCGTAACCCGCTTATCTTTTTTTATCAGATCAAGGATTGAAGCCTCTGTATTTGTTACGGTAGTTTCCTTAAATGATGCCTTTTGCCAAAAGCCAATCTCATCTTCGGCGCATTCCGACATACTGCTGAATCCTACCTTCTTTTTCTTTACCAGGTGATAATCATCCTTAGCGTCCCCGCAAATTGAGAACATGCCGATCGCCCTATCATCTTCCCGCTGCCTGTCTTTTTTTGTAAACTTTGATATTTGAGTGATCGGCGGAATCGGTATTGTTGGCGTTGGCTTGTTATCCGAACCGATATTTGGCGTATCCCAAAGGTCTTTTGGTATGCCTAATAATTTAAATACATACTCTTTAGGAAGCGAATTGACCACATCCTTGACATCAACCTGGTTGCCGATAGGGTCAAGCTGCTGTATGTATAGATCGGGCACCTGGCCGCTAATGGATTGAAAGTAATTAACCACTTTTTCCAGGTCCATTTGCTTTGGCTTGGCATAAGTATTAATGAATATTTGATAGGCGGTATAAAGCTCAGTTGATCCGCCTAATTGCCCTTCTTCCTTGATTCCGAAAAGCATTGGCGAAGTAACCTGGTGTCCGGTGAATATTTCCTGCTGGCAGGTTTTGTTTAACAGGTCAAATTGTTTATCCAGTTCAGATGCGGACAGGTCTGTTATATTAACCGATTTATCCTTGCCGGTATTGAATATCATTACAAACTTCCCGGCGTTCTCCGCTCCTGAAAATTTCTTTGAAAATGACCTTTCTATTTCCCGCTTCTTCTCGTCAGGCGGATCACCGATAAAGAATTCAATAGCCTTGCTCGGCATCATGCCATTGCGTATGGATGACAGGTGAAACTTGCTTATTTCAATATCAGTCTCTATATAATTATTACAGGCCAGGTACTCGGGCAACGGGTAGATATTGGTTCCCGGCCTATACTCATTGTACGAGAATAGCTGAACGCCTCTTCTGTCATTGGGGTTGAATTCTGGATAATGTATCGCTTCCTCTCTTAAATCGGCCCAATTGTATTTATACCAGAATCCCGATTCTTTGTCGGCCCTGATCTTCTCGAATTCAATATGAAATATATCCGCTGGTTTGCTACCTATAGTATTCCAGATCACCATTAAGCGATAACCGCCGTATATCTCAGCGTCCTTTACCGCTTTTTTAGCAACATCGTTCCATGTTTCACCATCCCGGTTAATAGCCGGTATTTTTTCAAGTTCATCAATAGAAGCGCCCGCGAATCCGCCGCCGAAAATGTACTTGCTTTTGCCGTTTATTATGGCGCTATGCTTGGCTGATTTATTATACAGGTAGGTAAGGTACTGCGGATAAAGATTGCTTTTCCCATACAGCACATAGTCCTTATTGCGCACCTCTTTAAATTCAGGTATCTCTACATCTGCAAACTTTACCACCACTACGCCGGGTATTGTATCTTCTGCTTTCGTTGCTTTTTTAACCATTGTAGCTTTTGTATGTTACCGGTTCATTGTATTTGTCATAATCAAAATCCTCCGTCTTGTATAAATTCATTTGTCCGTATTCCAAAGCTGGCTGTACGGCTAATAAAGGGTCTTTATTGGCCGGGCTTGCTTGTTCATACGCGGTATAATTCCATTTGCCCGGAGGCTGATCGGCAAACTGGACCATGGTATTAATTTCAAATTGATTGAATCTTTCAGGAAATAGGCTTTCATCCGCACCCATTACCAGGGCGACAATATTTTTGGTAGTTATATGCTCGAAAATAAATAGATAGTTCGGCGCGGCCAGGGTTGTTAATTCCGAAAGCGTAACTATTATTTTTTCATTTGTCTGTCCTGTGGTAAGCTCCAGCATACCATTATATATATATAATGCCGATTTGTTTCTAACAAAAAGCCGTTTAAGGTTTTTAATCCTAAACGGCCATTATAACCTTCCTATTAAGCCCTTTTTATGCTGCCAAAGTAGCCAATACATCTGCCGCAATTTCCGGGGCAAGCTCTTTTTCATTTCCGGCAAATGGCAAGGTATAGCCATTCCTGTCGCCCCATGCCATCCCGCTCCCGGTTACAGCAGCGCCCAGCACTAAGCCAAACTCACGCCCTATCATCCATCCCTTGCCGTTGTTGTCCACGATAAAGAATGTCAGATTATTTTTAGCCAGCAGCATTATTTCATTTCGTGTATTTGCCTGGCGCTTGTTAATTACAATTTCAACGCTTTGGGCGGCGAATACAGTCCCGTTCTGTTCGCTAACGGTTAATGTTTCCGAAAAATTAGACGTGTCCCTGATGAGATTATAGCGCCTCGGCGTACCTGCAAGGGTCAAGGCTGTAACAACCCCGCTTGCTTCGGTAATTGAGCTGATATTGCCGGTTTCAATAATATACAGGTACTTTACACCGCCGATCGAATCCCGACAATCTAAATTAAACCCCTGGGTTAACGCGCATGCCATATTGAATATTTAAAGCCCCGGTTAAGGGGCTGTGAATGATTAAGCTGTTAATTTAAATGATACGATCTCATTCGGGAAGGCAACGTTTATACCTTCTTTGAATTCAGCGACAAAGCGAACTTCATCGGCTTCTTTCGCAAAGAATATTTCCCAACGTTCCTCTTCGTTCTCCAAATCCACTGCTAAGTAGATATTGCTCATGCGCAGGGCAAACAGGCGGTCAGTCCCATCCAAACCATGTACTGCGGTTAAGATGTAATTCGTGCCCGGTATTACTACCTCGCCATTTTCCTGTTTAACTTCCGCGCCGCCCGGTGCAAAATGGAATAGGTTGCTATCTGTGTAAGCAGAAATAAACTTGTTGAAAGTATCCCATCCGCAGAATACGCGCACGTCATCTTTCCCTTGCACCTTAGCGGGCAGGGCCAGCCACATTGAACCTACAATGCCTTTAACATTTGCAAGTGTTATGCCGGTTGATGCTGCAATCGGCGCTCCTGTTGCTATGTAAGCTGCCGCGTTTGATAATACAGATGCGGCGGCAGTATCAACTAATTTGATTAGCCCGTCAAACTTATTAAGGTTCACATCCACCGAATCAGTATCCCCCTGCCAGATGCCGGTTTCCAGCTGATCTGATATAGTGCCGGATTTAAGGTCGGTATATTGCTGCTCAAAAGGGATGCTCTCATACCGTGAGCCTTTAGCTAAAGCCTTTTGAGTATATTTAGCTTCCAGCGCTTTAGGACAAAGGCTTTCATTAACCTTTATTTTGCCTACAGTAACTGTACGTTGTGTAAAGGCTGTTGCACCTGAAGAGTTAAACCCGCAGGTACCACCCACTTGAAATACAGCGTCAGTATCCAGGATGTTAATCTTTTCAGATGATTTAACGCCGGTCATAACGTTGCCCTCTTTTTGAATTAAGGACTGCGTTTTGGCGTAGAACAATGACCGCATAACAAGCAGGTCCTGGTTCTCAATAGTGTAGTCGGTTAGGGCTGATACGTTGTATGCCATTGGTTTAGTTTTTTATGTTTTGATCGTTTAACTTTTGTGCTGCATCGGCATAGCGGGCAATCGCGCCTTTTTTGCCTTGTGGTATTTCACCACTAAAAATTGATTTCCTTTGTACCGGCGGATCGCCCGCGGGCGCTTCTGCTAATTGCGTCATTAGCTCCAGTATCTGGGTAATTGTTTCACCTTGCCTGGCTATAGTTGCTTCCTGTTTTGACAGCTTTAACTCCGCTTTTGCAAGCCCCTGTTTATAAATGGCGATAGCGTCATCTTTCAGTTTTTCGGCTTCCGCTTCGGCGGATGTCTGTTCCGGGGTTTCCTGTAATTCCTCGCCAAAGCACCATTCCATCAATGCCTTTATGCAGGTAACCATCTTTGACATTTGGTCGCCTGTATCGCCAACCATTGCGTCGGCGTATGCCTGTACTTGTTCTTTGGTCATTTTCGCGCAGCCCTGGGTGTCGTCCGCTTTTGGCGCAACTAATACGGTTATTACCCCGTTGGCATCGGTTGAGAAGGTAGTGCCGTCCTCTAAGGTCCAGTCGCCTTCCGCAACCGGGGCATCCCCTTTTGTAACTTTGCCGCCTACTTCAAGCTTATCAACTGATATAGTATCCCCGCCTGAAAGTTTATAATCTGTAGCCGCGAACTCTGAAGGATCCGTTACCGAAGTAATTTTTCCGGCTGAATCAACAGCTACACTTGTGCCATCCATTAAAGTATAGGTCCCTTCCGCTGCCGGATCGGTTCCGATAAGGAAATCGCCGCCAACGTCTAAAAGACTTATAGTTACATCTGTACCATCGGCCAGCTTATAAGAAGTTGGCAAAGTGTCGGCAAATAATTGCTTGATCCTTTGCAGGATACTTAGAGATTCTGTTGATTTTTCAGACATTGCGTATTGCTTTTTATAGGTATATATTAAATCAGGCCGGTTGTTTCTTTTAAAAGGTCAAGTATTTTTAAAACCGTCTCATCCGGCGTAAGCTTTGCCTTTTGGGATTGCATTTTTACATATTGGAATATGCCCTCAACAGAGAACCCCTTTACGGACCCGTCCTTTATTTTTCCCCACGCTTCGTCGTTATTCACCTTAGCGGATATAAACCAGCTGCCATCGGCCACGTCCTCAAATCCCTGCATTGGCTGGATACCCAAAGACGGATCGCTGATAAATGAATTGAAAATGGTTATGCCCGGGAGCTGTTGATTCTCGTCATGGAACAGGTTGAAATTCTGCATATAGCCCTTTGCGTTGAACTTCTGAACTATTGACAGGATGGTTTCAGCATCAAACTCCACATAGTACTCCCCGAATGTTTCATCCTTTCGGTACATCGGCAGTCCCGCGATCATGGCGGGCCCGGAGATTATCTGCCTGTCCTCGTTTAAACTGAACCTTTGCCTTTCATTGAAGGATAAAAAGTTCCGATCAATTGCCGGGCGGTCAACCAGGGCGACAAAAGAAACCTCTAAATCGCTGGTTATATCCGGGTCGATTACACATTTATAGCATTTTAACTCCATGCCTATAGATATAGGAATGGCGCTTTTGTTTCATTTACTTGTTTTTATGGGAAAATAGTACGAGGTTTATAAATCAATTTAACCAATTTTAATAATGGGAATTCATAAAATGAAAAGAATTTTACTTGTAATTATCTTAATGCTGCCTATTATAGCGCATGCGCAAACCGTTCCTATCGATTCTGCGACGAACAAGGTATTATATACTGAAGTTATAAAGGTGGATGGTGTATTAAAAGACGAGCTATACACCAGGGCGAGAGAGTGGTTTGCCAAAACATTTAGATCCGCTCAAAGCGTATTGCAAATGGATGATAAAGATGCGGGCAAGATTATTGGTAAAGGGGCTGCTTCATCGAGTTTTAAATACATGATAGCCTCTATTGACTTCTTATTGAAGTATACTATATCTATCGCCGTAAAGGATGGCAGGTATAGATATGAGATAACAGATATTTCAGTACATGATCAGTCATCGTTAGGGTATCACTTAACCTTAGATGATATAGTTGTAAAAGGCGCATCTGGCTTAGAGAAGACAAAAAAAGCCAACGGCGAATACAGGAGTAGATTTAAAGGATATGTAATACAATCCGACATACTTATTAATGAGCTATTGGCTGATCTTAAAAAGACAATGTACAGTAAATCAAAAGATGATTTTTAGCCGCCTAACCGCGCTGCCCTGTTTAAGCGCGTAATCCTTTCCTGGCTATTTGTTACATCCGATTCTATGACAAATGCCCGAACCGTCGCATTGCCAATTTGATTAATTTGATTTTGTGGTAATTGGGTGTTGCTGACTTGTGGGCGTGGCGTTAACGGAGCCGGAACCGATATTCCAGATGGCGAAGACCCACCACCACCTGGTACTTGAACGGATACAATTTTTTTAATATTAGCAAGGCCGCTAAGAATCGCAATTCCCGCTGCAATTGGCGCTATTGTTGGCCCTATAAACGGAATACCAGCTAAGGAGGTATATGCTTTTTGCGCCGAAAGATAAGTGTCTATTGTGGCTGAAGCTATCGCTAACACTTTGCCAGCCGCTGTCGCCCTTCCAAATAGATCAGCCGCTTGGCCCAAACTACTTGAAATAGTTGCCATTCGCTCCTCTTGCTCTAATTTGGCAATTAAAGTTTTTTGCCGTTCATATTCTGCAAATAATTGAGCCTCGGCTTTTGCGTTGCCTTTCACAAGCGCCATTTTCTTATCATACCATTCATGCAATTGCTCCATCGATGCAGCCGCTTTTTGGCCCGCCTGGTCTAAGCGCATGTTCCCTATTTCTTCATCCAGTTTTAATGATTGATAGTTTAGTTCTTTTTCTTTGTCAAGCTTCTCATTTAACTCATCTGTTTGCATTTTGGAATCCGCCGCATCTCTTTTAGCAATTGATTCCGTCCATTTTGTTTGAAAGTCGAGTAGGCCCTTTGCCCGGATAGTATTAATCTTTTCATCATACTCTTTGGTTAAAGCGGCTTTCTTTTTGTTCCTCGCGGTAAGGTTGGCTATTTCATAATCGGCCGCCTCGAGGTCTATATCCAGCTGGTATTTTAATTGCAGTTTCGCCAGTACCTCCTGATCCTGAATATTGGCGGTATAGGTATCAAATAGTATTTTCCGCAAATCAGCGGCCCGTGTCCTGGCGTTTGCCTTGCTCAATGCCGATGCTTCGGCTTCATACTTTCGCTGGGCCGCGCCGATCAGCTCATTGCGTTGCTGAACATTAGTGTACTCCTGCGTTATCTGCGCCTTTTGCGCCTCGAAATCATTCTTCAGTTTTATCTGCGAAAGTTTATAGGCATCTGTTATCCCGGCGACCGCAGCGTCGTGGTTTAAGCCTAAAACCTTTTGATTAAACGCATTTGTAGTGGCAATTACAGCCATTTGGTTGCCTGCCAGTTGGTCTTGTAGTTTTTTAATTTCCAATTCCAACGCCTTGTTGGTTTGATCGCCCTCCGCCTTAACTTTTTCGGGATGGAAGAAACTACCTAAGCCCCCGAACCCAGCAGCAAGGGTCGCTTTCCATTTAATGGACGCTTGCGTAGCCTGGTCAGTTAAAACCTTTTGGGCTTCCAATTGCTTGATCGCTGCCTTAATGGACGCTTCGAGCTGTTTGTTTTTTATATCCAGTATTTCTTGCTCCGAAACTCCCTGCTGTTTCAGTAAGTTATCCTGCGATTGCAATATATCAAGTTTGCTTTTTTCTACTTCGAATGCTTTAGTAGCTGTTTCCAAATTCTTTTCCTGCGCCCTGCTTGCAAGCCCTACCGCGTTCTTTATGTCGCCCCAATAAGCGACGATAACCCCCAACGCGATAACAAATAACCCTATGCCTGTACTTCCTATCGCTGCTTTGATACCATTAAACGCATCCATAGCGACTACTTTTAGCCTCGTGAAATCTTTCGCGGCATCGGCCAATGTATTTACGCCTTCAGTTAATGCCAATGCTCCCTGCACTTTTAATATGGCCGCCTGAACCTCTTCACTCTGGCCGCCAAATAAGGCCATAGCCCCGGTTAACGCAGTTATACCGCCAACGGATGCTCGAACAGCATTGCCGAAGGCTTGAAACTTTTTTTCCGGATTAAACAAGTCCGCTACTTCTTTAGCGTCTTTTATCTTAGCCTTCAGATCGCCAACCCCTTTCGCCGCCGCGATAGCCTGTGTGCTTGTTTCGCCGAATTGCTCCTGTATCCCTATCAGTTCATTTTGGGCTTCCCTTAATTGTTGCTTAAAGGACTTAACGCTTGTTGACGCTTGTTCGGCATCTAAGGTTAACGACGCGGCTATTACGGTGTTTGACATATTAGTAATTTGTAAAATTTACTTTTAATAACTCTACCTGGCATGTATCCGGGTTGCTCATATTGTAATCTGTAATTTTATTTAGCCGGAATAATGTTCCGTCCACTGTTATATATTTTGAAAAGTCCAGATCAAAAATATCCTTCGGCTTTAAATAGAAGTACGCCGTGAGCAGCTTGCTATCCTTATCCGTTATTTCAGCCATATAAGCCGACCAGTAGATATTAAACTGATCATTGCTTAATTCGCCGGAAGCCAATTCAAAGAATATCTCCTGCAATGCCCCGAAGTTCAGGTCATCAGATGGCGCGTCAGGGTCGTTAAAATGACCGGCATAACCATAATTAGTCACGGAAGTTAATACGGTTGCCCCATCTTTAATGTCATAGCTTGTAACGCCGGTAACCTTTTTTACCTGAAGAATGCGGATATTGCTATCTGTCCGCTCCTCTGTCGGATCGTTGTCGGTTCCTGTACGCTTAAAGATAGTGCTGTAAACCTTATCTTCGCCGGTATAGCCCACTAATGGAGTTGGCGAGAATATCAGTTCAAAGCTATTTTTTTGCGCGGTGAATTCATACTGGCTGTCGTAAATGTAACTGCCATAATCCTGGCCGTAACGCTTGCTATACAGATCATTGTAATAATCGGAATCCTGTTTTAATTTAAACTCATAAATTTTGGCATTGAGCTCGCTCATGGGCTTTAAGGTAATTGGCTTATTCCTGTCCAGCTTATAAGTCCAATCAACTGAATCGCTATTATCGGTTCCGTAAAAATCCACGTATGGCTTAATATGGATTAACCGGCTGTTAAATTTATCCTCATAAACATACAGGTTGTAAAGTTTTACAATCGATACTAAAAAGTCGATTTGCCTTATATTCTTTGGGATGGTGTCATTTACGATAAGGGCCGCGCCGTATACTATTTCATTATAGGTTAATCCGTCTGTAGCCCCGGTTAAGGCGGCGGCGTTTACCGCTACGGCCACTAACGTTGTCGGGTTGTCTTTTCGCACGATAATGTTAAACGTATCATTCTGGGAAACACTTAGCGGCTTGCTTGTGCTGAGTGTAATTATACTTATGCCTATAGGCGCATTATATGGCTGTGTTTCTATTATTGTTCCGTTTTGTACAAAGTCTACATAAACCATATGGCTGCCGGTTAATATGGCCCCATTGCCAACTTTTATCGTTGCTGACATATAAACATTGAACACGGCGGCATCCGGAGAGATATATTTAATCACTTCATTAGCGCCATCAATGATAAACCCGTTTGCCGTAAATGAATTAAATTTAACATTAGCGGATGTTGTTGATCCGGCCAACGCGTTATATGGCGTGTATACATACGCGTTAAATACAGGCGACGATAATTGAAGCAGTGTTTTTTTATTGAATGGAACCACCTGGCTTTTAAACCTTGCCGTACCAAACAGATCGCATTCATACGTAAACCCCGATGCGGCAAACATCTTATCTATATACTCCTTTACATACAGGGCCGGGCGGAAGGTCCTGATGTCCCAGTCCTTTTTATTATAGCTATAGGTGCCGTAATCTATTAAGGGAAAGTACA
>DHIR01000257.1 GCA_002403905.1 Mucilaginibacter sp. UBA4741
TATTTATAAATGCCTTATTCTAACAGAATATTATTTATTAATTAATATTAATTGTAAAATAATGAGTTTATCACTTCTTCTTAGCAAATTTCTTACCGCCTTTTTTGGGCGCTTTGGCATCCGCTGCTGCTAATGCCTTACATTGTTCGAATGTTAGCGTAAGCGGGTCCGTTATATCTTTTGGTATCTTAACGTTTTGTTTGCCAAATTCTATATAAGGCCCCCAGCGGCCATTTAAAACTTTAACTGTCGGGTCCTCATCAAACGCTTTTATTAGCTTCTCGGCATCCTTTTTACGTTTTTCCAATATTAACTCAATCGCCTGTTCTTCGGTTACATCAAGCGGATCAATCTCTTTCGGTAAGGATACAAACGCGCTATTATGGCTAATGTACGGGCCAAAACGACCTATAGCTACCTTCATTGGTTTACTTTCAAACTCGCCAACAATTTTAGGCAGTTTAAACAGTTCCAGCGCTTCTTCTAAAGTAATGGTTTCTATACTTTGTCCGGTACGTAAGCTGGCGTATAGCGGTTTATAGTCTTTGTTATCATCGCTGGCGTTTTCGCCTACCTGTACAAACGGGCCGTAACGACCAATACGCACCGATACCTTTTCGCCTTTTTCTGGATGAACACCCAGATCGCGCACACCGGTAGCTTTGTCTGCAGTTTCTATGGTGCTTTGTACATCAGCATGAAAGGGCTTGTAAAAGTTGCCAATCATGGTTGTCCATTCTTCCAATCCGGCGGCTATTTCGTCAAACTGTTTCTCCACCTTAGCGGTAAAGTTAAAATCAACAATACCTTTAAAGTGTTGTACCAGGAAATCATTAACAACAGCGCCAATATCAGTAGGGAACAGCTTGCCACGTTCTGCACCTGTATTTTCTGTGCGTTCTTCTTTAGCTATGTTTTTGTCTTTCAGCGTTAATACCCTGAATTTCCTTTGTTTGCCTTCACGCTCTTCCTTAACTACATAACCGCGGTTTTGTACTGTTGATATAGTAGGAGCATAGGTAGACGGACGGCCAATGCCTAATTCTTCTAACTTCTTAACCAGACTAGCCTCGGTATATCTTGCCGGCGGACGAGAGTAACGTTCGGTAGCTGTCATTTCTTCCAGATCCAAACGTTGGCCTTTAGTTAAAGGCGGCAACATGGCGTTTTCGCCATCTTGTTGGGTATCATCCTCATCGTCATCCGATTCCAGGTAAACTTTCAGGAAACCGTCAAACTTCATTACCTCGCCATTGGCGGTTAAGTCTTCTTTACGGGTTGATATACTGATCTTTGCCGTTGTTTTCTCAAATTGGGCTTCACTCATTTGTGAAGCAATGGCACGTTTCCATATTAACTCATAAAGGCGCTTTTCGCTTCCATCACCTTCAATAGTATGATTACTAAAATAGGTGGGGCGTATGGCTTCGTGAGCTTCTTGCGCGCCCGCGCTTTTAGTTTTATATTTTCTATGCTGATGATATTTATCGCCGTAGGCAGATATAATTTGTTGTTGTGCAGCCTGTAACGCGGTTTCAGATAAGTTAAGAGAGTCTGTACGCATATAGGTTATATGCCCGGCTTCATACAGCTTTTGCGCCACTTGCATTGTACGTGAAACCGAGTAACCCAGTTTACGACTGGCTTCCTGTTGTAGGGTAGAAGTAGTAAACGGCGCTGCCGGCGAACGTTTTGCCGGTTTGGTTTCTAATGATCTAACGTCAAAATCAGCACCTATGCAATCTGTTAAAAATTTTTCGGCATCTTCTTGTTTGCTGTAACGTTCGGCTAACTCAGCTTTAAAGGCTTGTTTGCCTTTACCAAAAATGGCTACAATTTTAAACGCTGCTTCTGATTGAAATTTGTTGATCTCTCGCTCTCGCTCTACAATAATACGTACAGCTACAGATTGTACACGGCCCGCAGATAATGATGGTTTAACTTTCTTCCATAATACCGGAGAAAGTTCAAAACCCACCAATCTATCCAAAACACGGCGTGCTTGCTGCGCGTTTACCAGGTTATAATCTATTTTCCTCGGATTATCTATGGCAGCCATTATAGCCGGCTTAGTTATCTCATGGAAAACAATACGTTTGGTGGTAGCGTCTTTTAAATTTAAAGTATCAAATAAATGCCATGATATGGCTTCACCCTCGCGGTCCTCATCGGAAGCTAACCAAACCATGTCGGCTTCTTTTGCTAATTTCTTTAACTCGCTAACTATCTGCTTTTTATCGGCAGGTACCTCGTAGGTTTGTTTAAAGTTGTTGGCTATATCTATCGCGTCTTCTGATTTAACCAAATCGCGGATGTGCCCGTAACTCGACTTAACAGTAAAGTCTTTTCCCAGGTATCCTTCAATGGTTTTAGCTTTCGCCGGTGATTCTACAATTAGTAAATTTTTAGCCATGTAGTACAGTTATTTTTTGCAAATAAAGGATAAAGAAAACGAAACGCAAATTTTGTCCCGAGTTTAATTTTTTTCTTTTAACGGGGGATGTAATAATAGAAGCGCGAATATTACATTAAAAAGCCACCACCTAACAGGTCATTGCCCTCATAAAAAACAGCCGACTGCCCCGGTGCGATACCCGATACCATGTGGGTGAAATCAACCTTCATGTGTTCGCCCATTTGTACAATGGTACTTTCGGCACCTGCATCTTTATATCTTATTTTGGTGATAGCATTTAAAGGCTCGGTAATGCTGGCGTATTTAACCAGGTTTAAGTTTTTAACCCAGGCTTGTTTCTTTTGCAGTTCATCTTCGGTACCCAAAACCACGGTATTGGTAACCGGGTCAATGCTGGTTACAAACATTGGGTGGCCCAGCGCGATACCTAAACCACGGCGTTGCCCTATGGTATAAAAAGGATAGCCCTGGTGCTTGCCCACTATAGTGCCGTCTGTTAATGTAAAATTACCACCGGCAACACGTTGCTCCAGGTCTTCAACTTTGTTCCTTAAAAAGGCTCTGTAGTCGTTATCCGGCACAAAACATATTTCATAGCTTTCGCTTTTTCCGGCTAATTCAATTTGGCCCATGTCCATAGCCATTTGCCTGATCTCTGGTTTAGAGAAACTACCTAACGGGAATTTAGTACGTGCCAGGTTTTGTTGTGATACACCCCAAAGCACATAAGATTGATCTTTATTTTCGTCTTTACCTTTTGATATAACGTAACGGCCATTATCCTGTAAACGGATATTGGCGTAATGGCCGGTTGCGATATGTTCGCAATCCAATTTATCGGCGCGTTTTAATAATGCTTCCCATTTAATATGGGTGTTGCATAGTACACAAGGGTTAGGTGTACGCCCGGCAAGGTATTCGTCAACAAAATTGTCAATAACAAAATCACCAAACTCATTACGGATATCTAATATATAATGAGGGAAACCGTAACCAACAGCCAATGCGCGTGCATCATTAATGCTATCTAAGCTGCAACAGCCGGTTTCTTTAGAGCTGCCTCCGGCGGATGCATAGTCCCAGGTTTTCATGGTAAGCCCAATAACTTCATAGCCCTGCTCATGCAGCATCACCGCCGCTACCGAACTATCAACCCCACCGCTCATTGCCACTAATATCCTTCCGTGCTTACTCATATTGGCGGCAAAGATACAGCTTTCAATTTTATGTTGATTAGGTGTTAGTCAGTTAAGGGTAAAAAGGAGTGGGTTAAAGACTATGAACGTATTTGCCCGTCACCTTTAACTAACCATTTGTAACTGGTTAACTCTTGCAGACCCATTGGGCCGCGTGCATGGAGTTTCTGTGTGCTAATACCGATCTCTGCCCCCAGACCAAATTGAGCGCCATCGGTAAATGCTGTAGACGCGTTTACATAAACAGCAGCGGCATCAACCCGGTTTAAAAAGGTTTCCATGCGATCTGCATCTTCAGTAATAATAGCCTCGCTATGTTTTGAACTATTTGTTGCGATATGCTCAAGCGCCTGTTCAAAACTATCAACCGTTTTTATAGCCATTTTCATGGATAAAAATTCGGTACCAAAATGTTCAGGCCCGGCTTTATGTAGCAATAGGGTAGGGTAAGTATTTTGCAAAGCCGCGTATGCTGCTTCATCAGCATAAATATCTACGCCGGCATCGCCTAAAGGTTTAGCCAATTCAGGCAGGTCTTTTAGTCTTGCCGAGTGTATAATTGCGCAATCCAAAGCATTGCATACGCTTACCCTGCGGGTTTTTGAATTGAATATGATATCAGTTCCTTTTTTCAAGTCTGCCGACTCATCAAAATAAGTATGTACAATACCTGCGCCGGTTTCAATTACGGGTACTTTGCTATTCTTCCGTACACTATTAATTAATCCCTGGCTGCCGCGCGGAATAATTACATCAACATAACCAACCGCCTGCATTAAAGCCTCGGCAGCTTCACGCTCTTTTGGTAATAGTACGGCTACATTAATATCAATACTATGTTTAACAAGTACTTTATGGATGATACTAATGATTGCCTGGTTAGAATAAGAAGCATCGCTACCACCTTTTAATATACAGACATTGCCTGTTTTAAAACAAAGGGCAAATACATCAAAAGTAACATTTGGCCTTGCCTCATAAATTACGCCTACAATACCCAAAGGCACGCTGATCTTTGATATATGCAATCCGTTAGGCATTGTTTTTTCTGAAAGGATATGTCCTAACGGGTTTTCCAGTTTGGATACATTAACAATATCCTTAGCAATATCTTGTATGCGAGTAGGGGTAAGCTTTAATCTGTCATAGTTTGGATTGGTGGTATCCATTCTATCCAGGTCTTTTTTATTTTCCGTAAGCAGATGATCAGTTTGCGCGATGGCTTCTGTCGCAAGATCTTTTAAAACCTTATTTATGGTTTCTGCCGATATATTTAAATTACGAGCAGCTAACAGTGCGTTTTCAAAGTAGGAGGTGTAGCTCATTTTAGTTAGCTTAATAAATAAAGATAATCATAATGCACCAACGGCTTTTGGTTTTTCTGACCGATGCTTTCTTTTGCTTTATCGGCGCCGTATTCGGCAATACCTAAACCTATTAGCTCATTTTGCTCATCTACCAGTTTAATAATCTCGCCTTTCTTAAAGTCGGATATAACATTTACCACACCAATTGGTAAAAGGCTGGTAGCTTTATTAGATATAAGAGCCGCCTTAGCACCTTCATTAATCTGCACAACACCGGTAGCTGATTTTTCTGAATGGGCTATCCATTTCTTCTTTTCGGACGATGTTTTATTAGGAATAAAGCGGGTATGCGGCGCTGTATTATTTAGTACATTAATTAATATATCATCTTTTGTTCCATTGGCAATATGAACCGCTATACCTAGTTTAGCAGTCTTTTGTGCCATGTGCGATTTAGTGATCATACCACCACGCCCAAATTGCGACTTACCCGAAGTTACAAAAGATGCAAAATCAATACCGGCATCTGCAACCTCGGTAATAATGGATGAGCCTTCATCATTTGGGTTACCGTCATATATTCCATCAACATTGGTTAAAATAATTAATGCCTGCGCATTTAGCATGGAGGCTATAAGGCCGGCTAGCTCGTCATTGTCGGTAAACATCAATTCTGTTACCGATACCACATCGTTTTCGTTTACTATCGGGATAACATGGTGCTGTAGCAATATCTCTAAACAGTTTTTCATATTTAGGTAATGCTGGCGCCCTTTAAAATCTTCGGTAGTAACCAATACCTGCGAACATAGCATATCATGTTTCTCAAACAACTGCGCGTAGGTATTGATCAGTTTAACCTGGCCTATAGACGCTAAGAGTTGGCGGGCAGCAATAGCATCATATTTATCAGATACAGTTATCAGGCTTCTACCGGCTGCAACAGCGCCTGATGATACCAGCGTAATCTCCACACCTTGTTTTTTAATGGCGACAATTTGCTCAACCAATTGGCTTATTCGTTGCTGATCGGGGAGGCCATTGCTCTGTGTTAAAACATTCGAGCCAATTTTTATTACGATGCGTTTATAAGTAAATGACATTAGTATGCGATAGAAATTGGTGTAAATATCGCCATAATTAATGGTTTCAATTCATTTTATATATATAAATGATATAAAGTGACAAGAAATTACTCATTTAAAACACCTTACAAGTGAAAAACAAGGATAATCAATCAAAAACTATATAAAAACTGTAGAAAATAACCAGAAATACTAAAATGTAGTAAGTTTTTTGAAGAGGGTAAGTATAGCAAAAAGAGCCCCAAAGAATAGTGAGAAAACTTTAAAAAAAAATAATTTGCACTGTAATTATTTTTAATATTTTTGTCTACTTATTCTATAGATTTTATGTTATTTATTGAAACTACACCTCACCAAACATTAATGCAGCGCTCTACTACATGCTGTTGCTGTTGATCATGTTCTATTATTCAACAGTCCATTATTAATTATTCACAACTAAAACCTCATGAATTTTTTTACACATCTATTTAAACTTACCACAATTTTATTGTTGCTTTCGCCCTTATTAAGTCATGCACAACTTAATGGTAATTATTCTTTAAGCGGCAAGGTAAACGGCGAAGATGGCAAACCACTAGTGGGCGCTACCGTTTCGATAAAAGGAACAAAAAATAGTACATCTACCGATAGTACCGGCCATTTTTCATTAACAACAAATGTTAAATTGCCTTATAACCTTGTTTTTACATCTGTTGGTTTTGCACCGCAGGAGTTTTTGATAAAAAATTTAAACAACCCTTTAAATGTAAAGCTATCAACCCAGGCTTTATTAGTTAATGAGGTGGTTGTTACCGCGTCCCGTAAGGAAGAAAAACTATTACGCTCGCCGGTTGCTATCGAGAAGTTGAATATTAATTCGCTTAAACAATCGCCCGGCCCAAGTTTTTATGACGCGCTTGAAAACGTAAAAGGTGTGCAAATGACAACCACCAGTATAACCCTAAAAGTACCTAATACCCGTGGCTTTAACAGCCCAAACAACTTTAGGTTTATGCAATTGGTTGATGGTGTCGATATGCAATCGGCAACATTAGGTGTGCCACTGGGTAATGCTATTGGCCCAACTGAATTGGACATTGCAAGTATTGAAATAACGCCCGGCGCTGCTGCCGCCTTGTATGGCACAAACGCTATAAACGGGTTATCCAACTTGTTAACTAAAGACCCATTTAGATACCAGGGTTTAAGCTACTACCACCGTACAGGTGTTAATCATGTTGATGGTATAGGCGTAAGGCCAAGTGTACTTACCGAGGATGCTTTTAGATATGCAAAAGCGTTTAATGATAAGTTTGCCTTTAAAGTTAATTTTAGTTACCTGCAAGGGCAGGACTGGCAGTCTGGCACCCGGAAAGACCAGAATCCCGGCAATTTAAAAACCGCTAATCCGGCTTATCCTGAATTAGACGGAACAAGTAATGCGGCTTATGATGGCTGGAACAAATATGGTGATGACGCGCTTGCAGGCAGTAACACCGTAGTTATAAAAGGCATTACGGTTGACGGCGTTGCTAGACCGAATTTAACTGTAGCCCGTACAGGCTATAATGAGGTTGACCTGGTTGACCCTAAAGTTAGTAACTTAAAATTTGACGGAACGTTAGCTTATAAACTAAACAAAGACCTGTTTTTGAGTTATACTTATCGTTATGGTAAAATGGATGGTGTGTTTCAACGGGGTAACAAAATTGCCTTAAACGGGGCCACTGTACAAAATCATTCTATTGATTTAAAAGGTAAGACATTTGAAATTAGAGCTTACGAGTCTATTGAAAATACAGGCGACTCTTACAATGTTAAACCATTAGCTGATAATCTTGATTTGAACCATGCCAGCAACTCTGCATGGGGTACGCTATATAAAAACGCGCTTACCGCTTATGCTACAAGCCATGGTGGCAGCTTAACATCGGCAAATTTAGCTGCGGCTAATGATGCAGCCAGAGCGGCTGCCGATGCAGGCAGGGTAGAACCCGGTACCGCGGCATTTAATGCATTAAAGAAAACCATTATAGGCATTAACAACTGGGATATTAAATCCAGCTTAATACCTAATGCACCGTTAACCGGTGGCGCGGCCCTTGAGCAAAAAAGCCATATGTTTAATGCTGACGCGCAATGGGACCTCACTAATAAAGTAAAAGTGATTGACCTATTAATAGGTGCTGATGCCCGTATTTATAACATCATCCCTGACGGAAATAACTTTGTTGACTTTACAAGATCAATTGCCGACAGGAACACGCCATTGGCTGACGGCAGCTTTGGAGAAAACGTTGTCTACAAAAAGTTTGGTGGTTTTACCCAGGTAACTAAAACCTTTTTTGAGGAGAAATTGAAAATATTTGGTTCTGTACGTTTAGATTATAACCCATATTATGATCCTAAATTTACACCTCGTTTAGCTGCGGTTTATTCGCCTACAGAGAACCATAACTTTAGGTTTACGTTCCAGAATGGCTATCGTTTCCCATCATTGTTCGAAGCTTTATCTTATGTAAACAATGGTCGTGTTAAACGTGTGGGTAGCTTACCGTTTATTAATGAAGGATTAGGTTATTTAGGTAATAGCTATACCCAGCAATCGGTTGTAGCCTTCAATGCGGCGGTTAACGCGGCGCCGGGTGCTGCAAGCGGTACAGATGCTACCGCTTTAGCTAACAGAGGCATATTACAGGTAGCTGATCTGCCTAAGGCACGCCCAGAGCAGATCACTTCTTTAGAGGTTGGTTATAAAGGTGTTTTCTTTGATAACAAGGTGTTTGTTGATATTGACGCTTACGCTAACCGCTACAATGGTTTCCTTGGACAAGTGCAGGTGTTTGTGCCTAACAGCGCGACAGTAGGTACTGATGCAGCTGTACTAGCTATGCTTGATGTTAACCGCGACCCTACAACTGCTACAGCAAATAACCAGGCAAGTTTGGGCCAATCAAGATACCGTGTTTATACTAACGCCAAAAATATCTATAACAACGTAGGTTCATCAGGTGGTATCAGCTATAACTTTTATAAAAGATATACCATATCGAGCAATGTAAGCTATAACAAAATGAAGGCGCAAACAGCTACCGATATTTTTGTAACCGGCTTTAATACACCAGAGTGGTCTGGAAACTTCTCTTTCGGTAACCGCGAGGTTGTTAAAAATTTAGGCTTTAACGTAGTTTACAAATGGAGCGCGGCATTTTTATGGGAGAGCCCGTTGGTTAACGGCCAGGTACCTGTTATACATACATTTGACGCACAAGTTAGCTACAAAATACCGGTATACAATGCCACCTTTAAATTTGGCGGAACAAATCTATTAAACAGACGCTTTATACAATACGCAGGTGGACCAACCATAGGCGCGTTATACTACGCATCTGTAACGCTTGACGGTTTGTTAAGCAAATAGATCTTTCATCTTAGGTTTATAATTGGTTAAGCGGGTTCAGAGTTCTTCTGACCCGCTTTTTTGGTGTAAAGCCGTCGTCTGTGTCCTCACAGACGACTATACCAAGCTGCCTGTGAGGATAACACCAACAAAGGCGTAGAGAAAAGATGTTACTCATCTTTCAATTTAAAAAGCCTGCCGGCATTATGAAAGATAGCTTGCTGGTCGAGTTGATACAGCCCTTCAAAACGAATGTTAATGATGTATTGGTCAAATGAACTCATTGACAAAAGGTAATCCATATTATGTCCAGTTTTTATAAAATCAGCTTTTTTTTGACTTATATAAGAAAGGTAACGGTTAATAGCTGATTTAAGCAAGGAAGGCCGTTGCTCCAACAACGAAATATTTTCTACAAAAAAATCATAGTGAATCATCACTAATGGTTTAATGTCGCGAAAGGGATGAATATATTCAGTCAATAAAAGATGAAATTTTTCAGCAACATAATCGCCAAAGCCATATTTTTCCAAGTGTTGTTCTGTATAGATAATGATTGGATAGATAGTTAATTTATTTTTAGGTTGTCTGATCTCAAGGCTATCGTTTGTATTGTCGCCAAAAGAACGAATTAAGCGAGCCAATTGGCCTGCACCTTTTTTATCAGAAGCAAATTTCTCATTTACAAACTCTTGTAAGCCAACTACGTCCATTTGATCAATTACATTTGCATGCAGCGCGTGCGATTTTACTTCAATCATAAATACGTCTTTTTCGTTGAGGATAAGAGTTGCATCAGAAAGTTCACGATCATTTGTCGTTATTACGCGAAAACCTGGTCGGTGAAGCTTAGTAAGCATTCCACCAACCAAATAACTTTCAAAATAATGTTTACCCAAATGACCTAAAAAAGACTCAAAGTCTTTAACTCCCGATAGAAGTTTACATAAATTGCTATGGTGGTAAAGATAAAAAAACCAGCCCCTATCCACAGCAAACGCAAAATTGCTATGGTCAACAAGATAAATACGACCATCGGAATGGTCGTAAAAAGGATGAGTAATATAAAATCCAATCCCACCTCGGTGACTTGCAGCCATGTTTTTGTTGAAGACTATCCCAAAACTTTTCAGGAAAGTATAGGTATCTTCACTTTTTTCAATCAAAACAATTGGATTGCCGAGCTCACGGTACTTATTTTCGATACCTCCAAAAAGGTTGAGCAATGTCAGTGCTGGTGTATATAGACCATTCATCCCTGTTCGTCGTTTAAAATCAGATTCCAACTCTTCGAATTTTTCCTGTAACGCATCTTTCAGAAACTGAATAAATATAGTATGCTTAACATTTGCTGTACGTGCATAATGAATATTGTTCAGCCCAGTGATATTTTGCATTAGCATAAGTTTCCAAAGCGATTGGTGTGTCTGAACCTTCCCATTGGTACCGACTTCAGGAAACTGTTTTTCATTATAAATCAAGATTATATCAAGCAGGTATTCCTCGAAATGTAAATCCGTAGATGGTAGGAATTCTCCTTCTTGCGGCAATATTCCAAACAGGTCTGTCACAATTTTTGAAATCACAGTACCATTTGTGAGCTGGAACTTACCAGAATCCGTACGGTTCATATAATATCGCAAACGGAGTGCTTTAAATACTGGTAAACGAGCAACTAAAGTTTCGTTAATATTGATCGTTTCGTCTACGCGATTTTCAGAAGAGTTATTAATAAGAATTAATGCCAGTAATATATCTTCGAAATCATAATGAGAAATATGCACGAACGGATTGGCTATTGTTGATGATACACCATAGAACTCCTTGTATGTCAGAACCGGATAAAGTTGTTGTCTATTAGCGAGTCGGGCTGGTTGTTTCATCGGGAAAGTAAATGTAATACTAATTTTTACCAAAATAGGCAATCTAATCCAGCCTGTGATCGGTGTTATCATCGAACCACTTACTCCTCTCCACCCAACTTCTTCACCAACCTAAACACCGTAGTATAAGGCCTGCCGGTTTCGGCGGCGATTTGGCGCAGGCTAACGCCCTGTTGATGCAGTTGGATAATGCGGTCCTCGGTGCTTTTGCGTTGCTGCTCGATAAATTGCCGCTGATAAGATATAAGTTATTGTTTCAGGGTGCTGATGATTTTAGTAATTTTACCAATACCAATTACAACAAATGAATAAAGTTTTTAATAATGCCGACGAGGCTATCCATGATATAGCGGATGGTATGACCCTGATGTTTGGCGGTTTTGGTTTATGCGGTCTGCCCGAAAATTGCATTGCCGCCCTGGTTAAAAAAGGAGTAAAAGATCTTACCTGCATATCCAACAATGCTGGTGTTGATGATTTTGGTATAGGCCTGCTGTTAAGGCAGCGCCAGGTTAAGAAGATGATCTCATCCTACGTTGGCGAGAACGCCGAGTTTGAGCGTCAACTACTAAACGGCGAACTGGAAGTTGAACTAATACCACAAGGCACACTGGCAACCCGTTGTATGGCTGCAGGTTATGGTATGCCTGCAATATTCACTCCGGCAGGTATTGGTACCGAAGTAGCCATAGGCAAAGAAGTACGCAATTTTAACGGCAAAGACTACCTAATGGAAATGGCGTTTGATGCTGACTATGCCATAGTAAAAGCCTGGAAAGGTGATAGCATGGGTAATTTAATATATCGGTCAACCGCGCGCAACTTTAACCCGGTTATGGCTATGGCCGGCAAGATCACTATTGCCGAGGTGGAAGAACTGGTAGAGCCGGGTGAATTAGACCCTGACCACGTACATACGCCTGGTATATATGTTCACAGGATATTTAAGGGAACAAATTATGAGAAGAGGATAGAACAACGTACTGTTAGAACCAAAGTGTAATGTTAGACAAAGCAGGAATAGCGAAACGCATCGCTAAAGAAATAAAAGACGGTTACTATGTAAACTTAGGGATAGGCATACCTACGCTGGTAGCTAATTATATACCCGAGAATATAGATGTTGTACTGCAATCAGAAAACGGTTTACTGGGCATGGGCCCATTTCCGTTTGAGGGTGAGGAGGATGCTGATGTTATAAACGCGGGTAAACAAACCATAACCATGCTGCCGGGCTCGGCTATATTTGATTCGGCTATGAGCTTTGGGATGATACGGGCTCGAAAAGTTAACCTAACCATATTAGGCGCGATGGAGGTTGCAGAAAACGGCGATATAGCTAGTTGGAAGATCCCCGGAAAAATGGTTAAAGGAATGGGAGGAGCAATGGATCTGGTAGCATCAGCAGAGAATATCATAGTAGCCATGCAGCACGTAAACAAAGCGGGCGAATCAAAGCTGTTACCGCGATGCACCTTGCCGCTAACCGGCATCAATTGCGTTAAAAAAATCGTTACCGAACTAGCGGTGCTTGATGTACTACCCGGCGGCGGATTTAAACTACTGGAACGCGCACCCGGAGTAAGTATCGAAGAAATTAAAAATGCTACAGCAGGCAGATTAATTATTGAAGGTGATATACCTGAGATGGATATTAACTAAATATCTTTTCCCTCAAATCCCTCGATATCTCATCAGTAATTGCTTGTATGCCATCAGCAGTATGCGTGTTGTTTACTACCAATTTATGGCAACCCCCTTTATAAGGCAATAAAAACTCTTTATAAGCCGGTACAACGTGGTTAATCCATTTATACATCACATCATCTTGCGAATACCCACGCTCCAGCAGATCGCGCTTTAGGCGGCGTTGCAGGGCCACGTCCTCATCAGCATCAACAAATATCTTCATGTCGAACAGATCAGCTATACCTTTAAAATGCAGAATGAATAATCCCTCAACAATAATTATTGGTGCAGGTTTTATCTCCAGCATTTTTGGGACGATGTTAGGGTTGTTAAACGTGTATTCTTTTTTGTAGATAACCTCGCGGTTTAGCAGTTTACTTACATCATGCTCAAACTGCTCATAATCAATAGTACGCGGAAGATCAAAGTTATAGAACTTGTTTTCCTCCGGAGTCATGTTATGTGCTACGGGGATGTAATAATCATCCTGCGATAACAAACAAACCTCATCAGGCGAAAAGTGGTCTAAAAAACGATTTAAAAAAAACGTTTTACCAGAGCCGCTTCCGCCGGCAATACCTATTATATAAGGTTTATTCATTTGGGCTACCGTAGCTTATATTTACATGGATGCGTTTATCTAAAGCACCGATAGATTCGGCAACATTTTTTGTCATGATCAGGATAACATCCCTGGTAGCTTCGCTTTCTGTAAACCTACCAACAACCTTAGCAAAAGTGGTTTTGCTGGTCATGGGGTTGGTTATTTTTATAACAGTACCTATTGGTGCGGTGCGGTGCAATACCAATTTTTTATTAGGATCAAGGCCCGCATCATCTATCCAGGTGGCTACACCTTTTTCGCTTTTCTCAAATAAGCCATAACGGTTGGCATTTAGTTTACTGTAGGCGCTGTCCTGACTGGTCATGTAAGGTGTTGTCGAGTCGCGCGTGGCAACCGGGCGCACAACAGTGGCAGGCGGCACATCAGCAGTGCCAGATTTTACCTGTATAACTTGTCCCGGCGTTACGGTAGTTGAGGTTAAACCATTTAATTTAGTAATATCCTCAACTGTCGAGTTAAAGCGTTTGGCTATAGAATACAGCGTTTCTCCGGCTGATACTTTGTATTGCTGTGTTGCGCCACTGGTGTTTGTTGGTGCGGTATTGGTAACTGCAGGTTGTTGAGCTGGTTGCTGTTGCGTTACAACAGGGGGCGCAACTACTGGTTTTTGTTGTACAACAGCAGGTTTTGATGCCTCAACAAACGATCTGTCGGTCGGTACTTTAATAATGTTGCCAATTTTTAGAGGAGCGTTATTATTAAATTTTATGATCTCACCTGGCTTTACATTGTATCTGCGGCCTATAGAGTAATAATTATCTTTTGGGTCAAGCTTATGCAGAATTACCTTTTTACCGTCAAGGTTTTCAATCCCAACAGAATCGGTTAACAAGGTTTTAGCAAAAAGTGAGGTAGAAATTGTTAGTAGGGGTGTTAGAAATAACAAAGTTCTTAATTTCATAATAATTTATTAGTCAGTAATTTATAGGTTTAAAACCCTCAATCCTGATTTGTTTTTAATATAAATGAGCAAGTTTTTATACAAGATAAACGACTCGGGCTGCATTTTTTGTATATCAGCATTTAATAAATCTTCATAAACAAGACTGCTTCCATCCATAATATATAAATGTTGTTGTAACTGTCCCGATACGAAAGAGTGCAAAGATACAATTCTGAAATTATTGTAATCAAGGGAATGTACAATGTTTCCGTAAGGCTCTACAGGTAAGGATTGATTTAAATGTGATGCCTGCAATATTTGCGGAGCGGTTATATAATTTTCAATCTCTGTATCAATTGTTTGCTCAAATGATCTTATGGTCAAACCTGTTTCCACATCAACCAAAAATAATTTTTTAGGCTGAATCTGGATATTATATAATATGGGCCCGTTTACCGACAAATGATCAAACGCGTAAGTATAATTACTCCATATCACTTCGCCTTTAGTGTTAATGGCCGTAACTCCTTTATGTACAGGTGTATTTTCTGATTGGTAGTGATGCAATAACAGTACATTGTTATAAGCGGCTTCTATCCCGGTTAGCCATCTGTCTGGCGTAGTATAGTTGGTGAAATTGGTTTGACCGCTTGTTAGATCTATGGATGTGAAAGAAACTTGCTTATCTGTCGTGCGTATTTCCAGAAAAAGCGTATCGCTTAAACTATCAATTTCCATGCGCCATATCACGCCGATTAACTGCTCATTAATAAATGGTAATAGCATAGTCATAAGGGTACAAATATGCTATTAAATTCAATAATAGTAGAAGTGCCTACCTTGGCGGTATCCTTTATTAATACCTATATCCGATAGTTAAAAAGAAATTATTGTTGGCTCCATTTATGTTGACTGTAGGGCTGCTGGTACCAATATCATAAGGTAATATGCTTTGCGAGTTGGTTAAATGCACATAAGTAGCATCAATATAATAACTACCCAGGCGATAACCTAAACCACCCGTAACGCTTTTTGTAGCTACGCCGTTTGTTTTTAAAGGACTGCCCTGTATACCTAAACCACCTCGTAAAGCTACACTACCCAGTTTAATTTCGGCACCGGCATGGGCGTTAATTGCCGATTTATAAGTGCTTTTTATTATACCATTATCATAGGTATTGGTATAGTTGTCATTACTATCCATGTGGGTAGTGCTGTAATCAATATATTCAACATCGCCGGTTATAAAACCATATTGCCCTAAAAATATGGATAATCCACCCGCTGCCTTAAATGGCGTACGCATGGTATAAGTTAAAGGATAGTCTGTAGGACCGTTTGAATATTTATTACCATTGGTTAGGTTATTGGCAAGGCCCTCACTGTAAGTATCGTCAACAGTTAAAAACGTTGGGGTGGTAATAGTTGCACCTAGCCTTACGCTTTCTAATAACTTATATATAATACCAAATCTTGCGTTTAATCCTTCGCCTTTGGTATCCTGATATCTTGAATAAGTAGAGTTGAAACCTCTGGTAACCGGTAAGCTATTTTCTGTTACAGTAACAGAGCCTGTTTCATTAAAATTATTGGTGTATTTGTATCGCAGATCTGTAATTCCAACCCCAAAGCCAAGGTATAGTTTATTGCTATAATTTGCACCTACAGAAAAGTCTAAGGCGCTTTGTCCGCCTGTACGGTTAATAGTATTACTTTGTTGTACACCCGGAAAAGAGTTACTACTGTAGGTGTAATTAGATGCAGTACCATACGGACTTATCAGTTTTTGATTATAGGCCCATGCCTGTAAACTACCATCGTCTACACCAAACGAATTTGCCAGGCTTGCATAATAATCATTTACAGAGTTAGTGTTGTTTTTAGCACCGTATTGAATACTTTCATCAAAATTATTTGTACGATTATAGCTTCCACCCCAATTTATACTTACCCATCCTTTAGTTTTATCCTGTCCGCTTGGTGTGTTTAATCTCGAATAAAATACAATAGCGACATTACTTAAATTAAGATTGCTTTTTGTACTAGTGCTTGATTGACCTAGATAAGCCGAATTGTTATTAGAGCCATCAAACTCGGGCGTAAAACTAACTTCAGACCGAGTAAAATAACCTAAACCGGCAGGGTTGCCGCTTATAGAAGTCAGATCGCCACCTACAGCTGTACCGGCATTACCAATTGCTTTTATGCGTGAGGTAGACCCGGTTTGGAAGGTTGAATAACGTATGGCATCCTTTGCGTATTGGGCAAAGCTGCTGTTGCTAACCGCTACAAAAGCAATTATAGATAGTATATATTTAAATTTCATAGTGATATAGGTTATGGCCTAACAGGTCTGCCACCGCCGCCACTGCTGTTGCTTGAACCGCTTGAGCTGCTGCTAGATTGGGCCGGAGGAGGGGATGCACGCTCCATAGTAGGTTGTTGTACTACAGGTCTTGGATTTTCGCTTTGCGGGCGTATATAACGTGTAGTAGTATTTGTAGGAACTGTTGTTACCGCGTTTGTGCCGGGACGGCCAGGATAAACCGCGTTAGTACCTCCGGGACGACCACCGGAATATGCAACACCATTTCCATTACTATTAGCGTTTGCTCTTGTAAATGTTAAACCCGGACTGTTCCCGTTACTATTACTTACACTGCTATTGCCGCTATTTGCCCTTGTAAAAGTTAAACCGCCCGAACCACCTACGTTGTTATTTCTATGAGAGTATGATTTTTTATGGCTCGTCCTGCTGCCGCCACCGTATATAAAAGTTGAAAAAGCAAATCCATAACCAAAATTATCATAGCCGCTATAATCGCCATAACCAAAATCATAGGCAGAGTAGGTGCCAAAATCATAGGTATAAGGATCATAACCGTAGTCATATCCTGCATTATTATTTGCTACTACTACAGGTTGTTGGCCGTAATAATTGTAAGGTGTATAGCTGTAGTAAAAATCGTCATCATAATCAAAAGGAGTGAAATAGCTAAAACGTTTTATGCGCGATTCATAATCACCATAATAATAGTAATCATCGTTTCTTACAGGAGCGACTACGGGTTGCTGCGTATATTCGGGGACATATTCGTAATCATCACCTGCTTTGGCTTTGGTATAATAAACATCATCGCCGGTGTTTTCTGATTTAGAAATTGTATTTAAGGTAGAGCAGGAACTCAATGCCATGGCACCGATCAAAATTATTCCTCTAAGCAGGTTCCCTTTCATTTTAGGTTTGGTTTTGAAAATTAGACTATTATTTACAGCGATAGTTTAATTTGACGTTTTAATAACGTATAAATTTATAAATTTGACCACAATAATAAGTAATTAAACAGTCAAAATATATTCCACATACAAATGAGCAAAGGCGTTATTAGTAAAGATGAAGATTATTCGCAATGGTATAACGATCTGGTTATAAAAGCCGATATGGCTGAGTATTCGCCGGTTAGGGGTTGTATGATCATTAAACCATACGGATATTCTATTTGGGAAAAAATGCAAGCTGTGTTAGACAAAATGTTTAAAGACACAGGTCATAGCAACGCTTATTTCCCTCTGCTGATACCCAAATCCTTTTTCTCAAAAGAAGCCAGCCACGTAGAAGGCTTTGCAAAAGAGTGCGCAGTAGTTACCCATTACCGTTTAAAAAATGATGGTAACGGCAATATCATTGTTGATGAAGATGCTAAACTGGAGGAAGAATTAATTATCCGCCCAACATCAGAAACCATAATCTGGAACACCTACCGCGGCTGGATCCAATCATACCGCGACCTGCCCATATTGGTTAATCAATGGGCCAACGTAATGCGTTGGGAAATGCGCACCCGTTTGTTTTTACGCACCAGCGAGTTTTTATGGCAGGAAGGCCATACCGCCCACGCGACATCTGAGGAGGCGGTAGCAGAAACCGAGCAAATGCTGGAAGTATATGCTGACTTTGTAGAGAACTGGCTGGCATTACCTGTAGTTAAAGGCCGTAAAACCCCTAACGAGCGTTTTGCAGGCGCGTTAGATACTTATTGCATTGAAGCGTTAATGCAGGACGGTAAAGCACTACAAGCAGGTACATCGCATTTTTTAGGGCAGAACTTTGCCAAAGCGTTTGATGTGAAATTTACCAATAAAGAAAATAAGTTGGATTACGTTTGGGCAACATCATGGGGGGTATCAACCCGTTTGATAGGCGCGCTGATAATGGCACACTCTGATGATGCCGGACTAGTATTGCCACCAAAACTGGCACCGATACAGGTTGTTGTTGTGCCGATTTATAAGCACGATGAAGAGTTAGAGAACATCACTGCTTATGTAAATGAACTAAGCAAAGCGCTGAAAGCTAAAGACATATCCGTAAAATTTGATAAGCGCGACACCCATCGCCCGGGTGCTAAGTTTGCAGAGTACGAGTTAAAAGGCGTACCACTGCGCGTTGCCATTGGCAGTCGCGATATGCAAAACGGAACTGTAGAATTAGCGCGTAGAGATACAAAAACTAAGGAAACCGTTAACCAGGAAGGCTTAGCTGAGCATATTGAAGCATTGTTGGAAGAAATTCAAACAAACATCTATCAAAAGGCTTTCAACTTCCGTACAGAAAATACCACTGAGGTTGACACTTACGAAGAGTTTAAACGCCTTTTAGACGAAAAACCGGGATTCCTTTCTGCACATTGGGATGGAACATCAGAAACCGAGCAAAAAATAAAAGACGAAACCAAGGCTACTATCCGTTGTATTCCTTTAGATAATAAGCAGGAGGAGGGTAAATGCATTTTGACAGGGAAGCCGTCGACACAACGTGTACTTTTTGCCCGCGCTTATTGATTGAGTAGTCAACCCTATAAACAAAGCAACCATGAAATTTGCGACTAAGGCCATACACGCAGGTCAAGAACCTGATCCATCAACAGGAGCAGTAATGACGCCGATATACCAGACATCAACCTATTGGCAAAAATCGCCGGGTGACCACCAGGGGTATGAGTACTCGCGTGGTACAAACCCTACCCGTAAGGCTTTAGAGAACTGCTTGGCAGCCTTGGAGAACGCGCAGTTTGGCTTGGCGTTTTCAAGCGGAATGGGAGCTACAGACGCGGTGATGAAACTATTGTTGCCTGGTGATGAAGTTATTACGGGCGATGATCTATATGGCGGCTCATACCGTATGTTCACCAAGATATTTGCCAATTATGGTATCAAGTTTCATTTTTTGGACCTGTCTAATCCGGAGATCATCCGTGAATATGCCAATGCTAATACTAAGCTGATCTGGATAGAAACACCAACTAATCCAACCATGCAGATCGTTGATATCGCAGCGGTAACTAAAATTGGTAAAGAAAAAGGTTTGTTGACCGTAGTTGATAATACATTCGCGTCACCATACCTGCAAAACCCAATTGACCTGGGTGCTGATGTGGTAATGCATTCGGTAACCAAATATATTGGCGGCCACTCTGATGTGGTAATGGGTGCTTTAATGTTGAATGACGAGGATCTTTATAAACGCCTTTGGTTCATCTATAACTCGTGCGGTGCTACACCTGGGCCTATGGATAGTTTCTTGGTATTACGTGGCATTAAAACGCTGCACCTGCGCATGAAAGCACATTGCGAGAACGGCCGTAAAATAGCTGAGTTTCTGAAAACGCATCCCAAAGTTGATAAAATATACTGGCCGGGCTTTACCGATCATCCCAACCACGAAATTGCCAAAAAACAAATGCGTGATTTTGGTGGGATGATATCTATCACCCTAAAAGGTGCCGATTTGAAGGAGACTTTCCGTATAGCATCATCATTTAAAGTATTTGCGTTAGCCGAATCATTAGGTGGGGTAGAATCATTAATAAACCACCCGGTTACTATGACGCATGCATCTATACCTAAAGAAGCAAGAGAAAAGGTTGGCGTAGTTGATAACTTATTGCGTTTAAGCGTAGGGGTAGAGGATGTGGATGATTTGCTGGATGATTTGAAACAAGCACTTAGCCCCCCAACCCCCTAAAGGGGGAGTTTTTGAAGTAACTATCATGAATAGCAAAATCGAAAACTATAGTTCCCCCTTCAGGGGGTTAGGGGGTTTTCTCGACGCTAAGGTTCTTCAATATAACCAACCCGGTTTCATTACTAACGACCCTATTAGCATCCCACACCTGTTCACCAAAAAACAGGATATCGAGATTATGGGCTTTTGGGCCGCGACACTGGCCTGGGGGCAACGGGTTACCATCATCAACAAATGCAAAGAGTTAATCGCATTAATGGATGGTGCACCTTATGATTTTATTATCAATCATGAAGATATCGACCTGAAAAAGTTATTGCATTTTAAGCACCGCACTTTTAATGATATTGATACGCTGTACTTTATAGCTTTCTTTAGGTGGCATTATGAGAATAATGACTCGCTGGAATCAGCGTTTATACCCACCGGCCCCCTGAAGGGGGAGGAAGAGGAGCCGATTGAAAAATATCTCAACCATTTTAGGAATTACTTTTTTTCGCTGCCCGATTTTCCGCATCGTACAAAGAAACACGTATCGTCACCGTCACAAAAATCAACCTGTAAACGACTGAATATGTTTTTGCGCTGGATGGTACGTAAGGATAATTGCGGTGTGGATTTTGGAATATGGAACCACATCAAACCATCAGAACTCATCATGCCCTGCGACTTGCACGTTGACCGGGTGGCCCGCAAGCTCAACCTCATCACCCGCAAACAAACCGACTGGCAAACCGCCATCGAACTTACCCAACGCCTGCGCGAGTTTGATCCGAGCGATCCGGTTAAATATGATTTTGCACTGTTTGCAATGGGGATAGAAGAGCGTTGGGGAGCTGATGCGATTATGCCTATATTGTGATTGCAAACTAAGTTTGTCATTGCGAGCGTAGCGTGGCAATCGCAAGGAGAAAAGTTGTGGTCTTTGCAGCGTGCGATTGCCACACTCGTACCTCGTTCGCAATGACATAGGCTTTATTTGAAAAATACAATGCAACAAGATAACCCAATATCCCATTTCTTAACTGGTAAATCACCGCATACCGTAATGCTTTTTCATCATTTCATTAGCGAGTTTGAAAAAATTGGTGATGTTAGAGTAGAAGCAACCAAAACCATGATCGGCATCTCCAACTCGCATAAACGTATTGCCTGGGTAACACAGCTGGGTAAAAACTTTATCCATGTGGTGTTGCCATTCAAACAGCCTTACGAGGATAATCTATGCTTTCAAAAAGTAGGACAGGTGCCGGGACAGCAGCAGTTTAATCATCATTTAAGGGTTTTGAATGATGATGATATAAATGAGGAGGTGTTGGTGTTTATGGGGATGGCTTACAGCGAAGAAAAATAAATATCCTTTGATATTAAAAAACAACGCTTATGGCCAAGCTAAATCTCGCTAGCCTTGCAACTAATAGATCCAGACCGTATATTTGATATGCCCGGTGCCTAATCTTATGAAAAATATCTATCAATTACTGCTATGTTTTGCTTTTTTATCACTTACGTCCACAAATGTGTTCGCGCAGGCGCAATACAGCGTATCCGGCGTTATTACTAATGAAAAAGGAGAACCGGTTAAAGGGGCGACCGTTTTTATAGGCGGATCAGAGCGGGAAATGGCTACCGGCGAAAATGGGCAATTCAACTTTAGCAACCTGCCTACAGGTACCTTTCAGCTTTCTGTACAAATGCTTGGTTACGCACCAGAAACACGCAATATCATTGTTAAAGGCGCGCCTATTAAAATTGACATACAATTACAGACGAAAGTTATCGCTCTTCAGCAGGTTACTATAGGAAAAAGAAAAGCGTCAGAGAAAAATTTAGCGTTATTTAAGGAGAAGTTCCTGGGGCAATCGGCCAATGCAAAGCAATGCATTATAATTAATCCGGAAGTTATCAACTTCAGTACTAAAAAAGGGCAACTGCTGGCTGATGCAGACGAATTTTTGGTAATAGAAAACAAGCGGCTTGGATACCGGCTTCGCTACCTGCTTGGAGGTTTTAGTTATACGCATGCCGATGGCATAATTGTATACCACGGTGAATGTAGTTTTGAAGAGCTTGACGGAACGGATGAACAAAAAAAGAAATGGACCCGAAATCGCTTGACAACCTATCGAGGCTCCTTTATGCACTTTTTGCGATCGGTATATGCTAA
Source organism: Mucilaginibacter sp. UBA4741 (assembly GCA_002403905.1). Classification (GTDB taxonomy): domain Bacteria; phylum Bacteroidota; class Bacteroidia; order Sphingobacteriales; family Sphingobacteriaceae; genus Mucilaginibacter. The sequence continues at coordinate 22,659 of DHIR01000257.1, forward strand.
CAACACTTTAGAAAATGGTTTTATCACAAAGCCGGTATATGGTTATGGAACGTTAAGATATGATAACACTACTATCCAACTCCATGATAGAATAATTATAAATGACCGCCTAATATCGTTCGACTCGCTGCTAACAGCCATTGATACCAATTTCACTTCATTAAAATTCAGGCAGGAACTATACGTTACTTACGACCCTAAATTGGCTGCACATTTTAAACCAAACAGGACCGACCTGCAAGCAAATATTATTATTGACCCAATGGGTTCGGTGTTAAGGCTGACAACTAACCAAGCTATCATTGATAAAAAGGGAAGCTATACAGATTATCATGATTTTTTAAGCCAGGGCTATTGGGCCACCGCCCGGGTAGGCGATCAGTTACCGGTTGAATATAAACCGCCGGTAGCTGACATTCCCCGAAGGGTTACACCAATAAACCCATTGCTTGTTGATCTTCAAAAATGGACGGACAGCATACCGCAGGAAAAAGCGTATCTGCACTTAGATAAACCCTATTATGTGCCAGGTGATACCATTTGGTTTAAAGGGTATCTTACCACTGGCAGCAGACACCGGCTGTCGGCACTTAGCGGCGCTGTGTATATCGATTTGATAAATGAACTAAATCAGCCGGTAAAAACATTAAAATTACCTGTAGACTCGGGTACTGTTGCAGGCGACTTAATATTGAGTTATGACATTAAAGAAGGTAGCTACCATATACGTGCCTATACCCAATGGATGCGAAATGCCGGCGAAGATTACTTCTTTAACAAAGCAATTACCATAGGCGACCCAAGAACATTTAAAGATAAAACAAACCCAAAACCATCATTGCAACAAACAGATGTTCAGTTTTTCCCTGAGAGCGGAAACCTGGTTAACGGCATCGCTTCGCGGGTTGGCTTTAAGGCAGTTGGTGCCAATGGATTGGGAGTACCCATCAGCGGCACTATAACCGACAATGAGAACAATGAGTTAGCGCGAATTAATACCTCACACGCGGGCATGGGCGTTTTTTTGTTGAAGCCTTTGCCCGGTAAAAACTATATCGCCCATATTAAATTTGCGGACAGTACCACCAAAGACATTCCCTTGCACCGGGCTTTAAATGAGGGCTATGTACTGAATGTTTATCAGCCAAATAGAGACAGCATTTTGGTGCGCATACAGGCTTCGGTCGACTTACTACACTCAACCGTCAATTTAATTGCTCATAGCAACGGCGAAGTAATTTTTACGTCGCCGGTAGAGATAAATGGTGCCATGTCTTTAGTTTGGCTGGATAAGAAATCGTTTCCTAGCGGCATAGCGCAGTTTACCATTTTCAATACCAAGAATGAGCCGCTAAATGAGCGTATTGCATTTATTAAGAATGACGATTATATGCAAATAGCCATTAAAACCGAAAAAGCCTTGTACAAAAGCAAAGAACATGTACAGCTGGAATTAAGCGCAAAAGAAAGCACGGGCACTCCGGTCGCGGCTAATTTCTCGGTGGCCGTGATAGATGAAAGCAAGGTGCCTGCGGATGAAAGCGCAGAGAGTACCATTTTTTCTAACATTCTGCTAAGCTCAGACATAAAAGGATACATAGAAAGACCAAATTATTATTTTACTGCTGATACCAATGATGTAAATAAGGCATTGGATAACCTGATGCTAACACAAGGTTACCGTAGGTTTGAATGGAAGTTGCTGGATAGTATAGTAAATACTAAACCTGTATTTAAGGCCGAAGGTTTGACTACAACTATATCCGGCGTGGTAAAAACGCTCGGTCATCAGCCCTTGCCAAATGCCCATGTAATACTGGTGTCAATGAATGCGCGGATCTCCAAAGAGACCACTGCCGACGTTACTGGCAGGTTCAGGTTCGATAAGTTATTATTTCCGGATAGCGCTAAGTTTGCCGTTCAAGCCAGGGACTTGAAAAATACTGATAAAACAATAATCATTTTGGATAGCATTCCTCAACTCGTTACTAACAAAAAACAAAACGTAGCCGATGTGGACATCATTAAAGCCAACCTGCAAAAAGCCCAACAAGAAGGCAAACCTGCACAATTAACAGGGTTACATGTATTAAAACAAGTAGATATTAAAACCACCAGGAACAAGATTGATAAAGATATTGCTGTGCAGGGAATGTATAAACTGCCGGATGAAGAGTCAGCAGATAAAATACTGACAATCCCCGATCCGGAACACTATAATGATTTAGAAATGTTCCTGCAGGGGCGTTTGGGAAATGTAAGGATACAACTGAATCCGTTGACGGGTTACAAAGAGCTTGTGAGTTCGCGACCACCAACCGATTTATTGTCTAATCCAAACCCACAGCCCGATCTCGTATCCGTTTATTTAAATGGCAGGCCTTTGAGTGTAGATGAATTTAATGATATATTAATAGGATCGCTACAACCGGAAGATGTATCAAAAATTCTGTTGGTAACACATAACCTTGCTATGATCAATTTATTTGCTGATGGGAGCAAACCTTCAGGCGGAATGCTATTTATCATTACCAAATCAGTTACTACCCGCAAACAATATAACCCGGGAATTGCAAATCTAACCCCCAAAGGCTATAATAGGGTGCGCCAGTTTTATTCACCACGTTATGACCGCCCGGATGGCGAGCACAAACAGCCTGATCTTCGCACAACAATTTACTGGAACCCTTACGTTAATACGGATCAAACCGGAAAAGCAACTGTTGATTTTTACAATGCTGACGGACCGGGAATGTATCGCGTAGTGGTAGAGGGTATTAACGGCGCCGGTGAGTTAGGCAGGCAGGTATACCGTTATAAAGTTGAGTAATGATGTGGTAAATATGCGGGTACAAACAGGAAATTACGGGTGATTACGGTTTTTAGTTGGCTATCTACACTAAACTGCCGACAGTAATAATATAAACCTTTGCAGGTATGGATGGCTTATTGATAAGGCCTGACCGAAAGTAATTTACTGAATTTTTGGTGGCGCTATATTGTCAGAAATCAGGCATCGAAAAATGACTTAAAAGTCATAAAAAGTGTACCAAATTGTATCATGAAACCGGATTTAAGAAATTAACTATTTTATTTTCAATCAATTGCAAAAACAGGTGTGCCAAAATGTATCATCAAGACACCTTCACGTGGTACACTTGCGGCGCTAAGCTTCCTCTTTAAAAAACACCTTGTAATAGTTCATTGCTTTATCATCATCAAAGCCTTTTTCTATCAGCTTGTTATCGCCATGAATATAGATATGGAAGTTCTTATCCAACTTTAATACGCTCTTGTAAATGCGCTGTTGCTTCTTCACCGCGTTGTTAGAGATTTCGAATGTGTCGTTGATCTTTGTATCAAACTCGTCCTCGTATTGGTTCTTAAAGGTCTTGAAGGATTCAATGGCTTTTGGATTGGCTATTACCTCGCCGGCAAACTCGTCCATATCAAAGGTTTCTTTCTCCTTAAAATACTTCATGGAGCGGTTAAGCAGGTCTATCTTATCTGCCTTAGTCATATCAAACTCGCCATCGATCTTATTAGTGACAAAGTTTTTGTAGATGCCAAGCGCATTGCTGGTTTGGTTATAGCTATCGTTACGGATCTTTAATTGCAAAAAGTCGTCTTTCCAATAAACAGCGGCATCTTGCCCGCGGCTGTTATTGTCTATCACCACTACTTTATAGCCGTTCTCTTTCTCGATATTAAATATCAGGCAGCCTTTATCCAGTTTATTGATGTTGATGGCATTCTCTTCATAATCAATCGCGAAACCGCCTTTCTCCGGGTAAACCTTTAAATACGTTTCTTTATTCTCTGATTTGAAGATACCTATCGCGTCAAGCAAATTGCCCTCTATCTGCACATCCTTAAAGTACGCTACATACAACTCGCCCGATTTGATTTTGGGGTGATTAGCTACTTTATAGAGATACTTGGCTATTTGTTCAGACATTTCATGGAACTTGTCTTTATCCTCAAATATCTGCGAAGCGAAATGGTGTATCTCGTTTAAAGCCAGGTCGCCACTGCTATGCATGAGATGATAAACCTCAACCGATTTCTCGAATGGGGCTAAGAAATACTGCTTCAACAGGCTTGAAATTAGTTCGTCTTTTAAAACCAGCGGATGGTCTGATAAGGCATACATTTCACTTTGTGATTGATTACCAACGTGATGTACAGAAATTGTATCGAGCGAAGCTTCAAAATAAGTTACCATAATTGGTACGCAATTTAGTTTTTTTACTTTAGGGTTATAGCTATTGTTGATAGTAATTTGCGACCTTTGCCCGCAATGACCAATACCGAAGAAACCATTGTTGCTTTAGCTACCCCTGCGGGGATAGGGGCTATCGGCGTTATCCGCTTATCCGGCCCGGATGCTATTAAAATTGCCAATAGCGTATTTAAGGGCAAGGATTTAACCACGCAACAATCGCATACCATACACTTCGGTAACATAGTTGATGGGGAAGTGATATTGGATGAAGTTTTGGCCTCGTTGTTTGTAGCACCCAGATCGTACACTCGTGAGAATGTGGTAGAGATATCCTGCCATGGGTCCAACTACATTATCGAATCTATTATAAAACTGCTGATAAAAAACGGCGCACGGTCTGCCAAAGCGGGCGAGTTTACGTTGAGGGCCTTCCTTAACGGGCAAATGGACCTATCGCAAGCCGAAGCAGTTGCCGACCTGATAGCGTCAAACTCTAAAGCATCGCAACAAGTAGCCTTACAACAGTTAAGGGGCGGCTTTAGTAACCAGCTACAATCGCTGCGCGAGCAATTGGTACAGTTTGCTTCATTAATTGAATTAGAGCTTGATTTTGCCGAAGAAGATGTAGAGTTTGCTAATCGCGACCAGTTAAAAAAACTGATCTATGAAATTGTGAGGGTTATTAGTGCGCTGATACAATCATTCGAGTTAGGGAACGTAATAAAGCAAGGTGTAAATACCGTTATTGCCGGCAGGCCAAATGCGGGTAAGTCAACTTTATTAAACGCATTATTAAATGAAGAACGTGCCATAGTAAGCCATATCCCCGGCACCACACGCGATACTATAGAAGAGATTTTAAATATAAACGGCATTAACTTCAGGCTGATAGATACCGCCGGCATCCGAGAGGCTACCGATGCTATTGAAAAAATAGGGGTAGAGCGTACAATGGAAAAGATAGAGCAATCTGCCCTGTTAGTATATGTTTATGATGCGGCACAGATAACTTTAGATGAGCTAAACAGCGATCTGGAAAGTCTGCAACGCCCCGGCGTAACCATGATAATTGTAGCTAATAAGGCCGATTTGCTAACCGATGCACAATTAATCGCTCTACCTGTCAATGCAAGCGTTATCTCCGCCAAAGAGAAAACGCATATAGACGAGCTTAAATCAACAATATATCACTCTGCAGTAAAAGACAGGTTAGACGGAAACGAAACGCTGGTAACCAACGTACGGCACTTGGAAGCCCTACAAAAAACCGAGCAAGCATTAGCAAGGGTATTGGATGGGATAGATACGGTTACATCTGATTTCCTGTCGATGGATATTAAGCAAGCCCTGCACTACCTGGGCGAAATTACTGGCGCTGTTACTACTGATGATTTGCTGGAGAATATATTTAGCAAGTTCTGTATCGGAAAGTAACCCCACAAAACAACTCAATAACAAACTGTTATTAAACCACTATAAAGCCCTATAAATCAGGGCTTTTTTTATGTATCGTTTAATATTTATTACGCTTTGTTATTTGGATATTAAGTATTTATTTGTACCTTAGTTGTACCTTACAGGGGTTGAAATACAAGATTTGTACCTCAACCCCTTTTTAAGGCGAAATAATGGCACTTAAATACATCTAATTACACTTAAATACATCAAATGCTATTTAAATGAGTTCAAACATTAAGGTACAAAGGATTTGCCAGTTTTGCGGGGATCAATTTACAGCCCAAAAAACAACTACAAAGTATTGTTCCCACCGTTGTGCAAGCCGGGCGTATAAAAAAGGGGTAAAGGGTTTAAAAATTGAAACAAGCAATAAAGAAACCCAGGGAATAAATAATTTAATAAATACGCTTATTGCCAATAACCCCTTAGATGCGATAAGAGCAAAGGAGTTTCTTACTGTAAAGGATACCTCAAAGCTTTTAAATTGTTCCGTCCGTACAACTTACAGGCTAATTGTAACGGGTAATATCAAAGCGGTTAACATAGGCCAACGCAAAACAATTATTAAGAGATCAGAAATAGACAAACTTTTTGAATAAGATTTAAGCTTTATACAAATGACTATAAAAGTAGCTTTAAGAACAAAGGCAATATCAGGAAACAGGCACAGTCTTTATTTGGATTTTTACCCGGCCATACAGCACCCGGAAACAGGCCAGCCAACAAGGCGGGAGTTTTTAGGGCTTTATTTATTTGATAAACCTAAAAACCCTTTTGATAAAACCCATAATACAGAAACTAAAAGTATAGCCGAAAGTATAAGGCAGCAAAGGGATAACCAATTAAACAAGCCCGAAATTTACAGCGATTTTGAAAAGGAACAGCTAAAAAATAAAGCAAAAGGCGAACAGTCTTTTATAAAATATTTTAAACACTTAGCCGATAAGCGTAAAGCCTCAAACCATGATAATTGGGTATCTGCTTTTCATTACCTCGAAAAGTATGCAAACGGGGATCTGAAATTTGCCGATCTTGACGAAACCTTTTGCAATGGCTTTAAAGATTATTTGTTAACCAGCCCCAGCAACCGCAGCAGTAAAAAAACACTATCGCAAAATTCAGCAGTTTCTTATTTCAATAAATTAAAGGCAACTTTAAAGCAAGCCTTTAAAGATGGATTAATTCAAACCGAATTAAACGCAAAAATTGCACCTGTTAAACAAGCCGAAACCCGCAGGAACTTTTTAACCATTGAGGAATTAAAC
>DHIR01000232.1:0-2511 GCA_002403905.1 Mucilaginibacter sp. UBA4741
AGCTCAATTTTCTTGATCGTGCGACTTAAGCGTATATACCTATTGACTAATTTAGAGAGGTGAAACAAACTCGTGAAACAGATTAATGATCGCTGCTATTCTTTCCGCGGAAGCTATAGAACAGGTAAGACAAGGCAGGCAATATAAACAAGCTGCCAATAAGCAGGGCTATCCCCAGATCATCAATAGTTTTTGTAGGAGCATGGTCAGCCAGTAGTGACAGGTTTTTACCATTCTTACCCATAATAAAATTAGGATAATGGGTATAACCCACAGATAATAATATCATACTCACCTGGAACGCGGCAAAAATACGTGGCATCTGCTTTCTGCCCTTACTTATGCTTATCCAAAGTAATACCAACGAAATAGAGGCGGCAATTACTGCCGTTAGGCTAACCCGGTTACCAAATATCCAATGCGCCATATGGATGTTTAGAGTTTCGGCAGCTAAAAAAACCAGGCCGCCGCAAAAGAACGCAATGGCATTAAGCACTTTGGCTTTTTTTATAAAACGCTTAACATCAAAATCATCATCTGCTTCGCCAATTAAATATATGGCTGCTAAGAATCCGCAAAGCGCTACAGTAAATAAACCAACAGCTATAGAGAACCAATTGAACCAACTAAATATATAAGCGGTTAAGAAGTCAGTCGCTTCAAAATCAATTTGGCGTGATATGGCGCTGCCGGCAATTATCCCCAAAAACAAGGGCGTTAAAAAGCTGGAGTAAACAAATATGTTATTGTACACCATTTGGGTGCGCTCGCCTTTAATAGCATCATAATTGCGGAAAGCAAAGGCCGTACCCCGCGCTATAATACCCAGCAACATCAATAACAAGGGAATATGTAGGTAAGTACACATCTTACTATAAATATCAGGGAACCCCACAAACATAATTACCACGGCAATGATGAGCCACATGTGGTTCGCTTCCCATATAGGGCCAATGGCCTGGTACATAGTGCTGCGGGTGCGGTGTTTATTGTCGTCTGATGTAAAGAGTTCAATAATCCCCGCGCCAAAATCTGCACCACCTAACAGGAAGTACAACAGTATAGCGAAGAACAGGAAGATAATTACGACTGTTAACATAGTTTTGAGTTTTGAGTGGTGAGTTATGGGTTTTGAATAGTGTCTTAACTCAAAACTCACTACTCATCACTTTTTTACATCATACAATTCAGGCACCATTTTAATTTGCCGTTGCAGTAAAAATATTACCGCCAAACTCAACGTAAAATATATAAAACTGAACAAATAAAACGAATAGTGTATGCCCGGCATTGGCGTTACCGCATCGGTAGTACGCATAATATCCTGTATTATCCAGGGTTGGCGGCCAACTTCGGTTACGGTCCAGCCAGCCTCCAAAGCAATAAAACCTAATGGTGTGGCCATAATAAACAGTTTTAAAAACCATGTTTTTGTTAGCCAGCTTCGTTTTTTTAGCGTTGCGATAAGATACAATATCCCAATAAACATTGTTAGCATACCAATGCCTACCATTACCTGGAAGGCATAATGAGTAACCGCAACATTAGGTTGATCTTTAAACGGGATTTGATCTAATCCTTTAACTTCCTGCCTAAAATTATCATGTACCAAAAAGCTTAACATGCCGGGGAGCTCTATGCCGTAATTAACTTTTTTAGCGGCAGTATCAGGTATGCCGCCGATAACCAGCGGGGCATAGGTTTGCGTATGGAAATAAGCCTCCATAGCGGCTAGTTTAGCGGGTTGCCTTTTAGCAGCGTGCTTGGCAGATATATCACCGCTTAATGGTTGTAATATGGCCGCTATTGACCCAAATATGATAGCGATTTTAAATGCTTTAGTATGGAACTCAATATTTTGTTTACGGTAGATCATTAACGCGTGTATGCCCGCTACAGCAAACCCGGTGGCAGAGAACGCCGCGATAGTCATATGTAATGATTCGGAGAGCCATGCGCCGTTAAACATGGCTTTCATAGGGTTGATGTTGAGATATTGGCCATTTACATAATCAAACCCTGATGGGCTATTCATCCATGAATTGGCTGATACTACTAGTATGCCCGATAATATCCCGCTTATACCCACCATTACCCCCGTAAACCAATGGAACCATTTATTAAATCTATTCCAGCCGTAAAGAAAAAAGCCCAGTGCTATCGCTTCAATAAAAAACGCGACACCCTCTAATGAGAATGGCATGCCAAATATAGGCCCGGCATGTTCCATGAATTTTGGCCAGAGCAAACCCAACTCGAATGATAGCATGGTGCCTGATACCGCACCCGTAGCAAAAAATATAGCCACACCCTTGCTCCAGGCTTGGGTAATGTTTTTATAAACCGGGTTTTGTGTTTTGATGTATTTGTAGTGGGATATCGCCATAAAAACAGGCATCACCATACCAATACAGGAATAGATGATGTGAAAGCCCAGTGATAGGGCCATTTGCGATCTGGCGGCTAAAAAATCATTCATGTTTTTATGACAAACAAACAAACAAACAAACA
>DHIR01000232.1:2732-4635 GCA_002403905.1 Mucilaginibacter sp. UBA4741
ACAAACAAACAAACAAACAAACAAGCTGCTCAAAGATAAAAGGTTATGCTTTAAAGCATATTAAATACCAAATAATAAAGCTTATAAATATTGATTTTAAATTAGCATCCCCAACCCCCGCTCGCAGCGATATGAAAGGGGCCACACCTTGCAAACAAACACAAGGTACGCGCCAAGAGGCATTGCAGAGAAAAAAAGTAAGTTAGGCGTATATCCCCTTTAGACACTTGTTACAAATTGTAAATAAGATTACCTTTATAATATGAGAACACCAAAGAAAAGAAAAGCGGCAAGAGTTTATGATGATACTGAGGGTGAAGCAGGTTTACCAGTAAGGTCAACAAAGGAGATTGCAGAAACGCATCAAACCATAAAGAAAGGCAAAGTACACCCACGCATCCCTAATGTAATGCGCGAGATAGGCGAGAATGAGAATGGTAAAGAGTTATTTGATAAGGTGCTTAAAGGGATGGCTTCTCCTGATAGTCAATAAGCCTTAATACTAAACACCCAAACATATCAACGTCTTTAAATCTGTGGTTGTATCTAAACACCGCTTCATCAACATATTTCTGTAAGTGTTGCTCTGATACGTGGATATGTGTGCCGAATATCATACGCTTTAATTGGCTAAAGAAACCTTCTATAGTATTGGTTGAAGTTTCGCCCTTTCTATACTCTTCCATAGCGTGTTTAATTACACCATGATTGATAAATCCACGTTTTTTAAGTCCATTGTATAATGGAAATTCATCTGTACTAATATGAGCGTCTTTGCTAACATGCTTTTGTAAGTATTTATCTGTATGCTTGATTGTTATTTCAGGCATAACGGTTGCCCTAACTTCGCCCAATCGTTCAACTACCGCAAACACGGGCTTTTTACTTTCAGTACCTCGGCCCGTATCTCCTTTTTTTGACTTGCCGGTTGATACGTAGGTTTCATCTATTTCAACATAACCACGTAATTTAATCTTATGGTCTTCCTGCATCAATTTGCGTATCTGTGTGGTCATTTTATGAGCAGTCTTATAAGTTACACCTAAAGCCCGTTGTACTTCGGTAGAAGCTACGCCGTTGCGTGTAGTGGTCATTAAATACATTACATAAAACCAATAATTTAAAGGTGTACGTGTCTTATTAAATGGAGTATTAGCAGTTGGGTATAACTGGTGATAACATAACCTGCATTGATATGATCTGCGGGTAACTACACGCCTGAAAGTAGTTTCCTTACCACAGCAAGGGCAAACCCGTTGCATATCGCCAAAGCGCAACTTAAATACCCTATCTAAGCAAGCGGCATCATTTGGGTATTCTTTTAAAAACTCTTGTAGTGTGTACTTCATATTGGTAAGTATTAATAATTGAAAATGTTATTTATTAATGCTTACCTTTGTGATAAGCAAAAGGGAACGGGTTGGATTTTATACCAACGCTTGTTGCTTCAAGTTCAACCGTACTAATTATACGAACCGTTGTCCCTCTTTATGTTTTAAAAACCACTCACATTAGCGTGCAAAACTTCTTGAGTGGTTTTTTTATGCCTTTATAAATCTGAATAATCTATTTTGTAATTCATATACTCAACTTGTGGTTTCCCTGATTTGTCGCCCCATTTAGGGAAGCCATAAAATACATCCTTTCTTGAACCACTGGGGCTATAACTTACAATTTTGTTTTCCTCTTGTAACTTTGTTAGGGCTGTATTTAACATATAATTAAAATCCGGCTCGTATTCCATTATCTTTTTCTTTATAGCGCTAACAGGTGCAAATCGCCCTATATGTAACAATGCAAACATGATCTTTTGAGATACACCATCTTTTGATGGATAAACTATTGTGTAGGGAGCAATAAAGTTGTTTTTAACAGGCTTTTCGGGTGTGTTAATACTCAATAC
>DHIR01000127.1:0-839 GCA_002403905.1 Mucilaginibacter sp. UBA4741
TCAGGCCATCCTACAATCATACACCTTTACACCGGATAAAAAGACGTTTAAAGATATGGGGACGTGATTTAAAAATGCGCATTCAGTTTAGCGGTATAAACTTTACCCCCCTAATTACCCGCATAGCAGAATTAGATAATGACCCTGAGCAATATATAGCTATGTTAAAACAGCCATGGTTTATAAACAATGAGCTGCCTGCCAATATTTCGTTAAAAAACAGGTGGCTTGAGATATTTGAAAGCAAGCATGCCTAAACCCCTTGTTTCAATAATAATACCTGTTTACAATGCCGCGGCATTTATTAATGAAACTATAAATTCTGCGTTGCAGCAAACATGGGCCAATAAAGAAATTATTATTGTTGATGATGGCTCGACCGATGATTCATTAACAATAGCGAAGGGTTTTGAAAGTGATACTGTAAAGGTTTTTAGTCAACAAAACAAAGGCGCTAGTGCAGCAAGGAATAAAGGACTTTTTGAAGCTAAGGGCGACTATATTCAATTTTTAGATGCCGATGATTTTATTAGTGAAAATAAAGTCGAAGCACAAATGAATTTGTTGGTAAATAATACTGGTTATATAAGTTTATGCGCCACGATTCATTTTTTTAATGGTGAAGATCCTTATACAATCCCTATCGCTGACGAATGGTATATAAGTGGCTCTGATGATCCTGTAGATTTCCTGATAAAATTATATGGTGGTGGTTTAATAGGCCCGCAATATGGTGGAATGATAGCCATGCATGCCTGGTTATGTCCCCGGGAGGTCATTGACAAAGTAGGTGGTTGGAATGAAGAACTTACAGTTGATGATGACGGCGAGTTTTTTTG
>DHIR01000127.1:965-3688 GCA_002403905.1 Mucilaginibacter sp. UBA4741
TGATGATGACGGCGAGTTTTTTTGCAGGGTTGTATTAGCAAGCAATGGAATAAAATATGCCCCTAAAGTTGCAAGCTATTACCGCAAATTTAAAGACGCCAATACCTGGAGCGCTCAAAAAACTTACGAATCTTGTAAAAAAATGTTACAAGCCACCCAATTAAAAACAAACCATTTGCTGGCTAAAACTAACGACCCGCAAGCCCGGCTTGCGTTAAGCCGTCTGTTTTGGGAGAATGCCTTTAATTTTTACCCCGCTTATAAGTCCCTATCAAAACAGGCGGAGCAAAAAGTTAAAGAATTAGCGCCTGGTTATAATTACATTCCACATTACACAGGGATAAAGTTTTTAACAGCAAAAGTATTTGGCTGGCGTACGGTTAAGTATTTACAATATATTATAAAGCATTAACAAATATAATTGTGAAAAACAATCTTAAATGGACAGGAGAAAGATTAGTTACAGAAGTAGCTAATGAAGATACCATATATCATTTGCACAGGTACGCTATCCCTATGGATTATATAACTGGGAAAATCGTAGTCGATATAGCTTCGGGAGAAGGATATCGGTCAAATTTAATGGCATTAAAGGCAAAACATGTTTATGGCATTGACATATCTGAAGAAGCTGTACTGTTTGCAGCAGAAAAATATAACACAACAACCAATCTTAGTTTTAAAGTTGGCTCTGTAGAAAAAATCCCATTAGACGATCATATGGCCGATGTTGTTGTAAGCTTTGAAACATTAGAGCATACAGATAAGCACCACGAAATGATGCGCGAGGTGAAACGCGTTTTAAAACCGGGTGGCATTGTTATTATATCATCGCCTGATAAAGCAAACTACTCTGATAGGTTTAACCGGGTAAATTCATTCCATGTAAAAGAACTTTATTTTATAGAATTTAAAGAACTTTTAAATCAATACTTCAAAACATCGTACTTTTATTATCAAACATTTTTAACGGGATCATTAATTGTAAAAGACAATTACACAAATAATACCATTACTGAATATACCGGTGATTATTTAGCTATTGCTGCTAACAACGGGTTAAGTTTCCCGATGTTTAATATTTCGGTATCATCAGACGAACCTTTTAACGAACCGCAAACCAGCTATTTTAATGGGGAAGATATTATACGCGATATGTATTTTAAAAGAGTAATGAGCTTTACCCCTTATCGGCTTGGCGAAAGTATTTTAAAACCTTTAAGAATTTTTAAGAATTTTTTTAAGCGCTCTTGAAAAAACAAGACATCATTATATTAAGCTATGCCAAAAATACTTCATTACAGGCAGTTACAGAAAACGCTATTGCAAGCCTGCAAGTATCAGAAAGTGCTGACAATGTACTGTTTGATATATTAATTATCGAGTCTAATAAAAGCTTAAAACCATTTACCTATCCGGGCACTACAACTATATATCCTGCTGGCGATTTTAGTTTTAACAAATATTTAAACATAGGGCTAAAAAGCACCACCAATGAATATATATGCTTTTGCAATAACGACCTGCTTTTTCACCCGTTATGGGCATCGACTATTTTGAAACAATTTAATGCTGATCCGGAATTAATGAGCGCATCGCCACTTTGCTCCATATTTCATCCCTCTATAAACATATTACCCAATAGCGGTAATCATTATGGTTATGGTGTTCGCCAGGAAATAGCAGGCTGGTGTTTCTTTACAAAAAGAAGTTTATTTAACACTATTGGCTTGTTTGACGAAAATTTTAAATTTTGGTTTGCTGATGGTGATTATGCCAAAACATTGCAAAAATTTAATTACAAACACGCTTTAGTTACGTCATCAGTTGTCGATCATTTAGACGGCATTTCAACAGCCGAACTGGATGCAAAGGATAAAGCGGCATTAACATCCGAACAATATTGGTACTTTCAATATAAATGGGGACACCATAATATTTTGCTGTATTTTTATAGGGTACTTAGAAGCAAGCTCAGGATACTGAATATAAACCGCGCATGATCGATCTGATAATTTTTACCTGCCAGGGCCGCGAGCATTTGCTATTAAAATCATACACATTATTTAAAAGTGTTTGCGATTATCAGTTCGGCAAAATAATTCTTGCTATTGACGGGCCTGTTGATCCATCAATAATAGCAGAAATTAAACCCGATTTAGTTATTCAACACCCCGAAAGGCGCGGATATGTAAACAGCATTGCCCAAACAGTAAAAGTTATAACCAGTCATTACTTTTTTTGGTTAGAGGACGACTGGAGCTTTAACCAAAAAATAGACTTACCTTATTTATTAAGTCAGTTACAACAAAATAATGACTGGGCCGAAATAGTATTAAGCAAATACGGTCCGTTAAGTGACGAAATGAAGCTCCACCCTTTAGCGGATAATTTATACCAATCTATTTATGGTTTCTCTGCAAACCCTGCTATTTGTAATACCTGGCTTATACAGAATGCTTTTAACATGTTAGCATCTTCTCCTAAAGGTGATACATTAGGTGAAGATGGCTTTGAGAATTTTTTGTCGAAAAAGTTTGAGGTCGAAAATATAAAATGTGTCATTCTGGATCCGGTTGATCAGAAATCACTTTCGCATGATGGATACCTGGAAAGTACACCACGCAACTGGCACATGACAAACTCTTTAGAGAAAAAAACAAAAGCTCATTTATTAACTATACCACCACCATCATTTGCCCGTAGGTGCTATATGGTGCTTC
>DHIR01000127.1:3834-4859 GCA_002403905.1 Mucilaginibacter sp. UBA4741
AGTGCTATATGGTGCTTAAACTTTTTAAAACTTTTACATTTTTGGCAGTTAGGCAATTAACTAATAACAAAGCATACGAGTATTGTTTCAGGGTTATAACAACAGCAATGTCTATTAAAAATGATCAATAATAAACACCATACAATCTGTTGATCAAAAAAAAATCGCTTATTTCAATTGATATATTGAGGGCAATAGCTGCCCTTGGAGTTTTTTCTTATCACCAGCACATTTGCTTTTTAATTGCCAAATATACCGGCATATCTGGTATAGGCCAGATTGATGATTTCGGGGCCGAGTTTGCTGTTCCTCTGTTTTTTCTTATCAGCGGCTATTGCATCCATTTATCCAACCTAAAATATATCACTGAGCATAAGTCATTACCATTAAAAGAGTATTACAGGCGCAGATTTTTACGCATATATCCTCCATACCTGGTGGCTTTGGCATTTAGTATAAGCGTTAATTATTTTACTTATCAAAACCTACCATCCTTAACTGATATTCTTGTACATATTTTTGTATTACAAGGCTTTACCATACCTTATTTTAATACCATTAATGTGGTGTTATGGACCATAAGCATAGAAATAGCCTTTTATATTATTTACCCGGTATTTTATTATATCCGCTTAAAGTACTCGTTAAATAAAGCGCTGCTGTTTTCTTTATTAATAAGTTGCATCAGTATTGGCTATTTTTCAACAAAGGAAATATTACCGCTGCCACAACATTATTGTGTATTTAATTTGTGGTTTGCTTGGTGCAGTGGCGCTTACCTGGCAGATAAAGCCGCATTTAACGCTGCTGATCTTAAAAAATCAATATTTATAGCGCTCTATTTAGTTATAGTAGCTGTATTTTTTGCAATTCATTTTATCCCCAACAAACTACCTATTATATATAACCAGCTAAATATTTTGATATGGACAGGGCCGCTGGTATTTATAACATCAAAAGACGGTTGGTTAATTAAACACTATTCGCTATTTACTAAACTAGTAGCGGGTATTGGCTTTTTTAAT
>DHIR01000127.1:5102-19372 GCA_002403905.1 Mucilaginibacter sp. UBA4741
CTTGTCAAGCTACTCGTTATACCTATTACACGAGCCATTAATTGCGTTAAAAAACTTTTTAGGGCATCGGTTTTTACCTGCTAATTTACAATTGGCGGGTATTACCATCGGGATTATCATTATCCCTATAATTTGCTGGTACAGCTTTAAATATATTGAGAAACCATTTACCGTAAGAAAGAAAATCGTTGCACCAACCACTTAACATACTAACCTTAGCCACCGGCAAAAAATTGTTTGTTGATATGGCAGTGAATCTTGCTCGTTCATTTATTTTGTGGAACAAGGGTAATAATATTAATTTCTATATAGCTACTGATCTGCCACAATATTTGCCTGAAGATATAAAAGGTTATACCCAAATTATACAACTAAAACCAAATGAATTAGGCATAGGTTTCTCGCCTAAATTACATTTGGATAAACTTGCCCCGCAAGGTCAAACCTTATTTATTGATAGTGATTGTTTAATATACGGCAATTTATTACCATTATTTACAAAATTTAAAGGACATCATGTATCGGTAGTTGGCGGTTACATTGCTACCGGCGAATGGTTTGGCGACGTAGCTGTTATATGCAAAAAGTATAACATTGAGCATTTACCAAAATTTAACGGTGGCATATACTATTTAGAAAACGGACCAATTGCCACAAAGGTTTACGAAACCGCCCGTGAGTTGGAAACCCAATATGATGAAATAGGCTTTGTGCGCCTTAGGGGCCGGCCTAATGACGAAGTGTTAATGGCATTGGCTATGCAATTGCATGATCAAACACCTATTGCTGATGATGGTACTTTAATGAGCGACCCCCTATCCTGCCCCGCAATATATGTGACTGATGTAATCAGCGGTAAAAACTATTTGGTTAATCCCCCGGCGCCAAATCCATTGCATCAGGAATGGTACCCATTTAATAAAGTATCGCCATTGGTTATCCATTTTTTAGGTCATCACAGTGCCGATTATCAATATCAAAAAGATACCTACCGGCTAAAAAAATGGAGTGAAGGTCGGCTTAACTTTATTACAGAAGCAAACGCGCTGATAAATATTGAGCTTAAAAAAAGATCTGTATTATATTTAAAAAATAAATTCAGGAGTTTATATCACGCATTATTTGGTGTAAGGCGTATAAATCCAACCGATAGAGTATGAGTACAGCGGTCAGTATTATTATCCCCACTTATAACAGGCTTTGGAGCTTACCCAAAACAATTGCGAGCTGTAAGCAAAACACGGTTAAAGTTGAAGTAATAGTTATTGATGATGGCAGTACTGACGGAACCTGGGAATGGCTGCAATCTCAAACAGATATCATTGCTATAAAACAACAAAATTTGGGGAAATGCTGGGCCGTTAATAAGGGCTTTAACATCGCATCGGGCGAATATGTTAGGTTCCTTGATTCGGATGATATGCTGGCCGATAATGCTAATGACGAACAATACCATATTGCCAGGCAAACAGATGCGGATATAGTTACCGCCGGCTATAAAACAATTGATATAAACGATAAGACGATTGGCGAAACCAAATGGACCTACTGCGATGATTTTATAGCGCAGCAACTGGGCGAATGTGATGGATCGCATTACTCGGCATTTATATTTAAAAAGTCGTTTTTAGCTGACATACCCCATCGCCCTGATTTTGCCTTTAGAGACGACCGGCTTTTTATTTTAGAGGTTGCCTTAAAAGATCCCATTATCGGTATTTATGATAAACCGGTTTTGTTACACAGAATACACTCCAATGAGCGTTTGCAAGTTACAGGTGATATAAAAGCGTCTGTTCAAAATTACCAGCATTATTTAATTTATAAACGAATATTAACCGAATTGGAAATGACCGGGAGGCTGACTGACCGTTACAAAAAAGCATCGGTAAACACCCTTTGGCATTTAGCGCATTGGATGGCTAAAAGCCATATAGCAGATGCACACACAATTTACAAATGGGTTTATGAGCTCGACCCGCAATTTGTATCTGCCGAAAATAAGTTATTAGCATCGCTATATAAAAACCTTGGGTTTGTTGTAACAGAGCGTTTATTAAAACTTAAAAAAGGTTAAGCTATTCCCAATAAAATTGACGCAGGCACTCAATATATTTTACAGCGAACCAGACCCGGACAGGTGGGTAAAATTTGATCGCTATCCGCGCCGGTTAATACGCAAATTATTACGCGGTGAAAGCCGGCTGGGTGGTGTGGCTATGGTATCAATTAACCTAATTAAAGGATTAAAAAAAGCGGGGATCCCCTATCGCTTTAACGATTATAGCTATATTAAAAAACACCCTGATGAAATAGCTTGTATTATTGGTAAACCGCAGGTTTTGCTTGACAGAGCCTGGCCGAACCCGGTAATTTTTGGTTCCGGAATATATTCTCACCCATTAGATTGCCCGGACCTTTTAACCCAATACCCTAATGTAAAGCGTGTTTTAGTACCCGGCGAA
The DNA here is from genome assembly GCA_002403905.1 of Mucilaginibacter sp. UBA4741. Taxonomy (GTDB): domain Bacteria; phylum Bacteroidota; class Bacteroidia; order Sphingobacteriales; family Sphingobacteriaceae; genus Mucilaginibacter. The sequence continues at coordinate 7,568 of DHIR01000127.1, forward strand.
TGGATGAAACAAATGTTTGAGCCCTATTATAGCGATAAGGTACTGGCATGGCCAACCGGGATTGACACCGATGAATGGCAGCCATTTACCAATGACAAGAATATTGACTTTTTGATATACGATAAAGTGCGTTGGGAACATGATAAATACGATGAAGAGCTGATTACGCCTATTATTAAAAAATTGGATGAGCATAGCCTATCGCATTCATATATCAGGTACGGGTATTATGAACACTCTGAACTAAAAGACAAACTAAGCAAATGTAAAGCGGTTATATTTTTGTGCGAGCATGAAACACAGGGACTAGCTTATCAGCAAATATTATCAACCAATACACCAATTTTAGCCTGGGACCGGGGCGGCTATTGGCAAGACCCGCATTATTATCCCGCCAGGGTAAAATACGGCCCGGTTAGTTCTGTACCTTATTGGGATGAAAGATGTGGTAAAAAATTCATCAGCATTGATGATTTTGATAAAGCCCTCGTTGCTTTTTTAGGTGATATTAATGGTTTTAAGCCCAGGGATTACATTATGAAGAACCTGACGCTTGAAAAATGTGCCGAAGATTATTTAAAAATAGTGCAGGATACGTATGCACAAATAAACAATGATACCCTTTAAAGAGATCATACAGGATGGTTTAATATGCCTGATAAGATGAAGATATTGTTGATAATGGACCCGGGCATACCTGTCCCACCGCAACAATATGGGGGCCATGAACGGTTGGTATATGCATTTGCCGAAGAATATCACAGGTTAGGGCATGATGTTACCTTACTTGCAGGGCCCAACTCGCATTGCAGCGGCAAAACAGTAACATTTGGTGTTAATAATTTAAAAAAAACGCGCTTACAAAAAGCCCTTGAAGTTGCCTTTGTATGGAAGTATTTATTAGGTCATAAAAATAGTTTTGATCTGATACACAACTTTGGCCGCTTGGTTTATTTAATGCCCATTTTAAATTCAAAAACAAAAAAAATAATGACTTATGGGCGCAAGGTTACCCCATGGGGCATACGTATAGTTAATAAAATGCCTAACCAAAACCTTATTTTTACTGCCTGTAGTAATTATTGTGTTAGCACCGGTAATGTGGCCGGCAAATGGGAAACAGTTTATAATACAATTGATTTTTCATTATATCAGCTACACGAAACAATAGACAACGACGCCCCATTGATGTTTTTGGGCAGACTTGATAAAATAAAAGGCGTACACACTGCTATTAATGTGGCCAAGGCTACTAACCAAACTTTAATAATTGCCGGCAACATACCAATCACGCCCGATAATTACAGTTACTACAAAACCCACATAGAACCACTTATAGATAACCAACAAATAAAATATGTTGGTGCCTTAAACGATTCTGAAAAAAACCATTATCTACAAAAAGCCAAAGCCTTATTATTCCCCATTGAGTGGGAAGAGCCATTTGGTATGGTTATGATAGAAGCCATGGCTTGCGGTACCCCGGTTATTGCTTTTAAAAGAGGCGCTGTACCAGAAGTGGTTGAAGACGGGGTTAACGGTTTTATTGTGGATACGGAAACCGAAATGATTGAAAAGGTAGCGCTTATTAATACTATCGACAGAAAAACTTGTCGCGAAAGCGCCAAGACAAGGTTTGATATAAAAGTAATTGCAAGCCAGTATCTCAATATTTTCCATCCTGAGAAACAATATGAGTATTAAACATAAAATAGGTAAAGTATTACTAAATATGTCGCCGGTTTCGCCCGAGGTGTTTATGATCTTCAGGGTTGAATTCAGAGCTTTCAGAAACCGGTTAAACTATAGGCTTAATCCATTTAAGCGTATGGAGATAGGCAAATTTACATCGCAAAATAATATCAGCCTAAATATTGGTTGTGGGCCTTTTGGCCAGGATGGTTGGGTGAATGTTGATTTGATGAAATTGAGAAACGTGTCCTTCACCTTCGACTCAAGAAGGAGTTTGCCGTTTAATGACAATACTGTTAGCCGTATAAGGGTTGAGCATTTTTTTGAGCACATCGATAAATTGTACGAAGCGCCGGTTTTCCTGGACGAATGTAAACGGGTAATGCAAGATGGCGCGGTATTAAGGATAGTTGTACCCGATATTGAAAAATTCATACAGGCTTACCTAAACAATGACAAAGCCGATTGGAAAGCACTAGGCTATGATATTGATGCCCTACCCAAAGGCTTTGATACTAAAATTGCTATTCTAAATCACATATTCAGGCAAGATGGCGAGCATAAATACGCTTATGATTTTGAGGCTTTAAGCTATACATTATCAAAACACGGCTTTAAAAACATCATCAGGCAGCAATACCGGCAATCGTTAGATCAGTTGTTGGTAGACGATCAGCAAAACCATAGCAATCATTCTTTATATGTTGATTGTACAAAGTAATTGAGATTTAGTTATATCAAATCTATTTTTAATGAGGTAGAAACTGTTCCGGCGGTTTAGGCGTGCTTTACGCGGCAACTCATTTCCTTGTTAAATTTCAGGCTATAGCCATTGGTTGTTTATTCTCTGTAGTTCTATTTAAATATCCGGTAGAAATAAAAATGCCGGCCTCATTAAAAGTGTTAACCAACCTATTGGCATTTGCTATTATTATATTGATCAGATATGATGATTTTATAACCATAAAAAATTAAAAACAACAGCTCCCGTTAATCTGTAACAGTGGGATCACAAAAAATAGTCTTATTATCAGCCGGCCAACCTTCGCTAAACCCACGTTTGGTTAAAGAGGCTGACAGCTTATGTAATGCCGGATACGAAGTAGTTGTACTTTATTGCTATTGGAACAAATGGGGAGCCGCGTTTGACAAACAATTAATACCCACTAAAAAATGGACAGCCATTAGCGTAGCCGGCGATCCTCAACATAAATGGTTTACCTATTTTTTAAGTAAGATATTTTACCGTATTGCAGTATATGTTTGTGGGATAACCAAAGGTAAAATGCTATCAGATGTAGCTATATCACGATCGGCCTATTTTTTAAATCGCGAGGCAAAAAAACATAAGGCCGATATTTATATCACCCATCATTTAGGCGCGTTACCTGCTGCTATAGCTGCGTCAAAGGCGCATAACAAACCTTGCGGCTTTGATGCCGAAGATTTTCATAGAAATGAAACAAGCAATGATATAAACAATGCCGATGTGGTGCTTAAAACTACAGTCGAAAATAAACACCTCCCGCAGGTTAATTATTGCACCACCAGCAGCCTACAAATTGCAGCCGCATATCAAAATATCTTTGCAGGATTAAAGCCGGTTGTATTGCTTAATGTTTTCCCTAAAAGCATTTGTACGGTAACAGATCCCAATGGCCCATTAAAATTATTTTGGTTCTCGCAAACCATAGGGCCAAACCGCGGGCTTGATGATGTGGTAAGCGCTTTACAATTATTAAACAAAACCGAGTTTGAACTTCATTTATTGGGTGACCAACTACCCTCTACCATTGACTTTATTACAGAAATTATAAACAGTGGTATAACCGTGAAATTTCATGCGCCTATACACCCGGACCAGATCATACCATTTGCTAACCAATTTGATATAGGGTTGGCACTCGAGAACGATATACCTTATAACCGCGATATTTGCTTAACCAACAAAATATTTACCTATATGCAGGCCGGGTTGGCTATTATTGCCAGCGACACAATAGCGCAAAGTGATTTCATGAATAAAAACTCAACTATTGGGCATATCTATCCAAAAGGGAATCCAAAAGTTATGGCCAATATTCTGTTAAGATATCATCAGTATAAAGAACAATTAGTTATAACTAAAAATGAGGCGCTACGCTTAGGTCATGAGCAATATAATTGGGAGTTAGAAAGTTTGAAATTTTTAACCCTGGTTAAACAAACCATTTAATGAAACGGCTGCTAATTATATCTCCCTATTTTGCGCCGTGCAATACGCCTGATATGCAGCGTATACGGACAAGTCTGCCTTACTTTGCAGCGTATGGTTGGGAGGCTGAGGTTGTATGTGTAGACCCTTTGTATTGTGATGCTCCAATGGATGAGTTGCTTTTACAAACCATACCTGCTGATGTAAAAATACACCAAGTTAAAGCCTTTAAAAAAAGCCTGACCGCAAAATTTGGATTGGGTAATATAGCCTTCCGCTCCTACCGGTTCTATCGCAAAAAGGTTGATAGTTTATTACGGGAGAAAAAATATGATCTGATCTATTTCTCAACCACCCAATTCCCAATATGTGTATTGGGTACCTATTGGAAAAAGAGATTTGGCGTGCCGTACGTAATAGATATGCAGGACCCCTGGTACAGCAACTATTATGATGATAAACCAAAAGAACAGCAACCACCTAAATATAAATTATCAAACACGCTGCATAAATATTTAGAACCAATAGCAATGAAACAGGCAGGCGGTTTAATAAGTGTGTCTGAGCGCTATATCGCTGATCTGAAGAACCGGTATCCACAAATAAAAAACATCCCGAAGGCGACAATTACTTTTGGCAGTTTTGAAGGTGATATGGATATCGCCGTAAAAAATCAATCGGCATTTGATAGTTTACTTGATCCTGACTTTAAAAATGTTGTGTACATTGGCCGTGGCGGTATGGATATGCACCGTGCTATAACCCCGCTTTTTAAAACCCTAAAAAAAGCGATAGTCGAACAGCCGGAAATATATAGTAAAATAAAGCTCTATTTTATCGGTACCAGTTATGCCCCTAAAGGCGAGGGCCAATTAACCATATTGCCGTTAGCCCGACAATTGGGGGTAGAAAGCAGCATTGTTGAAATTACCGACAGGATAAGCTATTTCCATACCCTTACTACCTTGCTACAGGCTGATGCGTTATTTATACCAGGGTCTGATGATCCAAAATATACGCCATCAAAACTATACCCTTACCTGCTGGCTAAAAAACCTTTGTTGGCTATTTTTAATGCACAAAGCCCGGCATTAAATATTTTAAATGATTACGGTGTACCTGCCTATAGCTATAATGGCACATTGGATATTGAACCACCTATCATGGCTTTTTTTAGTCACTTAATTAAGGAGACAATTGATAAATCTGTATATAATGAAGCCGGCATTGAAAAATATTCGGCAAAAAAAACTACGAAAATGCAGTGTGATTTGTTCGATTCTGTTTTAGCTAATATTAACTAATGAGGCTGGCAATTATTACCACCCACCCTATACAATACTACGCACCGGTGTTTAAACAATTGGCTAGACAGGTTGATGTTAAAGTTTTCTATACCTGGGGCGAAGCATCAATAGCTAAACACGATCCCGGCTTTGGTAAAACCATACAATGGGATATTGACTTGCTGGATGGTTATGATTATCAGTGGTTAAACAATACAGCTGCTGATCCGGGCTCACACCATTTTAACGGTATTGTTAATCCGGATATTATTGACTCAATAGAAGCCTGGCAGCCGGATACTATTTTAGTATATGGTTGGGCATATAAAAGTCATTTACAGGTGCTACGGCATTTTAAAAATAAACTACCGGTACTTTTCAGGGGCGATTCTATCCTACTCGATGAAAAGCCCGGCTTAAAAAACATGATTCGCTCCCTTTATTTAAAATGGGTATATAAACATGTGGATTACGCCCTCTATACCGGGCTGAATAATAGAGCCTATTTTAAAAAGTATGGCTTGCAGAACAAGCAATTAGTTTTTGCTCCTCACGCTGTTGATAATGACAGATTTGCTATAACAAGAGATAAAGAAGTAGCCTATTTAAAACAACAGCTTAATATTAATGCTGATAGCTTACTTATACTTTTTGCAGGTAAATTGGAGTATAAAAAAGATCCCGCTCTATTACTCAAATCGTTTATTAATTTAGGTGCTGCTAATGTGCATTTGCTTTTTGTTGGTAATGGGGTATTAAGCAGCCAGCTAAAACAACAGGCTAATGCGTATCCAAATATCCATTTTATGGATTTTCAAAATCAAACCTACATGCCCGTTATTTACCAGGCTTGCGATATTTTTTGTTTGCCATCAAAAGGCCCCGGCGAAACCTGGGGCCTGGCTGTTAACGAAGCTATGGCCTGCGGAAAACCGGTTTTAGTATCCGATAAAGTTGGCTGCGCCGCAGATCTTGTAAAAAATAATATCAACGGTTATATACACAAAGCAGCGTCTGTTACCGATATTACCGAAAAATTGGCTTCCATGGTAAGCAGCGGAAAATTTGCGCTAGCGCAAATGGGTAAAAACTCCAAACAGATAATAGAACAATGGAATTTTACAATCCAGGCCAATAATATTATAAATTATAAAAATGGAAGAAACCAGTAACCCTTTTGAGCGATACCTGATATTATACCTTCCATGGGTATTGTCTATTCTGGCGCAGGGTTCTTCGGTAATATCTTATTTTATAGCCTGGCTTGGCTCGTTCTTTATATTTTTTGTATGTTATTCTGGTTGGTTAAAACCTTTACCAAAAGACAGAACTATAGCGGGGCAACTAATGCGGCCTATATTTTTAGTGCAAATAATATTTATAGGTTACATGGCATGCAGTTCTATATTTTACTTCTGTAATTTGCTAGGTTACATTGACATAAGTGGATACCTTTCCTTTACAATAGATTATGATAACCTAGACCTTGCTGCCCAATGCCAGCGATATTATGTTTTAGGACATGCAGCATTTGCTACAGGCCTTATTTTATGTATGAAATACCCTATTAAACAAAAGTATAAGGTTGAGAGCCAAAAACTGGCTAATATTTTACTGGTTATGGCTATTGTACTCCTTCCGCTGTCATACTTAGCTGCGCATGTTAACGGTTTGTTGCAGTTTAGTTTTCAATTTACAGCATTGAGTTTTATTGCGGGTACGATGGCATTAGCATTTGCAATTCCTTTAAATAAAGTTTTTAACACTCTGTTTTGTCTGCTTTTATACCTCTCCAACTTTTACCAGGCTTTAACATCGGGTTTTAAAGAACCCATAATTATTAGCATAATGGTATTAGGGATTTTTTTATACCCTACCTATAAAAGAATTGTATTAATGACATTTATACCGGCATTATTAATATTACTCATGTATTTGCCAACTTATAACCATATCTATCGCGAAAACGCATGGGGGGACAATGTTGATGCTGATGATGCTTATAAAATAGCGCTTGATGCAGCACTTAATGACCAAACTCAAGAAGAAACAAACTGGGGCTTTTTAGTGTACAGATTGAGCGAGATAGATATGTTTACGGGCTTTGTAAAATCGACACCGCAATATATCGACTATTATGGCTTTAACCTGGTAGAACAAGCTATAACCGTAGTAGTACCACGTATATTCTGGCCTGGCAAACCCAGTACTGAAGCGTTAGTTATGGAGCGTGTATATAATTCTGGGGTTATACGGCGGGGATCAAATGTTTCGGCCAAACCTGCTTATATAGTTGATAGTTATCTGTCAGGCGGGGCGCTTGGCGTGTTTTTGGCATTATTTGTTTATGGCGCGGCAGTGCAATTAATATCGCAAAAAGCAGAACAGTTGTTTGGCGGTTACATTTTAGGTACCGCATTAATATTTTCGGGATTGTTCCAGATACTTTGGCGCGGTTTAAGCTTTGAATTTTTATTGAACTCTGTTTTCTGGAGCTATATTACCATGATCATTTTACATAAGGTATTAAAAGCTCAAAATATTTTAGAAGACGTTTGAAAATACTACAAATTAATGCCTCGTATAAACCGGCCTATATTTACGGCGGGCCAACCATGTCTGTAGCTAAACTAAGCGAGCAATTGGTAAAAGCAGGTTGTAATGTGGTGGTTTTTACAACTACGGCTAATGGTAAGCATGAACTGCCCGTTACCCCAAATACTTCGGCGTTAATAGATGGCGTTAACGTAACTTACTTTAAACGCATAACAAAAGATCATAGTCATTTCTCTCCCGGCCTATTAATTAGGTTATGGAAAGATGTGCGCACGTTCGACATCGTACATATACATGCCTGGTGGAACCTGGTTTCGGTATTGTCGGCATTCATCGCGTTAGTAAGAAAAGTACCGGTAGTTATTTCTCCGCGTGGTACGTTGAGTTCTTATTCCTTCAACAATAAAAATAGTCTGTTTAAAAATTTGCTGCATAGCATATTGGGCAAACGTTTATTAAATAAGTCATACATACATGCGACATCGCCTGCCGAACAAAAAACGCTGACAGAAATCATAATGCCGCGTATGATATTTGATATCCCCAATTTTGTTAAAATAGCTCCACTATCACCCCAAAGAACACAAGCCGGGCCGGTTTTAAAACTGCTTTTTTTATCAAGGATCGAGGAGAAAAAAGGGTTGGATATTTTACTGCATGCCTTGCCCCATATAAATGCACCCTATCATTTAACTATTGCAGGCGATGGTGATGCGGACTATATTGCCCTGTTAAAAAATATTGCCCACTATAATTTAAGCGGTGATAATATTAGCTGGATAGGTTTTCAAAATCAAAACAAGTTTGATGTTTTTACTGCTCATCAATTATTGATACTACCATCCTATAATGAAAACTTTGGCAACGTTGTTATTGAAAGCCTTAGTGCTGGTACACCGGTGTTGATAAGCGAACATGTTGGCCTGGCAGATTATGTACTTAACAACAACCTGGGCTGGCTATGCCAAACAACCCCCGAATCTGTAAGTGAGGTAATAAATAATATTGCGGCCAACCAAATGGATAAATTAGCAGATATTAGCACTTATGCTCCGGCAATTATTCACCGGGATTTTGATGACGATCAGCTAGTAAAGAAATATATAGATATGTATCAGCAAATTATTAACCATGGCTGACTATAAAGATTACGGTTTCCAGGTTAGCGCCCCGGCACATACATTTAGTTATTTGCAGGAGCCCTTACTGGGCATGTTAGATAAAAACACCAATAAATGCATACTCGACCTTGGTTGTGGTAATGGCTACCTGGTTAATTTTTTGTTGGTCAATGGCTATAATGCTTTTGGTACCGATGCCTCCGCAGAAGGCATAGCTATTTCCCGCCAGACAAATGCAGACAGGTTTTACCTACAGGATCTATCTACTGATAAACTACCTGTAGAATTGCAAGATCAGCTGTTTGATACCGTTATATCAACCGAGGTCATAGAGCATTTATATGATCCGGAAGGCTTTATAAATTTTTGTAAGCAGATAATAATTAGTGGCGGCGAAATTATCATAACAACCCCTTATCACGGTTATTTAAAAAACCTGATGTTAAGCATATTTAATAAATGGGATACACACTTAAACCCAATGTGGCATGGCGGCCATATTAAAATGTGGTCGAGAAAAACTTTGAGCAACGCATTAATAAATGCAGGTTTTACCCATGTTGAATTTAAAGGTTGCGGCAGAATGCCTTATTTTTGGAAATCCATGATTATTAAAGCAAAGCTGATTTGAACGCACCCTACTCATTTATTATTTTAACTTATAACGAAGAGCAGCATTTGCCGCGTTTCCTGGCATCTATAGCGGGTTTAAATGCGCCGGTTTTTATTGTGGACTCGGGTAGTACTGATGCTACGGTTAAAATTGGTGAGGAGTTTGGCGCTAAGTTTATATATAATGCATTCCAAAACCATCCAACACAATGGGATTTCGCTTTAAAAAACTGCCCCGTACAAACATCATGGGTAATTTGTCTGGATGCGGACCAGGCTGTGACACCCGAACTAAAACAACTTTTAATAAATTTCAAAAACGAAGATCATATAGGGATAGATGGCATTTACTTTAACCGCAAAAACTTTTTTAAAGGCAGGTGGATAAAACATGGCGGGTATTACCCATTTTATTTGCTGAAGATGTTTAGGTACGGCATTGGCTATTCGGACATCACAGAAAAAATGGATCATCGTTTTGTTGTGCCCGGCAAAACAGAAATATGGAAGAATGGGTACCTGCTGGAAGAAAATTTAAAAGAAAACAATATTAGCTTTTGGATAGCTAAGCACAACCGTTACAGCGATTTAGTTGCAGAACAAGAGGTGGAACGTATGCAATCGCGGGCCATACAGACGGAAAAACCTGCATTTTGGGGTTCACCAAATGAGCAAAAGGCATGGTTTAAAAAAATTTGGTGGAAACTGCCGCGCTATGTGCGCCCAATGCTATACTTTACACAACGGATGATCTTTCAGTTAGGTATTTTAGATGGACGTAATGGTATCATATTTCATTTTTTACAGGGATTTTGGTTCAGGTTAATTATTGACATTAAGATTGACGAGATATTAAAGCAACAAAATGATACCCAGCAAGCAAAATAATCCTATAAAGTTTGCGGCATGGTTCATCGGCCTATTTTTGGCGTTTTACTATTTTAATATTATGTTTTTTGGTATTACCAGCCCTGGTAAGCATTACAGTCCATTTTTAGCCGAATATTTAAACTACATAGCTGCGCTGCGATGGTTGTTGCTGCATTGCAGCGCAGCTATTTTAAAATGGTTTGGTTTTACCGCTATAACAAACGAATATGAATTATTAGTAGCTGGGCATGGTTATATCCAATTAGTTTACTCTTGCCTGGGTTTAGGTGTAATAAGTTTTTTTACCGCTTTTGTACTGGCTTATCCCAAACCGCACAATCAAAAAATTATATTTTTACTATCAGGAATAGTAGCTATCGAGTTTTTAAATGTATTGCGTTTTGTATTGCTTGCCCTATTTTGGACCAAAAAGAATGATGTAATTATTGACCATCACACCATTTTTAATATATTGATCTATATTATTATTAGCATTAGCCTGTACTTTTGGGTAAAAAATGATGTTGCCATAGAGAATTAATATGCAAAAAAAAGCAGATCTGGTATTGTACAATAATTACCCCTATAATCCGGGTGGCAATTTTATAAAACGAATATTATGGCATTATATAAGCGCCTTAGTTTTTAAAACCAGCTTGTTCCCGTTTTATTGGATCAAGAACTTTTTACTGCGCTTGTTTGGCGCCAAATTAGGTAACATGGTCGAAATTAAGCCATGTGTAAACATAAAATATCCCTGGAATCTTACTATTGGTGATGAAGTTTGGATAGGCGAAAATGTTTGGATAGACAACCTTGTTATGGTTACTATGGGCTCAAATATTTGTATATCACAAGGTGTAATCTTGTTAACCGGAAGCCATAATTATAAAATTCCTTCATTTGATTTGATAACCGGTACTATAGTATTGGAAGATGGTGTTTGGCTTGGCGCAATGTCTATCGTTAATAAAGGAATTACCGTGGCTTCGCATGCTATACTTGCCAGCGGTTCGGTTGCAACAAAAAACCTGGAACCGTATTCAATTTATCAAGGCAACCCTGCGGTAAAAATTCGTGAGCGGGTTATAAGCTAAGGTTATTGATTATTGATCTCCCGCCAAAGTATATCCTTCAATTCATCAATATTTTGCTGAGCCACTGACGATATAAAGATGGACGGAATATCAGCCGGAATATCTTTTTTCATTTCAACCCTCAACTCCTCGTCCAGCATATCCGATTTTGTTATAGCCAATACGCGCGGTTTATGCATGAGTTCCGGGTTATATTCGTTCAGCTCTTTCAATAATATATCATACTCTTCCTTTATGGTACGGGCCGTATCCGCGGGTACCATAAACAACAATACGGCATTACGCTCAATATGCTTCAAAAAGCGGATACCCAACCCTTTTCCTTTTGACGCCCCTTCAATAATTCCCGGAATATCAGCCATAACAAACGATTTGTT
>DHIR01000198.1:0-3523 GCA_002403905.1 Mucilaginibacter sp. UBA4741
ATGAAAAATGAACTTAGATAAAGGAATCTGTCCCCAGCCTATGCCATCTTTAATACGGATGCTGATGCGACGAGCCACTTCAGAACTATCATTATCTAGCTCAACATATAATAACCCGCTTAAATGCGATGGTTTCATATTCACCCTGTCAACCAAATAACTCTTGAACCAAAGGGTATCGCCAATATTATAGTAGGGTTTATCTAAATGCAAGTACACTTTCTCAACCGGCTGGCGTTTGTTAAAGCTATCCAGTCGTGCTGTTATTAATTTCGAGTCACTATGCGGCACAACAGACGCATCGCCCGGTACGGCAGATTGCTGGGCACGCGTTTGAGTGCCTGTAAAAATAATGCCCGCTAATAATAGATAACGTGAGATAGATTTCATATATGTATTAATTACTCTCATGCGCCGCTTTATTAATTGTAAAAGTACCGTCGCCTAATTCGCCATCAGGGCTAAGGCCCTCTACTTTAACCGTGTATTTTCCTTTAATGTCTGATGTATAAAAAGACACCGTTGCCCTGCCGCTTTGATCGGTGGTGATGTTGGGTTCCCAGTAAAGTGTTGAGCGGTAATCGGGTAGGATCACAGATGATGCAACATTATATTTAGGGCTGTAAAACTCCTGACGCTGTAGTAAAGGTAATGGCCGGTAAGTAAGTGTGCCGGTTTTAGGGAACTTATACCACCCATTACCGTTAATAGTTGTTATAATTATCCAGGGGCGAAATCCTAAATCCTTTTGCACTAATCTCATCCGGCGCGGAATGGTTTGTATTACTTCCAGACCGCCTATGGTAGCTGTTTTGAATTCGCTTACCTCTTCTATCAATTCTTCAGCCGAAGTTGGGTCATCAATAGATAATTTTGGCGAGAATCCATCTATTACAAGTTTACTTGGTACATCATTAATTTCGATCGTTGCGTACCCACCACCATTCACAAAATCTCTTATTATTCTAAACCCGGGCACCTTTTGTTTTAATAACTCATATAGGTTTATGGTTGCTGATTTTTTAACGTCTTCCGCATCATATCCAATATCACTATCGCCGGGGCCTAATGGATTACTTGAATTCTTTATTATTTTTTTTGACTTGATCTCTACCTGTTTTAATACCCTGCCGGTTAGTTTTATGCTGGTCTCGTCTTCTGCCTGGGCCTTCCTTTTTACATAATTTATTTGTGTAGTGTCGGTGTTTACATACCAAGGTTGTACCAAGTCCCTTAGCGTTTGGGGTATCACAGGTGGCTTGGTTTTGTTTACGGTAATACTGCCAAATGACATTTTTTTACCGTTTTTATTATTGGCCTGTATAAAGAATGAGCCTGAATCAATAGTAGGCAGATCTTTAAATGTATATATCCCATTTGCATCTGTATAAGTAGTGGCCAAAAAACTAGGTTTTTGCGACGATATTAGTATAGGCACATTAGCCAGCGGTTTGTTTGAAACGTTGGATACGCGCCCGGTGATCTTAAAGTCTTTCTCCATTTCAAAATTTACTATTTTAGCCGGTGCGAAAATGTCCTTCCAGCTATAACCAGTCCAACCTTGTGTAAGCATTAAATTATCCAGCGCCTGCCAAGCCAGTTTATCTTTACCGTTGATATAATAGCCCGGTGACTCTACATGGCCCTTCAATTCGGAGTTTACAAGCAAACTGGCCAAAATACCATAGTCGCCCATTGTGTCAGGCCTGATCTGCGAATCGTCAGTCACGGCCATAGAGAAGTTGCCTTGTACAGGTATACCACTTTTGTCTTTTACTTCTATCTCCAATCCAACGCTATCTCTTTTATTATAAATGGATTTGTTAGGCGTGATCGTGATATTTAACCGGTCATGGTTATCAATAAAAATAGCCCGCTCATTTAATGGCCGCATACCTTTAAACAAAGTAAAGCGAGCTATACCTGATGGAAAAAGGTTTTTAGAGACCGCCAATTCTGTTTGATCCAAAGCAATAATATGCGAATAATAAATAACGCCCCTTGACGCGCCGATAAGATAACAAGTGCTATCGGCAGGCAAGCTTTTTAACCCGGCAAACGAAACCTTTACATCATTACCTTGTTCGGGGTTGTTAATATGCATAACGGTACCTGTAGCATTTATTTTAGGTAAGGCAAAGCTTTTAATAACGGGCGCGCTTAGCCTGGCGGTATAGCTTTCGTTTACTGTAGGGGTAAACTCAAATGAACCCATGCCTTTATGGAGTGTTGAAAAAGTGGTTACCGCTCTGCCTTTACTATCATAAATACCGCCGGTAACCGATGTGCCTGTGCCATCTTCGGCAACGGCTTTAAAACCAATAACTGACCGTATACCTGCCACCAGCTTGCCGCCCTCGGGTAAAAATTGCAGGTCTATATTTTTATCGCGATCAAGGTTTAACGGTACCCGTAGTGTCCTTTTTCCATCTGCTTTTTCAAGGGTATTGATAACAACGGTTATCATTTTACCATTTGCTTTTTCTTTTAGGTCCTGGCTAAATTTAAGGCTGCCATCAATACCCGTTTGCATATTTTCTTTATAGATATAATGTTCAAAATGGTATAATGAATCTTGAGCAAACAGTACTTTGACCTGTACCTTTCGCAAAGCGACGGGCGAATTAAGGTTGTCGGACCGCTTTAGATTTATTTCTACGTGTAGCAGTTCTGTGTTTCCGACAGGTTTAAGGGTAGCGGTCGAATTGACCAGCCAGGCAGCCTGTGCGGGCACACCCAGGTAAAACCGATGACTGAAAACGTAGTCATCGCCAAAATTTTGCATCCAGTTAGTATAGGCCCGCAATGTATACGCCCCCTCATGAAAAATATTTCTTGGTAATGGGATTTGGCCCCAGCCAGCACCATCTTTAATAGGTATACTTACACGACGGGCAACTACGGTACTATCATCAATAATATCGATATATAGTAGCTTACTTATTTTAGAAGGGGTCATATTCACTCGGTCAACCAAGTAGCTTTTAAACCATAACGTATCGCCAATATTATAATAAGGTTTATCCATATGCAGGTATACTTTCTCAACAGGTAAGCGTTTGTTAAAATTATTCAGTGGGTCGGTTATAAATTTCGCGCTATTATTAGATGGTTCCGGGGGCGCAACATAACTATCAGCCTGTCCTTCTTCAACCGTATAGCGGTACACCTGCCTGCCTAACTCACCATCGGCATTTATACCCTCTACAATAACCTTATAAGTGCCCGGCCCATCGGCATTAAAGAAATTGAATGATGATTTACCCATCGCATCCGTTTTAACATTAGGGTTCCAGTAAATGGTGCTGCGCAGGTCGGGCAGTTTAGTGGCATCGCCCGGCTTATTATATTTCGGCGAGTAAAACTCGCGCGCTTTATTAAAGCCTTTGGGGGTTATATTGGCCATGCTTGGGTTGTAAAATTTACGCAGCATGCCCCGGTTGGTGTAGATCATTATAGCGGGACAGCCTAACATAGCGATCAAAGCCAGGTTAGTTCTTACAACTTCTATTTTAACTATATC
>DHIR01000198.1:3756-4223 GCA_002403905.1 Mucilaginibacter sp. UBA4741
TACAACTTCTATTTTAACTATATCTTCGGGTGGGATAGCATTGTTCTGAAGAATGTCTCCTGTATCTTTATAGGGTATTAACACACCATCCACAATCAGGTGCATCGCATGCAATTCACCCATTTGGCGACAAAACGGCAAATCGGAATATATCACTTGTTGATTTCTAATAGAATCTTTAAAAGTAATACCCGCTAAACTGCCCCGTAAACAGGTTAACAGGTTTGCACAATGCTCAGCATCGGGTAATTTAAAGGTTTGATCAGAATGCCCCTCCGGTATCTGCAAAATACCTTGTGCCGCATAAGTAGGTACAACAACTTTTTTAGCCCTTATCCGCACCTCTTTTAACCGCTGTACTTTATCCAACTGGCCAGTTTTTTCATAAAGTTCATCCTGCTTTTTACTATTATCTATATAGGCTTGCAGGGTGCCGTTTATGTTTAAGTTAACATCGGCCAAATTTC
>DHIR01000052.1:0-485 GCA_002403905.1 Mucilaginibacter sp. UBA4741
ATAGTAGGTTGTCCTTGCGCTATATTCTCGCCAACGGTAAAGCTTTTATAACCATCATGGGTATAACCTACATTCTCTATACGGGTTAATGTAGTGCGCCCATCTTTGCTAACATGGCTAAAGTATGTCTTTATGGCCATATCCCGCGCATGAGCCATTGCCGCTCTTTCTAGTAAATCATTCCATACTAACGGAGCCGCAGGGGGCATATAAGTTGTACCACAGCTGCAACCTTTTTTGCGGGTATTATTAATTGATTTTAAAAATTCTTTTTTGAATTTATTGCTGCCGGGTGTTTGGCTATAAACGCTTTGGATTAATAGGATAAGTGTAAACGAAAGCGATAAAATATAATACTTCATAGTACTAAGACAATAATTTGGATACGAGGTTTAACGTTTATTTTCTGCGTTTCTTACGCCTTATGATGAAGTATATTATAACGAATAAGCCTATTAGCCCGGTTGCTATTACCAGTACTATAA
>DHIR01000052.1:643-4091 GCA_002403905.1 Mucilaginibacter sp. UBA4741
ATTACCAGTACTATAATGAGGCTATCCTTGTGGAGTAGTTTGCTTTGGAAAGTCTCCTGCTGATTGGATAAACTTTTTTTTTAGTTTGTAAAGAATCCTGGGTTTTGGCTATCAGGTTCTCTTCGCCTTTAAGTAAGCTATCCTCAATAAAATCATGCCTTTTTGCGGCGATGTCGGCCTTTGTATAATTTTTAAGGTGGGTATATAAGAGCACATAACTTTCTTGTACGGTCGATTCAACTTTGGCGTTATGATCTGATTTGGATAGGGCTAAAGCTTCATTTAAGTCACGCATGGCCAGGCTATAATCCTTTATCTCCATTTTAATATTAGCCAGTACAAGAAGAGATGCCATTATATTAGGGATATCTTTTTTTATACGTGATAATGTATTGGACTGCAAAATAAACCATTTTGCCTGCGGATATTTCTTTTGCGACCGATAAACTTTTGCCAGGCTATTAAAGCAAAAACGTAAACCGGTAGTATCACTTAACCCTGAGTATAAGTGTAAAGCAAGATAAGTGTAATTTAATGCCTGACTTTGATACAATCGTTTTATCCGTGAATCGCTTATTTTATCATAATTTAAGTACTCGGTTACTATTTGCGAATAAATGACTGATTTTAACGTATCATTTCCGGCTAATTGTAATTGTTGTTTTAAGCTATCAATGGAAGTAGTAATTGCAGACGGTTGGTGTATCGCGCTATCGGCATATAGGGTATAGGCGGATGATTTTAACCCATATAAAAGAATAATAATAAGTATGGAAAATTTCTTCATATAAATCCGCCTAACACAGCTAACAAACACTATTCAAATAGCATGCCTGCTTTGTAACTGATTGTGTTAAAGACAAATCCTATTGTGAAAGGGAGTTAAATGTAGCTAGAAATAATTTAATAATGAAATTTATAGTATAGAAAATAGTACAGTTGGTATTACTAACTGATAAAAGCCGCGTATCTATCCAGAAATTTAGTGAGGGCAGGCATCTTTGTGAAAAGAAAATTAAACAGGTTTATACCTATAATGGCGGTAGTTATGCCGGCTAACACATCTAAAATATAATGATGGCTGGTATATACAGCCGTAAGCCATATACCTACCATAACCGCACACAAAATAACTTTTATAAACCCTAAACGGTTCTTAAAAGCATAATAGACCACTATAATAGGATAGGCAGAATGTAAGGATGGCATCGCCGCGAACACATTTGATCCTTTTTGATAGATGGATTGAAAAATATGAATATTAAAGTAATTGTCAAACCTTGAAAGGCCGCCTGTATTACCCGGAGTTGCAGCATGGAAAACAAAGCCATGTTCCTGTATATACCATGGTGGCGCGGCAGGGAAGGAGTAATAGATCACAAACCCCAATAGATTCACTACCAAAAACGTCATGGCGAATGAAAGAAACTCGCGCCTGTTCTTAAAAAAAAGATAAGCAGCAAAACCAAGTGGTACAGGTATCCAGCAGATATAAAATAGCCCGGCAATTATATCTAACGTAGTTGTTGAGTTTACTTTCCAGTATTCGTTTGGTGTTAGCAAATGGCCCTGATAATTTATGCCGAAAAATTGCTTTTCAAAATTATACAGATCGGCAATATGTACAGTGTTTACGTTGTAATTTGGGAAAGCCTTCATGTAATCGAATATGATCCAATAAACAATGAAAACAGAAAAGCCCAGTATAAACTTGCGGGTAATAGCTGATAGATAAAATAGCGTATTAAAAATAACCACTAGTGCAACCTGGTCTGATTTAAACCCTACTACCCATGTTGAAAGCAGTAAATAAAAAATAGATAAAAGCGTAGCAGCTACAATAGATCTGGCATTAATTACCGGGCCTTGATTAACGGTGCCATTCATTCTATTTTTTTATGAAGTCTGAACCGAAAATTTTATCCCAAAGGGGAGAGCTTACGCCATATCCCTTATCGGGGCTTTGGTAGTGGTGCAGCATGTGGTGTTGCTTTATTTTTTTCCAGATGTTTCCCTTAAAATTAAAGTGGTGGATAGCATAGTGGGATATATCATAAAACAAATAACCCAATATAAATCCAGGGAAAAAACCGAAAACATAGTTAGTCGGCAATATGGCGTTAAACAAAAAATAAAATATGGTAGCTAACGGGATACTAACCGAAGGAGGTAATACCAAACGCTTGGCATCACTTGGATAATCATGATGCACTCCGTGAAAAATAAAGTGTAAACGTAGCCCAAATTTGTTTTTAGGGACATAATGAAATACAAAACGGTGCATTATATATTCAACAAAGGTCCAAACAAATAAACCTATGATAAAATATTCTATATAAGCAATTATGCCAATTTGTTTAACAAATAAGGCCAGGTAGGTACTAACCAATATAACCGGTACAAAAATAAATACCGGCACAAGGAAATGTACTTTTGATAAAGTTTCCAGCAAGTCGCTTTTAAACATTCTTGTTGATTCCTCAGAATTTGATATGAAATTTTTTGCCATAGTAAATCAGGGTTTAAAACGTTGTATTATTTCTCTGCCTGTAGTTTGATCTGTCCCTCTTAATTCCACGTAAACGACATTTGGTAACCAAAACGAGCCACCTTCAATTTTAACAAAAACGCGGTTAAGCATCATTTGTTTCTGTTCTATAGTTGCGAAGATATGATATTTTCCATCGTTTGCCTTCATCAAAAGCAGTGGAAATTTTTTGTATGATACAAATCTGACATCATATTGATCATTCGCAAGCCTTTTGGTTATTAACCCGTATGCAAATTTACGTTGTATATAACTAAGTTCTTCTTTCTGACCTTTCTCTGCATATCTCAACCAATAAACGTGCATTGGGTTTTGCTCATCTACATGGCCGCCCGGCGCATTCAATTCATAAATTAAAGTATTAGCGTTTGATGTACGCTGGATGTAAAACAAACGGCCGATGTTATCCGATGGAACAGGGAATTTATCCTCGTCTGTAATTATCTCTAAAGCAGGTTTGTTATTTAATTTAACAGGTGCTTTGCTTACAGTTAAATAAGAATAAAAAGTAGTTAGTAGTAATATAATAGATAGTCTCATTAATCGGCAACGTTAATTCTTCTCTTGCTTTTCTAAACTGTTTTTAGCGTCTGTTAATCTCTTAAACGCGGTTATATTTGTTAATGCAGCTAATATGGTAATAGGTATTGTGAATATAGACATGGTTTCAAACACATGATACTTAATACCCGGCACATATAATTTATAATTACCGCCTATGTATAAAGAGCTTACACCACAAATTATGGCACATAAGCCAATGGTTACAACACGCTCAGGTCGTTGCATTAAACCGCCTTTGCTTTCAATACCCAAGCCTTCGGCACGTGCCCTTACGTAGCTAACCATCATAGAGCCTATTAATGCTATAAAAGCAAATATCGAACTTAAAAAATAATG
>DHIR01000152.1:0-4753 GCA_002403905.1 Mucilaginibacter sp. UBA4741
AGCAAATGGCGCACCATATCTAAATTGATTGGTGCTACTTTTATGTATTTCATAGTATTTACTTTTAGTTTGAGTATAGGGTTTATTTTGACAGCAATTACTATGTAGCTGTAAGTTAGAATAACTTATACGCCAGGGATAAATTAAACAGGTTGATCTTTGTAGATCCTGAACCGTAATCTTGCTTACTCAACCCCGCTTCATAACGCAAATCAACAGATAAGCTACGGATATCAACACCCGTACCCACCTGCCATGCATAATTTTGGTTCTTATAATTCAGGCTGGTTATACCGCTTGTTGCGGCGCTATAGTTTTGATCCTTATTAATCGCGAACGATACCACTGGGCCTGTATAAAACCGGGCACCAAAGCCAAACGCGCCAATTTTACCGCCAATTAGTAAGGGCACATCAACGCTGGTAAATTTACGGGCTATACCATCAACTGTTACATTTTTGCCGGTTATGTATGCTTCTGGCTGGAAGTTAAAGCCTAAAGCGCCAAACCGCATCCAAATACCGCCAAGGTATCCTGCATTGTTACTGCTGGCAAATGTTCCTGATTTTGAAAGACTAGTTAAATTCATGCCACCTTTTAATCCAAATTGAAAGCTGGGAATAACCTGTGCATTGGCTAACGATATCGTAGCGACACAGATGGTTAGTGTAAGTATAAGTTTTTTCATGGTTTTGGGTTTAATGATACAAAAGTATGATTTTTTTGTTATTGACAGGCCGAGTCTATGTCTGTATGATCCCAACATTAAACTGTTTTTCAATAGGTGCATGATTGGCTGCCTCTATACCCATTGATATGATCTTACGTGTTTCCAGCGGATCAATAATACCATCAACCCAAAGACGGGCTGCGGCATAATATGGTGTAGTTTGGGCGTTATAACGATCTGTAGTTTGTTTTAGTAGTTCGGCTTCTTTTTGTTCGTTAATATCTTCTCCCCTTGCCTTCATACTAGTGGCCTGCATTTGTACCAACGTCTTAGCAGCTTGCGAGCCACCCATAACCGCTATTTTAGCCGATGGCCACGCGTAGATCAATCGTGGATCATAAGCCTTACCGCACATGGCATAGTTACCTGCTCCATAAGAATTACCAATAACAAATGTAAACTTTGGCACAACAGAATTAGCAACGGCATTAACCATTTTAGCACCATCTTTAATAATACCACCCTGCTCAGACCGGCTGCCCACCATAAAACCGGTAACATCCTGTAAAAAAACCAAGGGTATTTTCTTTTGATTACAGTTCATGATAAAACGGGTGGCTTTGTCAGCCGAATCTGAATAGATCACTCCACCAAACTGCATCTCACCTTTTTTTGATTTGATAACCTTGCGCTGGTTTGCAACAATACCTACTGCCCAGCCATCCACTCGGCCAAGTCCGCAGATAATGGATTGGCCGTAACCTTCTTTATATTCTTCCAGCTCCGAGTTATCCAGCAAACGCAATATGATCTCCCGCATATCATAAGCCTTCTCCCTGTTATCAGGTAAGATTCCGTAGATATCTCTTACATCCAGGTTAGGTGTAGCTGGTTTAATACGATCAAAACCAGCTTTAGTAAAATCGCCGGTCATGCTCATGATCTTGCGGATCGAATCAAGCGCGGCTTTATCATTAGGTTGTTTATAATCAGTAACGCCCGATATTTCGCAATGCGTAGTAGCGCCGCCCAATGTTTCGTTATCTATATCCTCGCCGATGGCTGATTTTACCAGGAATGATCCCGCCAGAAAAACAGAACCCGTACCTTCAACAATCATGGCCTCATCACTCATAATAGGCAAGTAAGCCCCGCCTGCAACGCATGAGCCCATAATAGCCGATATCTGGATAATACCCGAGCTACTCATGATAGCATTGTTCCTGAAAATGCGGCCAAAGTGCTCTTTATCCGGGAATATCTCATCCTGCAAAGGCAAATAAACACCCGCCGAATCGACCAGATAAATAATAGGCAAGCGATTTTCCATCGCTATTTCCTGCGCGCGCAAGTTTTTCTTAGCTGTTATCGGGAACCACGCTCCTGCCTTTACGGTAGCATCATTAGCCACAATAACGCATTGCCTGCCGGATATATAACAAATGCCTGTTATTACTCCACCCGACGGGCAGCCGCCATGTTCGGCATACATACCTTCGCCTGCAAAAGCGCCGATCTCCAACCAATGGCTGTCTTTATCAATTAAATAAGCGACACGCTCACGGGCAAGCATTTTGCCCTTTTCTTTTTGCTTGGCCGCGGCCTTTTCGCCGCCACCCAGGTATATTTTCTTCAATTTAGTGTTCACTTCAAACACCAACTGTTTGTTTATATCTTCGTACTTATTAAAATCAATATCCATATAGGTTATAACAGAAAAATACAATTTAGGTAAAAAACGATTGGTTGGACCATTTTTTATATCCCAAAGCTAAAAAACGCAATTGTAACATTTATATTACAAAAAAGTTGTGAAAGTAAAATTTATTGCTTTACTTAGCCTTATTATACCCCTAACGAAATGATTTTTTTAACAGTAGCCTATTTGTGCAAGCGTTTTAATGTAATAAAGCACGTTTATAGTTTAGTATTAATTACCCAAATACCGGCAGTTACCCTAGCCGCATACTTTGCCTATCAGGGCCAGGCATTAAGTTAATCTGATTTTCCAGTTTTTTAAGAAAGATTTCTATCCCTGAACCAAACATCATCGGGTTTAATTTTTACATTTTCCATCAGTGTTACCAATTCAATAGCATCTGCTGATGTTATAACTAATTGGCGATTAACTGGTTTGAGGAAACGCTGCTCGACCATTACGTCCATTTGTTTTAACAGGTTATCATAGAATCCGTTCACATTCAATACACCTACCGGGTGGTGGTGCAGCCCCAGTTGTAGCCAGGTTAATACTTCAAAAAATTCTTCAAGCGTTCCAAATCCACCGGGCAGCATAATAATACCATCGCAAAGGTCATTCATCATTTGTTTGCGCTGGTGCATGTTCTCTACAATATGCATTTCGGTTAAGCCGGTATGGCCAACTTCTTTGTCCATCAAAAACCCGGGGATAACACCAATTGCCTTACCACCGCGCTTTAAAACCGCATCGGCAATTAAACCCATAACCCCTACCTTGCCACCGCCAAATATTAAGGTAATGTCTTTACTCACCATCACTTCGGCTAATAATTCAACAGCTTCTTTTAATACAGGGTCGCCGTTATAGTTAGCTCCGCAGAATACGCAAATGCTTTTCATTACAATGAGTGATTGATGGATTGAGTAAATGAGTGAATATTTTGATTAGCAAATTTATCATTCACTCATTCACTCATTAATAAACTATCTCGTATAATTAGGCGCTTCCTTAGTAATCGTAATATCATGCGGGTGCGACTCGCGGATACCTGATGCTGTTATACGTACAAATTTGGCTTGCTGTAGCGTTTCAATATCTTTGGCACCACAGTAACCCATACTGGCACGAAGTCCGCCTACAAACTGGTATATCACTTCTGATAAGGTACCTTTGTAGGGTACACGGCCCACAATACCTTCGGGAACCAATTTTTTAATATCATCCTCTACATCCTGGAAATAACGATCTTTTGATCCTTGCTCCATGGCCTCTATCGACCCCATACCCCGGTATGATTTAAAACGACGACCTTCGTAGATAATGCTTTCGCCCGGCGATTCTTCAACGCCTGCGAATAATGAACCTGCCATGATGGTGCCTGCACCTGCTGCAATCGCCTTAGCAATGTCACCAGTATGCTTAATACCACCATCGGCAATAACCGGAACACCTGTGCCGCTTAATGCCTTAGCGCACTCGTAAACGGCATACAGTTGCGGAACGCCAACACCTGCTATAATACGGGTAGTACAGATAGAACCCGGACCAATACCAACTTTAACCCCATCGGCACCTGCGTTTGCTAACGCGATGGCTGCATCGCCGGTAGCTACGTTACCTGCAATAACCTGCAGATCGGGGTATTTTTCTTTTACTTCTTTTAGTTTATCAATAACACCTTTTGAGTGGCCATGTGCGGTATCAATGGCTATAACGTCAACACCGGCTTTTACAAGGGCGTCTACCCTATCCATGGTATCGGCAGTAACACCAACTGCGGCACCTACACGTAAACGGCCATGCTCATCTTTACAGGCGTTTGGGAAGTTTTTGAATTTCTGGATATCTTTAAAAGTGATCAAACCGATCAATACGCCATTAGCGTCTACAACCGGTAGCTTCTCAATTTTATGTTGTTGTAATATTTCTTCGGCTTGCGATAAGGTTGTGCCGGCAGCGGCGGTGATCAGATCTGTTTTGGTCATTACCTCCTGCACCGGTTTGCTCATTTCTTTCTGGAAACGCAGATCGCGGTTGGTGATGATGCCTTTTAGCTTATTATCTTTATCTACAACAGGGATACCACCAATTTTATACTCGCGCATAATTTTAACCGCATCGCCCACGGTTGATGCTTCATGCAGGGTAATAGGGTCCTGGATCATTCCACTTTCTGACCGTTTTACTTTGCGCACTTCATCGGCTTGTTTATCAATGCTCATGTTTTTGTGAAGCATGCCTAAGCCACCGGCCTGAGCCATGGCTATAGCCAATTGCGCTTCGGTAACGGTATCCATGGCGGCAGAAACCAATGGCACATTTAACCTGATTTTACGGGTTAAAAACGAGCTGGTGTTAACATCGCGCGGTAAAACTTCTGA
>DHIR01000152.1:4880-5033 GCA_002403905.1 Mucilaginibacter sp. UBA4741
ACAAATTTTGATGGGTCTGACTGCATAGCAAATAATTATTTGGAGGTATTATTTGCCGGGCAAAGCTAGTCTTTTATTTCGGATTTCGGAAGTGGGATTTCGGATTTGTTATAAATTACAATTTAATGGTAATTCTTAAATCCGAAATCGAAA
>DHIR01000152.1:5237-6702 GCA_002403905.1 Mucilaginibacter sp. UBA4741
AATCGAAAATCCGAAATCCGATATGTTAATACTTCCCCACTATCACCTTATAAAACTGATCAAAATTCAAATGCTGATTAGCCAACTTCAATAATTCATCAGCGGTTACACTTTTTACGACTGCAGTGTATCGGTCATAATATTCATAATCCATACCTGAAAAATATAGGTTTTTAAACTTATCAGCATGCGAAAACACATTCTCTAAACTACCCAATAATGACCCTAACATATAATTACGCACCAGCGATAATTCTTCATCAGCTATCAGATCGGTTTTTAGCAGGGTGATCTCTTTTTCAATTTCGATGGTAGCGGCTTTGCAAACATCGGCACCAACTTCGGTAGCTATAAATAGCGCACCGCCTTGCTTATGTGAGCTTATGCCCGATCCAATGCCGTAAGTGTAACCTTTGTCCTCGCGGATATTATTCATCAACCTTGAGCCGAAATAACCGCCTAAAACGGTATTTAAAACTTGTACAGCCGGGAAGTCCGGATGCTCACGATTAATAACGGGTAAACCCATCCGTATTGCAGATTGCAATGCTTCCGGCTTTTCTATAAAGTAAAAATGCTCGGATGCATGGTTGACTTCAGGTTGGGTGGTATCTGCAACTGTTGAGTTTTCCCAGGCACTCTCGAAAGTAGCTGTTAAAACATCAAGCGTTGCTTGTTCAACCTTACCTGCAATTATGATTGAGCAATTTGAGGGCTGATACATTTGCTTAAAATGAGCCAGCAGATCATCGCGGTGTAGAGTTTTATAGGTATCCAGGTCAGGTGCTAAGCCATAAATGGTATCGCCATATAGCGCCTTATTAAACGTGCGGCGGGCAACAACATCATTTTTTTGAAGGCTTACCTGTAGCTTTTGCTGCTGGTTACGAATAAACGTATCCAGTTCTTTTTGAGGGAATATAGAGTTGGTTAAAATATCCTTTACAACCGGCAAGGTTTTACCCAGGTGTTTGGTTAACGAATATAATGTAACTAACGATTGCTCAAAACCATAATCAACAGAAAGGAACGCGCCATAAAAATCTATTTTATCTGCTATCTCTGCACCAGTTAGGGTGTTAGTACCATCTGTAAGCATGGTGTTAACTGCCATGTTTAATAACGGCTTCGCCGGATCAAAACGCAAATTGGTAAAGATCCATTCTATTCGCACGAGTTCCTGATCACCGGAGTTGAAGCAAAATATTTCGCTGCCATTAGCCAACGTTTTCTTTTCTGGTCGCAGTAAATTTATATTTTCTATAGCCCTAAATTCGGGTGCTAATTTTCTATCAATCATTTTGTTCCGCTAAGTAAATTAGTGTAGAGGAATTATCTTTTCTAAAAAGCTTGTTTGCTTCTTCTTTTATCTGCGCGGGTGTTACCGCTAAGAATTTTTGGGTTTCGTTGTTAAGCAGATCGGCATCGCCCAATAATTCATAATAAGCCAGGTTCATCGCTTTAT
>DHIR01000152.1:6894-7186 GCA_002403905.1 Mucilaginibacter sp. UBA4741
TGACATTTCAGAAAATATCATGGTCGATTCTGTCTTATTTTGAACCTTGGTTAGCTCATCAGCCGGTACTTCCTGCGTTTTTAGCAGTTCAACTTCTTCCCATAGGGCAGCTTCGGCTTGCTCAATGGTTACACCTTCTGTTGGCTTACCTTCAAGTACAAACATACCTTTATCTAAGCTGCCTAATACATAAGCATGTACCTCGCTAAACAATTGTTTCTCTTTAACCAGGTTACGATACATACGCGATGAATTTCCGCGCGACAGGATATCAGACATTAACTCGACCGCG
>DHIR01000266.1:0-469 GCA_002403905.1 Mucilaginibacter sp. UBA4741
GATGTTGCCATCACCTGATCTATAAGCGTTATTCCTTATCGAGTCTGTAAAAACAAAATACGAAGCCTCATTGGTTGTTATGCCATATTTTTTAATAGCCTTCTGCACCAAACCGGCCACTACGCGCTCATCAGCCGGCTCGTTGGTAATATCAACATGAAAAAGTTTACGGTGCACAAAATCGCTGCATAGCTTCGCAAGCACAAAATCGTCACTCAAAGCCCAAACCTTTACCGCCGATAAAATATCAGTATCATCTAAGCCTGTAAATATTTCCAGGTGGTTGGCCCCTTTCATAAATTCTTCACGGCTTAATGTTTGGGTAAGAAAATGATCAAGAGCTGGTGTGGCGAACAGCTTTTTGCCTTTTAATGCCAGTTCGCGGCTGCGTTCCAGTATTTTAACCAATAATTGTTCGGCCGCTATTACGGTTTTATGCAGGTAAACCTGCCAGTACATTAACCGGCGG
>DHIR01000266.1:716-12191 GCA_002403905.1 Mucilaginibacter sp. UBA4741
ACCTGCCAGTACATTAACCGGCGGGCAATTATAAATTTCTCAACCGAGTAGATGCCCTTTTCTTCAATAACAATATGGTCGTCCTTAACATTAAGCATTTTTATAATACGGTCTGAACTTATAATACCTTCGGATACACCAGTAAAAAAACTGTCGCGGTTCAGGTAATCCAGCCTGTCCATATCCAACTGGCTCGATACCAGTTCATGCAAAAACCGCCTGGGGTAAGTATTATTAAAAATACGGATAGCCATATCCAGGCGCCCGTTAAACTGTTCGTTCAGCTTATTCATTAACAGCGCTGAGATATCTTCGTGCGATATGCCTTTAACAATGGTATTCTCCAGGGCGTGCGAGAACGGGCCGTGCCCGATATCATGCAATAATATGGCTATGGTTACCGCTTCTTCCTCTTCGGCGCTAATGGCGTGGCCCTTGCTGCGCAGCGTCTCAATGGTCATCTTCATCAGGTGCATAGCGCCCAGCGCGTGGTGAAAACGGGTATGCAGCGCGCCTGGATAAACCAGGTGGGTCATACCCAATTGTTTAATATATCGCAGCCGCTGAAAATAAGGATGCTCGATCAGGTCGAACACCAATTCGGTAGGGATGCTTATAAACCCGTAAACCGGATCGTTAATAATTTTTTTCTTATTCAATGTGTATGTTAAACGCTGCAAAAGTGTTAAATTATGGTAAACAAGATAGTTTATATTTGTTAATATTTATTAATGTTCGCTATAATTCATAACAAAACACTTGCTTTGAGGTTATATCGGTAAGTTTGTTTAAGTATTGCTTTACTGAACGACATTATTTTATTGATATTATACATATACCATGCAGGACACTACAATATTATGGGCTGATGATGAGATTGACCTGTTAAAACCACATATACTTTTTTTAAACGAAAAGGGCTATAAAGTTACCACGGTAACCAACGGAAACGACGCGGTTGAAGCTTTCAAAAATAACTATTTTGATCTTGTTTTTTTAGACGAAAATATGCCCGGCCTTACCGGGCTGGAAACCTTGTCGCAAATAAAGAATGTAAATAACGATGTTCCTATTGTAATGATAACCAAGAGCGAGGAGGAATATTTGATGGAGGATGCCATAGGATCGAAAATTGACGATTACCTGATAAAACCCGTACACCCCAAACAAATACTGCTCACTATAAAAAAACTGACGGAGAATAAGCGCCTGGTTACCGAAAAAACAACTATGGCCTATCAGCAGGATTTCAGGAACCTGGGCATAACCCTTAATGATAACCTTAGCCACCAGGAATGGGTTGATGTTTACAAAAAACTGATCTACTGGGAATTGGAATTGGGGCAATTGGAAGATGCCGGCATGCACGAAATTTTAACCTTGCAAAAAGCCGAGGCCAACACCCAGTTCTGCAAGTTTGTTGAGCGCAATTATTTAGACTGGGTTAAAAACCCGGACACCGCGCCAACCAGTTCGCCGCAGTTATTTAAAAAGAAGGTATTCCCTAAGCTTGATGGCAAAGGCCCCCTGTTTTTTATCCTGATTGATAATTTAAGGTATGATCAGTTTAAGATCATTAACCCTATTATATCTCAGTATTTTAAACTGGAGGAGGAAGATACTTATTACAGCATTTTGCCAACAGCAACGCAATATGCGCGTAACTCTATCTTCTCGGGCTTGATGCCTTTAGAGATGGAAAAACGCTACCCGCAAATGTGGCAGAATGATGAGGACGAGGGCGGCAAGAATCTGTTCGAGTCTGATTTTATTGCAGACCAGATAAGCCGTGTTCACCGCAAGGACATTAAGCATTCGTACCATAAAATACTAAATATTGATGAGGGCCGCGCGTTGAATGACTCGGTGAGTAACCTCCTTAAGAACGACCTTAACGTAGTGGTGTATAACTTTGTAGATATGCTGTCGCATGCGCGTACAGATATGCAGATGATCCGCGAGTTGGCCAGTGATGATGCGGCTTACCGCTCATTAACGCTGTCATGGTTTGAGCATTCGCCGTTGTTTGATCTGTTGAAGTTTTTAGCGCAAAAACAAGTGCGTGTAGTTATTACTACTGATCATGGTACTATCCGCGTTAAAAAACCAAGCAAAATTATTGGCGACAGGAATACCAATACCAACCTGCGCTACAAACAGGGGCGTAACTTAAACTTCAATGCTAAGGATGTATTCCACATACGTAACCCGCACGATGCCATGCTCCCGCGACTGCACGTAAGCTCAAGCTTTGTTTTCGCTAAAGAAGATACATACTTTGTTTATCCTAACAACTACAATCACTTTGTTAATTTTTATAATGAGACCTTCCAGCACGGCGGTATCTCGTTAGAAGAAATGATCATCCCGATTGTAACTTATGGACCTAAGTAATTATTAATTTTTTTTATTTAAATTTGGGTATGGTAGTAGTTTTAAATAAAGATACTGATATACAAAGTCTAAAAAAAATATTAGCTGAACGCAAATCTCAAAAAAAGTTTGATGCAAAGAAGTTTTGTGGGGCATTAAAAACGGACAAGGACGGGTTAAAGATTCAGCAACAACTTCGTAATGAGTGGAGATGAGGTGTTTTTAGATACCAATGCATGTATCTATTTTCTTAACGGCGATGAGATTTTGGCTGATTTCTTACAAGGCCAAAGAATCTACATTTCTATCATAACAGAGATTGAATTATTTGCTTTTCATGGTAACAACGATGCATCAATCGAAATTTTAAACGATTTTATTGATTCAATCACTGTATTGGACATTGACAAGGAGATAAAAATTTTAACCATTCAATTAAGAAAAACCTATAAGTTAAAAATTCCTGATACGATAATTGCAGCCTCGGCTTTAGCCCTTTCTTTACCAATCATTACTGCCGACAAGGGTTTTAAAAAAATAGCGGGTTTAGATTTAATTTTACACAACACTATATAATAACAGATTTTAGCGAAGGTCTATTAGCCTGAAAGATGGGCAGAAAGATTTACGAAGTTTTTAAACTTCGTAAATCTGATTGTTGTTTTTGTATTTTTGAACATGGAACCTTTAGAAAACGATACAATAGCAATTCCCATTGAGCATCAGGAATTAGTAATTGCCCGAATAGAAGAAGCGAGACTTAATCCTGAAATAATGTTGGATTGGGACCAAGTGTCAAAAGAGTTAGAGTCGTAGTTTATTATGATCTTAACCGCAACATCCCTTCAAGCACTACAATCAATAGCAACACAACTCCTATCCCATGTCGGCACTGAAAAAATATTCCTTTTTCACGGCGATATGGGATCCGGCAAAACCACGCTCATTAAATCGCTTTGCGAAGTATTGGGCGTAAAAGAATCTGTAACCAGCCCCACATTTGCTATTGTTAACGAGTACGAAGGCTCATCAGCCAAAATTTTTCATTTCGATTTTTACCGCCTTAAAAACCAAACTGAGGCTTTGGATATGGGGGCCGAGGAATATTTTTATTCGGGCAATTATTGTTTTATAGAGTGGCCGGAGAAAATACCCGATATGCTGCCTGCACATTATATCAGCATCAGCCTAAAGGTTTTAAATGACGATAGCAGGGAAATATCTGTTGAAAAAATATAATGTATTTTTCTTATCTTCAACATCCATAAAAAAAGATTATGAGTTCAGGGAAATACAGTGGGTTTTCGGACATTGCCAAGCAAGCAATGATGCAGCCTCAGGAGTCGATGCTCGAAGTTAAGAATAAAAAAAACAAACTTTATATTGGCATTCCAAAGGAAGTATCTTTCCAGGAAAACCGTATTCCTCTTACTCCTCTGTCGGTAGCTTTATTAATTAATAACGGCCACGAGGTAATGCTGGAAAGCAATGCCGGCAAGGCCGCCAAATTCCTGGATAAAGATTATGCCGAGCAGGGCGCACAAATTGTTTTCGATACCAAAAAGGTTTACGAGGCTGATATCATTATAAAAATAGCACCGCCTACGTTACAGGAGATAGCGATGATGAAACCGGGACAGATATTAATATCGGCCCTGCAGATATCAACCTTAAAAGTCGAATGTCTGCAAGCATTATTAAAAAAACAAGTTACAGCTCTGTGCTTTGAGCACTTGCGCGATGAAGGTAACTCGTTAAGCGTAGTACGCGCCATGAGCGAAATTGTAGGCGCTACCTCCATATTAATAGCTGCCGAATATCTGAGCAACGTATTTGATGGCAAAGGCCTGATGCTAGGCGGCATAACCGGCGTCCCCCCTACCGAAATTGTAATACTAGGTGCAGGCACCGTCGGCGAATATGCCGCGCGTACCGCTATATCATTAGGAGCAGAAGTAAAGGTTTTCGACCCATCAATTTATAAACTGCGCCGCTTGCAAAACAATATTGGCGCAAGGGTATTTACATCAGTAGTGCAGCCCATTGTTTTAGAAAAAGCCATAACTACCTGTGATGTTGCCATAGGTGCCATGCGTGCCGAAGATGGCCGCAGCCCATGTATTGTTACCGAAACTACGGTTAGCAAAATGAAACCAAACTCGGTTATTATTGATGTAAGTATTGACCAGGGCGGCTGTTTTGAAACTTCAGAGATCACCAACCATACCCACCCGGTATTCCGCAAGTATGATGTTATACATTATTGTGTGCCTAATATAGCTTCGCGGGTTGCACGTACTGCTACGTATGCGCTGACCAATATCTTTACCCCTATTTTGTTGGAGATTGGTGAGCAGGGCGGTGTTAAAAATGTTATCTGGCAAAAATCTGGCGTACGCGAGGCTGTTTATATTTACCAGGGGCACCTAACCAATAAACACATTGCCGAACGTTTTTCATTACCCTGTAAAGACCTTGACCTTTTAATTGTATCAAACCGTTAAAACTAATGACTGTTCACCGGCGGTATAAATGACGGATTGAACCGCTGGATAATATACTGCTGCGGTATTTCTGTAACGTGGTGTTTTTTGCCATAATTGCTTACAAAAACTTCCCGCTTATCATTTTCATAAATGGTGATTTGGAATATCAGATCGTAGTCTTCTTCGTTCAATTCGGTAAATGGCGGGCTAACACCAAGCTCACTCATTAGCGGCATTATGTCTTTGTACTGTGCTACTATCAATACATTAGTGCCCTGAAAATTGCGGGTTAGTTTTTTTACAAACGCGCTAACACTATCTGTATAAACTCTGGCTAATATTTTTGCTTTTGCTGATAGCGGCATCACCGTTTCATTGGCAACTTTACCTGCGGGTATATAAATTGCCTGTATCTTTTCGCGTTTTAATACCTTTAACAAGGCTTGTGCCCGGTCTTGCCCTTCGTTTGATAACCCCACCGTATTATTGTTTGCGGCCAAAACGGGTTCACTGCTTTCGGCATTTCTAACAATTCAGATATTTGTTTTTTGTGCTAAGGCATTAAAATTGCTAAATAACAAGCAGCAAAGTATTAATTTAAAATAGCCGTTAAAATATTGCAGTTTTTTCATGGCAAAACACACGGGCTATAAAAACCGTACATTACAAATATATTTGATTTAAAATGAGATTTTTAAGGAAAGGATACCGCAAAAAAGTTTGGAAAATTTTAGTGGCTACTTTTAGTGGTTTTATTGATGATAACGGATTAAAGCTAAGTGCATCATTAGCTTATTATACAGTTTTTTCACTGGCTCCGCTTTTAATATTGATTATATCATTAGCGGGTCTTTTTCTGGGTAACGATGCGGCCACTAACCAGCTTTATCCACAAATAGCGCAATATGTAGGATCGAAAGCTGCTATTCAGATACAAGAAATGTTAAAAAGTCTGGCATTTTCGGGCAAATCCGGAACGGCAGTTGTAATTGGGGTAGTAACACTAATGATAGGCGCAAGCAGCATATTTGTTGAGATACAAGACTCTATAAATATAATTTGGAGGGTTAAGGCAAAACCTAAAAAGGGTTGGCTTAAATTGATCCAAAACAGGTTCTTGTCATTCTCGCTCATTGTAAGCTTAGGTTTTTTGCTGTTGGTATCATTGGTAATTAATTTTTTAATGGATGCTTTAAGTAAAAAGCTGGTTCATTTTTTACCGTATGTAACCAGCTTGCTTATAAAAGGCGTTAACCTGGGCATTACGCTTATTGTTATATCTACCTTATTCGCTATTATATTTAAGGTATTGCCTGATGTTAAGATCCGCTGGAAAGATGTGCGCATAGGCGCTGTTTTCACAGCTTTATTATTTATGCTGGGGCAATATTGTATTGGTTTATACTTGCAATATACCGCGCAAAGCTCGGCTTATGGTGCGGCAGGTTCCATAATTTTGCTATTACTATGGATATATTATACCGCCGCTATATTATATATCGGTGCAGAATTTACAGAGGTATATGCCGAAGCTATTGGCTGTAAAATTGAACCCGCCGAATACGCTGTATACATAGTACAAACAGAAGTTGAGCATGTAGTAAAAACCCTGCCGCCGCAAAATCCTGCTCTGGAAGGCGAATTGGAACAGCCCGAAAAACCAGCCGGATAATAACTGCATAAATTATTACGCTTACCTGTAATAATTTCATAATTTTAGTATCCAATTATAAAATATTTTGCCGCGGCTGCTTAATCATATAAAATTCCATATTGCTATTAGTCTGGTTGTTTTGCTATGCTGTAGCCTGTCTGTCAATGCGCAATTTTTCAGCCTTAATAATTCTACCAGTGCAACCATCCCGTTCGAGTTGGTACGCAACCTGATAATAATAAAACTAAAGATCAATAATAAAGGCCCTTATAATTTTGTTTTAGATACCGGTGTAGGTTTTATGCTAATAACCGAACCCTCATTAGTCGACTCTATAAATGTTGATGGTTTATGCACCATTAAAATACATGGTTTTGGTGTAGAGAGTGATTTTGAGGCTTATGTTACTAAAACTTTAAAAGTTGACATACCTGGGCTTAATAGCCATAATGTTAGTGCAGCCATATTTAAAAAAGATCACCTGGGCCTTACAGATTACGCAGGAGTTACCATACATGGATTATTAGGATATGAATTTTTTAACAGCCTTGCTGTTAAGATCAATTTTTCTGATAGCACCATTACTGTAGCCAAGCCCAATGATATGCGGTATTATCACCGCGCTGCCAAGATCCCAATTACCATAGAGGATAGAAAGCCCTACCTAACCACCAACGTTACCTTTGCCAACGGTTTAGAAAAGCAAAGCAAATTAATTATTGACCTGGGCGCCGGCCATTTTATATCAATGGAGAACGTGCAGGATAAAAGCAAACTTCAAAAAAAAGCCATCAATGCAAACTTAGGTGTGGGCATAAACGGCCCCATCAATGGTACACTTAGCCGTATAAAACAAGTTGAACTGGGAAAATATAAAGTAAAAAATGTTATAGCTGCTTTTCCCGACAGCGTTAATCAGGAGTTAACCATACCTCGCGATGGAAATATCGGTATTGGCCTGGTCAAAAAATTTAATGTAATATTTGATTATTCTAATAACCTGCTCTATTTAAAGCCAGGGCCTGAGTTTAACAAACATGATGAGCATGATATGAGTGGATTAATGTATTATTCTGCACGTGATGATTATCAGCATATTGTTATAGATAAGGTAGAACCTGGATCGGCAGGGGAAGAGGCCGGATTAAAAAAAGGCGATGAAATAATGATGATCAATATAACATCCGTAACAACCATGACGTTGCAGCAAATAGATGCCCTTTTTAGATCACGAGATGGCCGCCCGTTTTTCTTGCTAATAGAACGGGATAAAAAATACATGGTAATGCATCTAACCTTAAAGCGCAGGGTATAGCAATTACTATTTTAACTGGCTAATGTTTTCGAAAAAAGCTGTCTGCAAGTCTAAAAGCGACCGTACATTTACTTTTTCGCCATACGTATCAAAACATAAAAATTTTGAATTTTTAAGGTCGCCATCTTTGTTTCTTTCAAAAAAATTAAACGTTTCAAAAAAATAATGATTGGTTGTCACCATGTTTTTCTTGTTGGTTTGCGATGCATTTAGCCTAAATCCAATGGTATCTATCCAACTGTGCACTTTTGCGTGCAGGCTACGTATATTATTCATAGGTTAAATGTTTAGTAGTTTAACGAAAAAGAAAAAGATAAGTTTTAACTATCTCATTCTATTTTATACACAGTTGTTAACTAATGCTAAAATCGCATTCGTTAAGTTTCTGTAACTAAAAGAAACTATTTTACCTGTCAGCAAACAATTGCAACTAAAATGAATAATTTTGCGTAAAAGCTCCATATTAGATATACCCAAATTCATACTATATGAGAATCAAATACTTAGTACCTTTTTTACTACTTATAATAATTAGCTTAAATGCTTGTAAAAGTTCAAGTACACCCGGGCCTACGGGTGCAACAGGTGCTACGGGAGCCGTAGGCACAGCCGGAGCGACAGGAGCAGCAGGTGCTGCAGGCGCAGGAGGCCCGCAAGGTGTAGCAGGAGCAACCGGGGCCACAGGAGCAAGCGGAACAAACGGAACAGTAGGTGCCACAGGAGCAACCGGTGCGACCGGGGCGACAGGTGCGACAGGCGCTGTTGGTGCTGCAGGCGCTACCGGAGCAACAGGCGCAACAGGTGCATCAACAAATATAGCCAGCTATATATTTACTAATCAAAGCGTTTTCCTGGTGGGCAATACCCGCTTTTTAGTACCTGCAATTACCCAGGCAATTGTAGATCAAGGGATTGTTTTGGTATATTTCAGAAACACAGGTTCAACAACCTCATGGAATCCGTTGCCTTATAGTGAGTCTGGCAATACATTAAACTTACAATCGTATGGTGTGGGTTATGTTGATCTGAAATCAAACTTCACATCATCAGGGCTGGACATAAGAGTTGTTATTATACCGGGCACATCGCTTACCACCTTAATGGCACATAACCCCGGGCTTAATTTGAATAATTACGATCAGGTGGCAAAAGCCATAGGCATTAATTAAGAAACCTAACAATATATAAGTGCAAAGGGTCCTGATTATCGGGACCCTTTTTTATTTTTACAGATATAATCCAACGGAGACGCAAAATATTGCGTCTCTACAAGATCATAATGGACAATCAATTACCGCATTTTACCAGAACCCGTATAGCCCCTACACCAAGCGGCTATTTGCATTTGGGTAATGCATTGTCGTTTGCGTTAACCGCAGCGCTGGCCCACAAAACCGGGGCTAAAATATTGCTGCGTATTGATGATTTGGATCAGCAACGGGCAAACTTATCATACGTACAAGACATTTTTGACACGCTTCACTTTTTAGAAATTCCCTGGGATGAAGGCCCACGCGATGTTGCAGATTATCAATCCACCTGGTCCCAAATGCACCGGATGGGATTGTATAAAGAA
This sequence comes from Mucilaginibacter sp. UBA4741, assembly GCA_002403905.1. Classification (GTDB taxonomy): domain Bacteria; phylum Bacteroidota; class Bacteroidia; order Sphingobacteriales; family Sphingobacteriaceae; genus Mucilaginibacter. Next base: position 10,121 of record DHIR01000266.1, read on the forward strand.
GCGTTACAGCAATTAGAGGGCCAGCGCGATGTATTTGCCTGCCAATGCTCGCGATCACAATTACAAGGCGGTATTTATCCGGGCACCTGCCGTAACGGGTCGCTACCATTAGATACACCCGATGCTGCCTGGCGATTATATACGGATGAAAGGGAACTAATCATTAAAACGCTAAATGATGGCTCTCTTACAACTCGCTTGCCTGATGAAATGAAAGATTTCATCATAAAAAAGAAAGACGATTACCCGGCATATCAGTTAGCCTCTTTGGTGGATGATATCCATTTTGGCGTAGACCTGGTGGTGCGTGGCGAGGACCTTTACTCATCAACCATAGCGCAGCATTACCTGGCCGATGTGTTGGACGCCACTGCTTTTAAAAATATCATATTTCATCACCACCTGCTATTAATGGAAAGCGGTGATAAAAAACTATCCAAATCTGCCGGGGCAACTTCTCTAAAATATTTGCGTGAGCAGGGTAAAACCGCAACAGAAGTTTATGGGGCGATTGGGAAGATGTTAGGTGTTGGTAAAGATTTACGAAGTTTTGAAAACTTCGTAAATCTGATATAACAGGATGTTCCACTTTGAAAGCGGAACACTGAAAAAAAAGGGCATGATCCTAAAACCATACCCTTTTTGAATTTTTAATTTTGACTTTAACCTTAGTATCTGTAATACTCCGGTTTAAACGGACCAGCAACCGGTACGCCGATGTAATCAGCTTGGTTTTGGTCAAGTTCTTCCAGCTCAACACCAATTTTAGCAAGGTGTAAACGGGCAACTTTTTCGTCTAAGTGTTTTGGTAAAGTATAAACCAGGTTTTCGTAAGCACCAGTGTTTGTCCAAAGCTCTAGCTGCGCCAAAGTTTGGTTGGTGAAGCTGTTACTCATTACAAAGCTAGGGTGGCCTGTAGCGCAACCTAAGTTTACTAAACGGCCTTCAGCTAAAACAATAACATCGCTGCCATCAATAGTATATTTATCAACCTGTGGTTTAATTTCGATCTTGGTATTGCCATAAGCGCTGTTTAACCAGGCCATGTCAATCTCGTTATCAAAGTGGCCAATGTTACAAACGATGGCTTTGTCTTTCAACGCGCGGAAATGCTGTTCGCGAACGATGTTCATGTTACCGGTAGCGGTTACAACAATATCAGCCTCGGCAATAGCGGTGCTTAATTTTTTAACCTCGAAACCTTCCATAGCTGCTTGTAAAGCGCAGATAGGATCAATTTCGGTAACAATAACACGTACACCGGCGTTACGTAATGAATCTGCAGATCCTTTACCTACGTCGCCATAACCACAAACAACGCCAACCTTACCGGCCATCATTACGTCTGTAGCACGACGGATCGCGTCAACTAATGATTCGCGGCAACCGTATTTGTTATCAAATTTTGATTTGGTTACAGAGTCGTTAATGTTAATTGCAGGGATTGGTAAAGTACCGGCTTTTACACGCTCATATAAACGGTGTACACCTGTGGTGGTTTCTTCTGATAATCCCTTAATGCCTGATACTAACTCAGGATAACGGTCAAATACCATATTGGTTAAATCGCCACCATCATCAAGGATCATGTTTAGCGGTTTGCGGTCTTCGCCAAAGAACAATGTTTGTTCAATGCACCAATCAAAATCAACTTCGTTTAAACCTTTCCAGGCATAAACAGAAACACCTGCAGCAGCAACAGCGGCAGCGGCGTGATCTTGAGTTGAAAAAATGTTACATGATGACCAGGTAACTTCGGCACCCAATGCAACCAGTGTTTCAATTAAAACAGCTGTTTGGATGGTCATGTGCAGGCAACCTGCAATGCGCGCACCGGCTAGCGGCTGTGCAGCGCCAAACTCCTGGCGAAGCGCCATTAAGCCCGGCATTTCTGCTTCGGCTAACCCGATCTCTTTTCGGCCCCATTCGGCTAACGAAAAGTCTTTTACTTTGTACTTGGTGTAAGCGGTCTCTACTGATGACATAGCGTTAAAATTTTTTTTGAATTGCAAAAATAACACATTCTGAGGTCAAAGTGAAATGCTAAGTTATTCGTATCAGGGCAGACGCA
>DHIR01000069.1:0-8400 GCA_002403905.1 Mucilaginibacter sp. UBA4741
ATATAATTTAATGCTGTTTGTTATTGTGGGCGACAGAAGTTATTTATACTATGTTATATATATAACGTTCTTAGGCGCAAACCAGTCATTATTACTGGGTTTTGGTAATACTTTATTTCCTAATAATCTTCCGCTTTTAAACAAATATATTGTCCCTCTTTTAAGAATATTTTTTGGTTATTCATTACTGACTTTTGCGGGCGAGTTTTTACATTTCAAACAAAATATTAAACGGTATTATTATAATTTTTATTTGTTTTTATATGTGCTATATACACTACCCTTACTAGCAATCATTGCAGGTTATACACATAATGTTTATCCATTAGTTACTATTGCCACATTAACCACATCGACAAGTTTGCTGGTGATTGTTAGTGTACTTTATTACAGAGGGTTTAAACCGGCCAAGTTTTTTATAATAGGCTGGGGACTATTTTTAGTATCAATAATGGTCTCAATTGCGCGAAATAACGGGTTTGTGGCTTACAACTACTTTACACTTAATATAGTTATATACAGCGCATTAATTGAACTGGTATTATTCTCGATTGCGCTGGCTGATAAAATAAACTATTACCGGCGAGAAAATACCGAATCGCAATTAGCCGCATTAACCATAGCTAAAGAGAATGAACGTTTAATAACAGAGCAGAATATTTTTTTAGAAAACAAAGTAAAAGAACGTACGCAAGAATTAATACAAACCAATCAAAACTTATCGGTAACTATTGATAATCTTAAATCGGCACAGATACAATTAGTGGAGACTGAAAAGATGGCGTCGCTAGGGCAGTTAACCGCAGGTATAGCACACGAAATTAATAACCCGATAAACTTTGTTAGCGCCAACATCAAGCCCTTACGCATAGATTTTGGTGAGATATTTGAATTACTTGGCAGGTTTGAGCATGCCGCAAATACCGGCACGCCCGAGTTACTCAATGAGGCTAATAAATACAAGAATAAAATTGATGTTGATTTTGTAAAAAACGAGATCAACACCTTGCTGGATGGCATTGAGGATGGGGCCAGCCGTACAGCAGAAATTGTACAAAGCTTGCGCACCTTTAGCCGCATGGATGAATCTGTACTAATACCGGCAAATATTAATACAGCCATATTAAGCACACTGGTTATATTAAGAAGCTCTATACCTTATTATATTGAAATAAAGCCAATTTTAGAAAAACTACAGCTTTTAAACTGTTACTCGGGTAAAATCAACCAGGTTTTGATCAATTTAATTAACAACAGCATACAGGCTATTACGGTAAAAAAGGTGCATAACAACGAAAGCATTACCATTTACACCTATGACCATCCAGATCACATCACTATAAAAATTACCGACACAGGCATTGGCATGACCAATAAGGTTAAGCAACGCATATTTGAACCATTTTATACAACCAAAAATGTGGGAGAAGGCACCGGCCTGGGGTTATCAATAGTATTTGGCATTATTGAAAAGCATAAAGGCACTATCAATGTAGAATCAGCACCCGGCACAGGTACAACATTTACTGTAACACTTCCTAAGGATTTGGTAGATGAGGACGATGATCATAGTTGAGTCGATGGTTGATAGATCATGGTTTATAGTTAATGGTTGGTTGCAGGGATTTCATGGTTGATAGTATTTTCTACTATCAACCATGAACTATCAACTATGAACCATAAACAACTAACTAACCCGCTTGCCTTTAAGCAACATATCCATAGCATCATTTAATGAACCTGCACGACTTACTTCGCCCGAGTTAACGAAGAATATTTCATCGGCATTTTCAATAGTATTTAAACGGTGTGCTATAATTACGCGGGTTGTAGTAGCGGGTAAATTGTTTAAAATATCACCCAATAACTTTTCGGTAATAGTGTCGATATTAGCTGTTGCTTCGTCCAGGATTAACAATTCAGGGTTACGTAAAACCACGCGCATAAAGGCTATCAACTGCTTCTGACCAAGACTAATACTATCACCGCCTGATGTTACCGGCGTGTCTAAGCCACTTTCAAATATGGCTAGTAAACTACCCAAATTAGCATCGGCAATAACCTGCTCCATTTGCTCACTGGTATGGTCTTTATAAAGCGCGTTTCCGTATAAAATATTCTCCCTTACGGTACCGGTAAATAAAAATGGTTCCTGTAAAATAAAGCCTATTTTTTGTGAGCGCTCTTCGGCATCATAGCTACGTATATCTTTTCCGTTTAGTAATACAGTGCCTTTGCTGGGATCATACAACCGTGCAATTAACGATGCCGTTGTTGTTTTACCACCACCCGTTGGGCCAACCAAAGCGTAGGTTTTGCCTGGTTCCATTTTGAAGCTAACGTTATGCAAAATTTCATGATCATCAGCATAACCAAAATGTACATTTTTAAACTCTAATAATGCTGCTGATGGTTCGGCTGTTGTATCTGCAACATTTATCAGATTTGTATCCAAGCCAAGTATTTGAGATATCCTGTCCCAGGCAGCCATTGCTGTCTGAAAATTGGCCCATAGAGCCGCCAGTTGCCTTAGTGGATTGTAAAACAGGGTAACGTATGATAGATAAGCTATTAATAAACCAATAGAAAAATCGGTACCAATTAAATAAATGCCATATACTAACACAGTTAATTGCGCTATGCTAGAAAACAAGCTATACACCGGCATAAATATATTGTTAGCCAGGCCGGCGCTTATAGCCGTTTTATAATTTTGCTGATTAGCACCATCAAACCTTTTCCTGAAATAATCGCGGCGGTTAAAGGCGATGATCACTTTAAAATTATTCAGACTTTCCTGGATCTCGGCACTCATGCCACCAACGCTTTTTAAGTTTTTAGCATTGGTTTTTTTTACCCATGGCGATACTATTGTGGTAAAAATCAATATTAAAAACATAGGTGCAATAGCCGCCAGCCCTAGTTGAATATGTATTGCCAATAAAAATATTCCGGCGCCTGTCATGGTAGCTATACTGCCAATAAACTGCACTAATGATTGCGAGAAAAACTGGTTCAGCTTGTCCGTATCATTATTAACCCGCGATATCAGGTCACCGGCTTTATTCTGATTAAAAAAATCAACCGGTAATAGTTGCAGTTTATTAAATATGGCATTACGCAACGTAAACAACATACGCTGCCCTACCCCACCCATTAACATAGTTTGCAAATAGCTGGTTACCAAGCCAACTAAATACATACTCAACAATATGCCAGATGCTACCAATACACCCTGATACTGCTTGGTTTGTACATATTTATCTATAGTATGTCCAATAATTAGCGGCCCCAATAAGTTTAAGGTCGAGTTGATCAGGATAATAATAGTAGCTAATATCAGCGTGCGTTTTTCGTGATTGATCAGTTGCAACAGCTTCTTTAACGCAGCAAGGGTCGATGTTTTTTCGGCCTCATCTGATAGTTTGTTCAAATTATAATTCATAATTGCTGGTGCTTTGTTGTGAATTAAAAATTTGTACATACTCGGGGCTGGTATCCATCAGGTGCTTATGCGCGCCGCTAGCTATGATCTCGCCTTCCATCAATAAAACAATCTGGTCGTAATGCTCAATAGCCGCTATTTTTTGCGTTACTGACACCAATGTTATCTCAGGATAGTTTTTTTGTACGTTAGCTAATATCTTCTTTTCGGTATTGGCATCAACCCTGGCTGTAAAATCATCCAGCAACAAAACTTTTGGATCAACGGCCAATGCCCTCGCCAGCATGATGCGCTGTTTTTGCCCACCCGAAAGGCTTGAGCCTCGTTCTGATACGATTGTATTTAATCCCTCGGGCAGGCTATCAATAAAATCTTTCAGCTCGGCAGTGTCTATCGCTTTTTGTAATGATTCATCTGTAACGGTGTCGCTGAACGCGATATTCTCGCGTATACTCATATTGAATATAATACTATCCTGGAAAACAAACCCAACCTGGCTATGAAAGGCTTCGCTATTATAATTACTGATGTTTTTACCATCAAACTCCACCTCGCCGCTATCCGCAGGAATTAAACCCGTGAGCAAATAAAGCAATTGTGTTTTACCTGCGGCAGTAGGCCCAAGTATGGCAATTTTTGACCCAGCTTTTATAGATAACGATACATTTTTAAGCGCCGGTTTTTGCCCGTAAGTTACGGTTACATCTTTCAGATCGATATCGCCTTTTAACCTATCGGTTATAGTACCACTATCCTCCATATCGGGCGCGTTTAATATCATGTTGATACGGGTGTATGACGCGGTTGCCTGCGCTATAATATTGCTCATGAACCCAATTACCAGTATCGGAAATATCAGCATAGAAAGGTAACTGTTAAAGGCGGCAAACTCGCCCAGGCTCATGGTACCGTTTATAACATAATGCCCGCCTAAAGCTAAAATAGTTAGGGCTGATAAATTGGCGGTGAAAGTAATTATGGGTATCAACCCTGCAAACATGCGCAGAATAGATAGGCCAAAATCACGCGCTTTAGTATTGGCCTCCAGAAATTTCATGATCTCCAGGCTTTGCGAGTTGATAACCCGTATTAATGCAGAGCCTAAAATACTCTCATTGATGATCTTGTTTAACCAATCAATAACCTGGCGGCTTTGTATAAATAGCGCACGCACCTTTTTAAGTACATAAAAAAACGTACCGCCAATTATTGGGATGATAGCAATAACGGCTAATGCCAGTTTCCAATTAATTGATAGCAATAAAACACTTGCACCAACAATAATAAATAATGATGATGCGATAGATACAATGGCCTGCGATACAAATAGCTTTATAGAATCAATATCGGCAGTTAAGTTGGTAAGTAGTTTTGATGGATTAGCCTTCTCAATAAAAGCATGGCTTTGTTTGGATATTTTGTCTGACAGGCGGGTGCGCAAGTCGCGCGCTACACGCTCTGAAGCGTAGGTCTGGATAATACTTTGCAGGTAGGCGAATATGAAAATAAGTACAATGGCTATGCTAAACTCTGTAACTATCTGCTTAATATCAAAGCTTTTATGCGTGTAAGCGTCAATGCCTTTTGATATGAGTTTAGGTAGCAGCAAGTTAATGCCGTTACTAAACAACGCGAACAATAATAACAGCATAACCATACCGCCATACGGTTTAAGCAGGCTGAAAATACCTGGCGGTTTTTTTTGATCTGTTTGCGGTTTTTCTGGTGGCATGTACGTTTATTTGCAAATATTAGGCAATTGTTTCAATTCTCAATACCAAAGTAGACGATTGTTTGAATAAAACATTTTAAGAATTATAAAAAAATCAACAAATGGCCTTAAACTTCAATAAAGACGCAGAATATACGTTAGAAGATGATAGCGTGTTGTTAAGATCACTACAATTAACCGATGTGCCGAACCTTTTAGCCATTTCTGTTAACGAGCCTGAAACGTGGGATTATTCATCCAAATCTGCCACAGGCGAAGAGGCTTTGAAAGCCTATATAGAAGAAGCAATTACCGCACGAGCGGGAGGCGCAGAATATGCTTTTATAGTTTATGATAAAACTACACAAGCCTCTGCCGGCAGCATCCGTTTTTATGATATACAACCTCAAAACGGAGCCCTGCAACTAGGCTTTACCTGGTATGGTAAAGATTTTAGAGGTACAGGCTTAAACAAACAGTGCAAATTTTTACTACTGCAATTTGCTTTTGAAACCCTGGGTGCCGAGCGTGTTGAGTTTAGAGCCGATAACCGTAACGACCGCAGCATTGCCGCTATGAAAAGCATAGGTTGTACGGTTGAAGGCATAATAAGAAGCCACATGCCCCTGCAAGATGGTACCCGCAGAGATTCAATTATACTAAGCATATTAAAAGACGAATGGCATAATACTGTAAAAAAGAACTTAAAAAATAAACTAAGATAGTTTCTGAATAGCACTTAATCACTAAAAGACAGTTGCATTGAATTATATTTGCTGAAACATAATTTATACATGAGTACAAAACTTACCATTAATAACAACGGATCTGTAAAGATTGAAGGCGATTTTGAAATTGTTGATATGCAGGGCAATAATTACGGCTTACAAGGCCGTACAGTATTATCTATTTGCCGTTGCGGCTTATCAGCCAATAAACCATTTTGCGATGGATCGCACAAAGGCCATTTTGAGCATAACGCGGTTGCGTTTGATTTGCCTCCTAAGAAAGTTTAAACAAACCCAGAATGTAGAGACACAATACTTTGTGTCTCTTTTTGTTAATGCACAAGAGACGCAAAGAATTGCGTCTCTACAACAAAAGGTAAATGCGCTATTTCATACACATAGGTTATCATGGCACTAAATACAGTGGCTGGCAAAAACACCCGGGTGTATTAAATATCCAGGAAGTTTTGGAAACCGCTTTGAGCGGACTTTTAAAAACGCCCATCTATATTATAGGCTGTGGCCGTACCGATGCGCAGGTTCACGCCAGCCAGTTCTTTTTCCATCTGGATGTTGAGCAAGAATGGAAGTTCGATCTATTCTTCCGCCTTAATAAAATATTGCCCGATGATATCGCCGTGTTTGATATCATCCCAATGGAAGGCCTGCCCCACGCCCGCTTTGATGCCATACAACGATCATACGATTATTTTATCCACACCTATAAGGACCCCTTTTTAAGTGAGTACAGCTCGCTCTATTTAGAAAAGAATTGGGACCTGGATAAAATGAAGGCGGCTGTCGCCCTGCTACCGCTCTATACAGATTACCGCGGTTTCTGCAAAAGCCCCGACAGGAACGAGCACACTATTTGCAATATATCATCTGCAACTTTATATGTCGATGAAAGCGGTGATAAACTGCGTTTTCAAATATCAGCTAACAGGTTTTTAAGTAAAATGATACGAATAATTATGGGCAGGTTATTGGATATTGGCCGTGGTAAAATGAGTGTGGAGGAATTTGAATCTTACCTCATCAGCAAAGAAACTCCTGCTATTATTATTCCGGCTTATCCGCAGGGATTGTATTTATCGAAAGTAACTTACCCGTATTTGGATCTTCCGCCAAGAAATACCTTTTCAAGTGTTTTGCAGAATAGGGTTGATAGTGGTTGGATAGCAATTTAACGATTTTGTTTCACCACATTAAAAACATCTTATTTGCAATCATTTGATTATTAGAACAATAACCAAGCATTACACTTAAAGTTCTTGACTTAAAAGTTGTTTCATTTTGTTTCACTCATTTTTTTCAACCAGCTAATTAACAAGTAATTAATTCAAAATCTTGTTTCATCTGTTTCACTATCATGTGAAACAACAATGTCGGTCACCTACCTTTCAAATACAATTCTTCTACCTTCTTCCTGGCCCAATCTGTTTTGCGCAGAAACTTCAGGCTTGATTTAATACTGGGATCTTCTAAAAAACAATTAATGCGGATGCGATAGCCTAACTCGGGCCAACCGTATTTGGCAACCAACTCGGTCAGGATACCTTCCAGCGTTTTGCCATGAAGTGGGTTATTGGGTTGATCTGGCATGGTTACAAAAGTTCATGGTTAATAGTTGATGGATCATAGCAAAATGTTGACAAAGATAACAAGTGTTACACGATGACCTATGAACCATCAACCATGAACCAAATTATCTACTCGCGTTTACTATAGCAATAGCTTGTTTAGTAGCCTCAGTTAGCTCCGCATATTTCTTACCTTCCATAACGCTAGCGCTTATCAACTGGCTGCCCATACCTACCGCACAAACACCTACTTTAAACCAGCCGCCAATGCTTTCTTTAGTCAATTCAACACCCCCAGTAGGCATAAACAACAAGTTAGGGAACACCGCTTTTACAGCCGATAAAAACGATGGGCCTAATACATTACCCGGAAACAATTTAATAACCTTAGCGCCTAAATTCTCGGCTTTTATAATCTCTGATGGGGTCATGCAGCCCGGCACCCAAAGTATATTATTTTTGTCGGCAACCTCAACTACCTCGTCAACCAACCCGGGGCTAATGATATAATCGGCGCCTGCATCAATAAATGCTTGTGCGCCCGCGCGGTCTTTTATAGTACCAATGCCTAAATACATTCCGCCCAGTTCTTTATCGCAAACCTCGCGCAGCTTGACAAAGTTTTTTAGCGCGGCCGCGCCGCGATTGGTGTACTCGATAGTTTTTATGCCTGCAGCATATAAAGCATGCAATATATCTACGCTAACATCAGCGTCTTTATTAAAAAATAGTGGTAAAATACCTTGTTCTGGTATCAGTTTTAAAATCGCGGCTTTCTTATCCATTTTATGTTAAATAATTGGATGGTAAATGTAGAAAAGAAATATCAAAAACGATAAACGGGCCAATACAAATACTTACAATAGTTATGCAATCGTTTGTAGTGATTTTTACGCTAAAACTTCGTATTTAGTTAGGTTTAATGTACTTTTG
>DHIR01000069.1:8622-8761 GCA_002403905.1 Mucilaginibacter sp. UBA4741
TTAGTTAGGTTTAATGTACTTTTGGTCGCTTCGGTAAAAACCATGCCGTACCTATAAACTTAATTTTTAAATTTTAAATAAAGCAATAACGATGTCTAAAAAAGTGGTAACACTGGGAGAAATAATGTTGAGGTTATCA
>DHIR01000029.1:0-10130 GCA_002403905.1 Mucilaginibacter sp. UBA4741
CGACTTAAGCGTATATACCTATTCCAATAAATCTTGATCTCCGGTTAAAAGAATGTCGGCCTTTCCATCAACGGCTAATGCAAGTAAGAAATCATCTTTGGGGTCTCTTGACATTTTAACTTTGGTAACAACTTTTACAAAATCTGCATATTCATTAAGCAGTTCCAGTAAATCTTCTATGTCAGATGAAGAAAAGAAACTGCGAAATTTTGGTCTTTTAGCAACTTCAAGAAACTCTTCAAGCAATTCAGTACTAAATACCAGGATACATTTTTTCGAGAATAGTATATTATCAAGTCTTGTATAGTCTTTAGTAATTAAAAAACTTATCCAGAGATTTGTATCAAGAATTATTCTTCGAGATTTATTTGCCATGAAGCTTTGTCCTTACCATTTCCACTTCTTTAGTAATTTCTTCATGGGAAGGTGCAGATTTAGCTTTAGAGCGTAAATTTTTAAGAACAGTTGCAAAACCGTTCTTTGCGGGCTTTTGAATAGCGATAAGCTGTAAATCTGCCAGATCTTTAAGCAGCTTGGTAGCTTTAGGATTCAGTATGTCGATTTTAATCGTATTCATTAAACAAAAATACATAATTATTGAAACAAAAACTAACCGTCAAATCATAATACTATATAACTTATCGCTTATATTTTTTGTCAAATCTTACATTCATTAAACTAAAAAAACCAATCAAAAATTGCACATTTGCTATCCCGATGGTACCGCTAGCTTACGGGAGGATATATTTGTATATTAAGCAGCATGAGCCAATATTTTATAATAGATTTCGATAGCACATTTACACAAGTTGAAGCATTAGACGAACTTGCCCGCATATCCCTAAAAAATCATCCCGACAGGGAAAAAATATATCGGCAGATAGAGGACCTGACCAATGCCTCCATGGAAGGTAAACTATCGTTTAGCCAAAGTTTAGAAGCACGTGTTAAGCTATTACAAGCTAACCGCGATCATTTAAAACTGCTTATCACTCATTTAAAGAAAAAGGTTTCCACCTCATTTTCGCGCAATACCATATTTTTTAAAAATCACCAGGACGAGGTGTTGATCGTATCGGGCGGATTTAAAGAATTTATTATACCCGTAGTTACCGAGTATCATATTAAAAAAGAAAACATCTATGCCAATACTTTTGAGTTTGATGAAGCAGGCAACATCATAGGTTATGATCGCGAAAACCCGCTATCGCAAGAAGGTGGTAAAGTAAAGCTATTAAAAGAGCTTAAGCTGGAAGGTGATATTTATGGCATTGGCGATGGTTACTCTGATTTCCAGTTAAAGGAATCGGGCATGATTAAAAAATTCTTTGCCTTTACAGAAAACATTGAACGTAAATCTGTAGCCGAAAAAGCCGACCATATAACGCCCAGCTTTGACGAGTTTTTATATATCAATAAACTGCCACGGGCTATATCATACCCAAAAAATCGCATTAAATGTTTGGTGATTGGTAATATTGAGGAAGATGTACTAACCCAAATGCAAAAAGAGGGTTATAACATACGCCAACGCGATAGCATTGAAGAGAAATATCTGGATGAAGCAGGCGTATTGCTTTGCGACGAGGACAACCAGCCAACCCCCGAGCAGGTACAAAATGCCGGCCGACTTAAAGTTATAGGTTGTTTTGGCAAAGCTAACCGTAAACTGGGAGAAGCGGCTTGCGAAAATGGCATTATTATTTTTGACGACCCCAAACACAACCCACGTAACGATGATTTTTTACCCAAACGCGTAATTGCTTTTATGAACGAGGGTAAAACACATACCAGCTGTAATTTCCCCGATCTGCAACCACCGCGGGTTAGTAACGCCCACCGACTGATACACATTCACAAAAACGTGCCCGGGATATTGGCCAAAATAAATGATGTATTTGCCCGCCACAACATTAACATAGTTGCCGAGTTTTTGGTTACCAACGAACAAATAGGCTATGTAATTACCGATGTTAATACCGGTTATGATACCGAAGTGCTTAATCAGCTAAAGGCTATTGAACATACTATAAAGTTTAGGTTGTTGTACTAGTTGATGGTTAATTGTTTATGGTTAATTTTGCTATGAACCATTAGCTATGAGCTTAGTATTTGAATTATTGAGGTTTGATTTTGTATATTTGGATAACGAACAAGAAAAGTGATGTATAAGCAAATCTTAACTCCCGATAAAAAAAACCATAGCATTGAAATGCCCGAAAAGTTTTTTGGTAAAAAGGTAGAAGTAATTGTTGTGGAAATAGGCAACGCCGATTTTGATGCTCATCCAACCCTGCCCTTAGGTAAAAAAATTGCCGTAAAGGAATTGTTTGAAAATTTTGGCACTTCTCCAGATTTTCCATCTACTGAGGAAATCAGGTCCAAAGTCTGGGGTTCTAAATGGTAATTTTTGACACAAATATTCTCATTGAACTTTATCGTGGTAATCTTGCTGTAAAAGAGGAGATAGAACGTATAAATACTAACGTTTTTTATATCAGTAGCATTACAGTTGCCGAATTTATGGTTGGGGCAAAAGACAAAGCTGATTTAAAGAGAATTGAAAAACAATTAAGTAAGTATACTGCCATTCCAATTAATACTGACATTACAGAAATTTTTATTGACCTTTTTAAAATGCTGACTTTAAGTCACAGGCCCGGTATTGCAGATACACTTATTGCTGCTACAGCATTATATTATCACTTACCACTTTATACCTACAACAAAAAACATTTCCAATTTATTCCTGGCCTTGAACTTATAACGCCCTAAAAGGGTACATTTATATATTAAGTTAATGGTTCATTGCTGATCTTGCTATGAACCTTTTTCGACCATCGGCACTACCAACACCGGCACTTCAGAATGACGTACTACATGCTCGGCAACGCTGCCCATTAATAAACGATCAATGCCCGTGCGGCTATGAGTGCCTATAACTATCATATCTGCACCAAATTCTTTACTACAACTAATTATACCATCGGCGGTATCGCCAAACTCGCTAAAATGGGTTACATCGAGGCCATCGCCAAACTTCTTTATTATAGCATCAATAATAACTTTTGAAGCGTTATTTTGTATATTAATTATATCTATATCGGCCACTGCCATGTCTGACGAGCCCATCAATGGGTCGCCGGAGTTAGTATAGGGCATCATAACCGGTTCAACAATATGTACCAAGCCAACATGGGCTTTAAATTTATGGGCAATATCAAAGCCGTATTTAGCGGCGTGTTCGGCAAATTTACTGTTGTCTATCCCGATGAGTATTTTCTTGATCAGCATGATTATGTAGGTTAGTGTATTATATAAACAAACTAAGAGCGATATGTTTTGAGCGCCCTCTAAACGGCGAAGCCCTCATGAACACCCAAAATAAATAATACGTGAATAATCTCCTCCGTCTTTAGCCGGATGAGACTTTTTTATTTATTAAAACCCATTATTATTCATCCAGCTTTTGCACCAGTCAAACCATTTTTCTTTGCTGGTTTTATTATTGATGCCAAAGCCGTGGCCGCCGGCCTGGTAAATATGCAGCTCGCCTTTTACTTTGGCTTTAATCATAGCGCTATAAAATAATAGGCTATTTTCTACAGGTACTGTTCTGTCATCTTCGGCCTGTACTAAAAAAGTAGGTGGTGTATCGGCAGTAACTTGTTTCTCATTGCTGTATAGTTCAACCATGTCTGGCGAAGGAGTTTTACCTATCAACGCATCTTTTGATCCCTGGTGAGTGAGGGGGCCGAAAGTAATAACCGGGTACATTAAAATAGCAAAATCAGGGCGTACGCTAACGTTAGCCTTATTATCTATTACTACGTTGTTAAAATGAGTTTCGGCTGTTGATGCCAGGTGACCACCTGCCGAAAATCCTATAATTCCGATCTTAGCGGGATTAATGCCCCATTCGGCAGCACGACTACGTACTAATTGTATAGCTGCCTGCGCGTCCTGCAATGGGCCGATAGTTTTATCAAGCATTATCTGATCGCTTGGTAAACGGTATTTTAAAACAAAAGCGGTAACCCCTATCTGGTTAAAAGCCTTAGCTATACTGAAGCCTTCGTTGTCCATTGACAGGCCACCATAACCACCACCCGGACAAATAACAACGGCGGTACCGGTGGCAATGCTTTTATCGGCCGGGAAAGGCATTAACGTTGGTATGCTCACGGTACGTGCCCAGCCATTAGCATCATTCTCTACATAAGTAGCCGGCGTAGGTTTTGAGTTAGGCACACCATCAGGATATAATGGAATTTGTTTAACATCCTGAGCCTGGATTAATGATATAGTCGCTATAAATGTTAAAGCGGTAAAAATTATTTTTTTCATTGTTTATATTTTTTGGAGTGATACCTGTTTATTAAAATCCGTTAGCGTTTAACCAGCTTGCACACCAGGTAAACCATAGTTCGCGGCTTTTGGGGTTATGCAAGCCAAAGCCATGACCGCCGGCCTGGAAAAGGTGTAATTCGGTTTTCACTTTGTTTTTTAGCAAAGCCTCATACATCATTATAGAGTTTTGTACGGGCACGGCACCGTCATCGCCGGCCTGTACTAAAAAGGTAGGCGGTGTATCTGCCGTTACTTGTTTCTCATTACTGTAAAGCTCAACCATCTCTGGCGATGGAGTTTTACCTATTAAATTTTCGCGTGATCCTTTATGAGCTTCATCACCAAAAGTTATAACCGCATATAGCAGCAATGCAAAATCAGGGCGGACGCTAATGCCTTTATTATCAATTACCGGTTTATTAAAATGGGTTTCGGCAGTTGCCGCCAGGTGCCCGCCGGCAGAAAAACCGAGGATGCCAATCTTCGCCGGGTTAATACCCCACTCGGCCGCGTTTTTACGCACCAGCATAATGGCGGTTTGCGCATCCTGCAACGGGCCAATTGTTTTATCAACCATGATCTGGTCGCTTGGCAGGCGATATTTTAATACAAAAGCGGTTATGCCAATCTTGTTAAACTCCTGCGCTACGGCATAGCCTTCGTGCCCTGCTGCTAATATACTGTAACCTCCACCAGGGCAAATAATTACGGCTGATCCATTTGCTTTGCCCTTCTCCGGGAAAAACGGGATCATGGTTGGGACACTAACTTTTGATATATGCGTATCGGCACTTGTTGCTTCAACATACGTTGCTGGCGTAGGTTTTGAATTAATAACGCCATCAGGATATAACGGTATTGCAGGCGCGGTGCCTTGAGCATAAGACATAGTTACCATAGCCATTAACAGCAAAGTTGTAAATACGGGTTTCATAATAAAAGGTTTATACAATAATAAACCTTTCTTACATTATTTACACTGTCATTTCGAAACGAAGTGAGAAATCTTTAACGATACCAAAGTAAACGCCATACATAGTTGATATGCATGGCGTTAAAGATTTCTAACTTCGTTTCGAAATGACAGATTGGCTATTACTCTTTCGGCCCGCCAAATTCCATTAGGTAGGCTTTTAAAAATTCATTCAGCTCGCCATCCAACACCGCTGCCGCGTTTGATGTTTCATGATCGGTACGCAGGTCTTTAACCAGTTTATATGGATGCAGTACATAGTTACGGATCTGCGACCCCCACTCTATTTTCTTTTTATTGCCTTCTATTTTGTTGCTGGCTTCCTGGCGCTTGCGCATCTCAATCTCATACAATTGCGATTTTAGTAAGCGTATGGCGTTGTCCTTATTCTGCAATTGCGAACGTGACTCCTGGTTTTTGATAATAATGCCTGATGGTTTGTGATATAAACGTACCGCCGTTTCAACCTTGTTTACGTTTTGCCCGCCTGCACCGCCCGAGCGGAAAGTTTCAAACTCAATATCCGCAGGATTAACATCTATCTCTATCGTATCATCAACCAACGGGTAAACATACACCGATGCGAAAGAGGTATGGCGCTTGGCGTTCGAATCGAACGGTGAGATCCGCACTAACCGGTGCACCCCATTCTCGCCTTTTAAGTAGCCATAAGCAAAATCGCCTTCCAACTGCAAGGTTACGGTTTTAACACCTGCCGACTCACCTTCCTGGAAATCCTGCTCGGATACCTTATAGCCATTCTTCTCGCCCCACATAATATACATGCGCATAAGCATGCCGGCCCAGTCGCAGCTTTCGGTGCCGCCCGCTCCTGCTGTTATTTGCAGCACGGCGTTAAACTGGTCCTCCTCGGCTGATAGCATGTTTTTAAATTCAAGCTCTTCAACCACTTTTATGGCTTCGCTATATTGTTCCAACATTTCGGCTTCGGTAGCATCACCACTTTTAAAAAAATCAAACATTACGCCCGTATCATCAATAACCGATGCTACTTTCTGGTACTCGTCTGTCCAAACTTTTTTTGTTTTGATGGATGCTAAAACCTTTTCGGCTTCTTTGGGATAATCCCAAAAATGCGGGCCTACAGTTATGTCCTGTTCTATTTTTAATGCATCAAGCTTCTTGTCGATGTCAAAGATGCCTCCTCAGGGAAATTAATCTATCCCTTAAATCCTGGATCTGTTCTTTAGTCATGTGGCAAATATAATAAGCCCCCTCTAAATCTCCCCCTGTAGGGAGGACTTTATTTTGCAGCTTCAATATAAAAATTAAAAAAGTCTCCCCTACCGGGGGAGATTTAGAGGGGGCTAAAAAAAGCCTGTCCGCATTTAGCAAACAGGCTCTTCATAGATAGATATTGTATCTTAAGCTATAGCCAACTGGCTAAGCAATGTGTTCATGTTGTTGTTACCGCTCAGCTTAGCTAATAGCTTACCTAAACCAAAATCGGTATCGTGCTCGTTTTTTGATTGTTGTATCATTTCCTGCATAACCGGTGGTATCAGCTCTTTAGCAATTTGTAAAGCAGCAACTGGCTCAATGCTGTAATAGTTATTTAGTTTATTAGCAAACTTATTAACAGCGCTATTAATTAGCGGGTTATTATAAATACCCGGGAACTGAAAATACTTGATCATATCTTTTAGCTTACCGCTTTCCATCTGGCTCTTTAATACCTCAATGATGGAGCTCGAGGCCTCATTAATCACCGCTTCATGGTATTTTACTGGAATTACAGGGTTGTCAATAACAGCCATCCCGGCGTTATTTTTAACAAGCATAAAAAGTTTTTCAAACATAATACAAGTACATTTAAATTATGATTATCAAAATGGCGATAAATAATTGATTTATTTATCAAGTATTCAAATATATTAAATAATAATTTTAAATATGATACTAAATTTGTTTCGTCATTAAAAATATTACAATTCGATGAAATAAAAATAAACCTATTTATAATTGTGTTGAAATAACACCTGCGTCACTTAGTTTAAAATTTAATATGCACCTTAATATTAAATTCTATTTTTGTTTACAAATTATAACCAATTATGCTGCCAAATATTGATTTTACCACTACCCAATCGTATAAATACTTAACCGATCATTATATCGACGTAGTATCGCAAAGCCTTAAAGGATTATTCGATTCTGATAATGAGCGCTTTGCTAAATTCTCTGTTCAGTTTGAAGAAATCCTGCTGGATTACTCAAAAAACCGCATCACAGATCAAACTATAGCTTTATTGCTACAGTTGGCTAAAGAGTGTAGGCTAAATGATGCAATAAGCGCTATGTTCAGCGGCGAAATAATTAACGCTACCGAGGGCCGTCCGGTGCTGCACATCGCATTGCGCAACCAAAGCAATACGCCAATTTATGTTGATGGAAAAGACGTAATGCCTGATGTTAATAGTGTATTACAACACATGAAAGAATTTAGCCACGCTATCATTTCCGGTTCATGGAAAGGCTATACAGGCAAAGCTATTACCGATGTGGTAAACATCGGTATCGGCGGATCTGACCTGGGACCGGTAATGGTTACCGAAGCGTTAAAATCATACAAAAACCATTTAAACCTGCATTTTGTATCAAACGTTGACGGCACACATATTGCCGAAACTTTGAAAGGGTTAAATGCTGAAACTACTTTATTCCTCATCGCATCTAAAACATTTACTACGCAGGAAACTATGGCAAACGCCCATAGCGCCCGCGACTGGTTTATTAGCAGCGGTGGTAAGGATGAGGATGTTGCCAAGCATTTCGCGGCATTATCAACCAATGCTGATGGTGTTGGCAAATTTGGTATCGACACTAAAAACATGTTCGAGTTTTGGGATTGGGTAGGTGGCCGTTACTCTTTATGGAGCGCTATTGGTCTATCTATTTCATTAAGCATTGGCTTTGATAATTTTACCGAGCTTTTGGCCGGTGCCCATGCCATGGATAACCACTTTAAAACTGCCGAGCCGTCTGAAAACTTACCTACTATACTAGCTTTAGTTGGTATTTGGTACAATAACTTTTTCGAGGCAGAAACTAATGCCATTTTACCGTACGACCAATATATGCATCGTTTTGCCGCTTACTTTCAACAAGGCGATATGGAGAGTAACGGCAAGCATGTCGACCGTAACGGCAAACATGTTGAATATCAAACCGGGCCTATTATTTGGGGTGAGCCGGGTACTAATGGTCAGCACGCTTTTTACCAGTTAATACACCAGGGTACCAAATTAATTCCTTGCGATTTTATCGCTCCGGCACAATCACATAATCCACTGGGCGAGCATCATACCATGCTACTATCAAATTTCTTCGCGCAAACCGAAGCATTGATGAATGGAAAAAGTTATGATGAGGTAGTTGCCGAATTAAAAGCGTCCGGCAAATCGGCAGATGAAATTGAGGAACTGGCGCCATTTAAAGAGTTTGAAGGCAACCGACCTACCAACTCTATACTGGTTAAGAAAATTACGCCACGCAGTTTAGGATCGTTAATAGCTATGTATGAGCATAAGATATTTGTACAAGGCATTATCTGGAACATTTACAGCTTTGACCAATGGGGCGTTGAACTAGGCAAACAACTAGCCGGTAAAATATTACCAGAGTTAAGAACTAATGACAAGATCGAGTCGCATGATTCATCGACTAATGGGTTGATCAATCAGTATAAGGCTTGGCGGTAGGCCAGTTGGCAGTTTTTAGTTTGCAGTTTGCAGGAGTTTATTTTGCAAACTGCCAACTAAAAACTGCTAACTATTTCTTCTTCACCAACTCTACCTGGTAAACGTATGGCCATTTTTTGCCGGTTACAAAAAGGCGTTTGCCTTTTTCGTCCCAGGCTATGCCGTTTAGTACATTGTTTCCATTATCATAATTAGCAGGGCGTTGTGATTGGGGCCAAAGATTAGCCATATTTGCGCGTTGCAACACGGCACCCGTTTTAGGGTTAATAACCAAAATGGTATCTCTTGTATAGATGTTCGAGTATAGTTTACCGTCAATATATTCCAACTCGTTAACTTCGGGTATAGGGCCCTTATCGTCATATACGTCTATATAACCTATTTGATTGTACGTGTTTTTATCGAGGAACCAGATCCGGTTAGTGCTATCATCCAGGTACATTTTATTGCCATCATAGGTAACGCCCCAGCCTTCTATGCCTACATTGTTATTAAATGTTTTTAGTAGTTTAAAGGTGTTTTTATCAAACACGTAACCAATTTTTTCGCGGTAGGTAAACATCACTATCTTATCCCCTATAATGGCGCTGCCTTCGCCAAATACTTTTGGATCTATTGGTTGCCTTTGCACTACCTTGCCTGTTTGCAGGTCTACTTTTCTAAGTTCAGAGTGCCCGGTATCACCCGTAGTTTCATACAAATAACCATCCTTATACAAAAATCCCTCGGTATAGGCACTGGTATCATGCGGGAATTTTTTAATTACCTTATAAGTATATTCTTCCGGAGCTTTTGCCGGCAGCATGACTATATTGGTTGAGATCTCCTGGCTTTTACCACCATTGTAAATCTTGGCGGTGATTGTTCTGGGGCCCATTGGAAGACTATCCGTTTTAACAAAAAATCCTGACGAATCTTTACCTACACCCACCCTTACCGAATCAATCAAATAAGCAATCGAATCGGGCTTTAAATCAGTATAGTTAACTTTTACGGTTACTTTGTCGCCGGTTTTATAGGTTGTTCCGGCATCCGGTATAATGGTGATGTCGCCCTCATGTTTCGTATCGGTATGACAACCAAAC
>DHIR01000029.1:10399-17492 GCA_002403905.1 Mucilaginibacter sp. UBA4741
TCATTATAGTGATTTTAGCCCTAGTGTTGTGCCTCTTCCATTGTAGCCTTTACCAATTCAACCTGGTATATAAATGGCCATTTTTTACCGGTTACAAAAAGGCGTTTGCCTTTTGCATCCCAGGCTATGCCGTTGAATACGTTTTTGTCGCCCTCAAATTTCTTAGGGCGTTCTTTACCGGGCCAAAGCTCTATAAAGCTAATAGCTTTCTCTACCGCGCCGGTTTTACTATTAATTATTAACATAGTATCATAATCAAATATATTGGCATATATTTTACCATCAATATATTCCAACTCACCGATCTGGTTTACCGGGGCTTCATGATCATAAATTTCAATGGAGCCGGTTTTGTGATAATCATTAGGGTCTAAAAGCCATACCCGGTTAGAGCTATTACCTACGTAGATCTTTTTGCCATCGGTAGTCGCTCCCCAGGCTACACTATCCACATAATTAAATTGCTTAACCTGTTTAAGTGTATTTTTATCAAATACAAACCCCGCTTTATCTTTTTGGGTAAACACTACAATTTTATCACCAATAACAACACTACCTGTGCCGGTATATTTATCATCCAATTTTTGACGCTGTACTACTTTACCTGTTTCCAATTCTACTTTCCTGATCTCTGAATGGCCCAGGCCACCGGTACTTTCATACAAGTACCCATCCAAGTACGACAAACCTTCGGTAAAAGCGGTTGTATCATGCGGGAATTTTTTGATCAACTTAAACCTATATCGCGTTGGCATCCGGGTTGGCATTATGATAATGCTAGTTGTTACATCCTGGCTTTTGCCGCCTTTGTAAACTTTGGCGGTAATAAACCTTGAGCCGCAGCGCAAAGTATCGGTTTTAATAGTAACTGCCGATGAGTCTTTTTTTGACCCAATATGTACCCCATCTAAAAAATAAGCAATCGAGTCGGGGCTGTATGATGCCGGGTAGCTCACATGGGTATTAACCGGCTTTCCATCACGCTCGCCATAGTTTACAGACGGAGTTATGGTAAAGGTTACGG
Organism: Mucilaginibacter sp. UBA4741; assembly: GCA_002403905.1. Classification (GTDB taxonomy): domain Bacteria; phylum Bacteroidota; class Bacteroidia; order Sphingobacteriales; family Sphingobacteriaceae; genus Mucilaginibacter. The sequence goes on from DHIR01000029.1 coordinate 11,424, forward strand.
CTTCTTCTTTCGGTTTACAGCTAAAAGCAAGGGCCGCTATGGCAGTAATAAGTAGTATTGATCTATTCTTCATAATTTATCAGCTGATGGCCAAAAGGCATCCTCAATATGGTTTAACTTATAATTTGTTTCGTTTTTAAATAAAATGGCAATAATATCAAACCGCACTTCGCCCTGGTGATCCTTCAAATATATGTATTCGTCAGCGGCGCCAGCCAGTAACCTTTGCTTGCGGAGATCTACAAAATCTTCGGGTTCACCAAAACCATTGCCTGTGCGGGTTTTTACCTCGGCAAATATAATAACCTTGTCTTTATATGCAATAAGGTCTATCTCGGCTTTTCCGTGCCTCCAGTTTACATCCAATATCTCATAGCCTGTTGCTTCAAGGTGCGTTTTTGCCAGGCTTTCGCCGTGGCGGCCAAGGTCATTGTGCTGCGCCATTATTTTATTATGACTGATCCCAAATAATCAGATATCGTTTTCTCTACCTTTTTCATGCGCATATATTGGGTAAGCAGTATATCCTGGTCCTCGTCTGTTACCGCGTTTTGCAGTTCTTTACGCAAGTTGTCTAACATTTTGCCAACCTTATGCATTTTTAAGTGGAATATAGCGCCTAAAATAGTTGCCTTCATATTGGCCTGCTCATCGCTTGTCAATATTTTATGCATCTCGTACCAATTTTCACTTAACGTGTATTTGGTGGCAATTAGTGTAACCACCAGGTCGACAATATCTTTATCGGGGTAATGGATAAAATGCTGTTCCTCGGGCAATACGCCGTTCTCTACTTCTTTACTATAAATCTCTATGAACGCTTTACTGGCCGGGTGCTCAAACTCTACATCGTTTAACTCGGCAATCATAAACGGGCCTATGTAGGTATTGGCAATACCATCCCAATCAATCATTTTATTGCCGTAAAGCAACAGCAGGCGCACAATTTCTTTTTCTTGTGATGAGGTTTCTTTACGCTCTTCCTGAATAGGTTCATCCAGCGGATATTCCTCCACCGGGGTTACCATCCTACCGTTTGGCTGCTGCGAATTTTTCTTCGCTTTAGCCTGGCGCATTTTGTTCAGTTCGGACAGCAGCGCGCGCTCATCTATCTGTAATATGCTACTGCACTCTTTTATAAAAACCGATGCTTTTATGGAGTCGGGTATCTTGGCTATACTCTCAACAATATCCCGTATTACTTCTGATTTTTTTATGGGATCGTTGCCAACCTCTTTAAGCAGCAAGGTGGTTTTGTATAGGATGAAATCCTTTTTGTTATCCTCGATATGTTTTTTAAAGCCGTTGGTACCTACCAGGCGCACATACGAATCAGGGTCATGGCCATCCGGGAAAAGCACCACCTTTACGTTTAGCCCTTCCTCCAATATCATATCCAATCCGCGCAGCGATGCTTTTATACCTGCCGCATCGCCATCATATAATATGGTGATATTTTTGGTTAGGCGACCTATCAGCCTTATCTGATCGACAGTTAATGACGTACCCGATGAGGCCACAACATTCTCTATCCCCGCCTGGTGTACCGATATTACATCTGCATAACCCTCTACCAGGTAACAGTTATCCTCTTCCCTTATTGACTTTTTGGCGAAGTGCAACCCATAAAGCACACTGGATTTATGATAGATCTCCGACTCAGGCGAGTTTACATATTTGGGTACGTTCTTATCGCTTTTAAGCGTCCGTCCGCCAAAGGCGATGACTCTACCGGTAAAGCTATGAATGGGGAACATCACACGCCCCCTATAACGGTCATACAGCGACCCGTTATCGCGCTTGACAGACAGACCGCTTTCTGTTAAAAACTCTTCCAGGTAGCCTTCTTTAAGGGCTTGGCCGGTAAAGGCCTCCCATTGATCAGGCGAGTAGCCCAGCTCAAATTTTTTGATGGTATCGCTACTAAAGCCACGCTCTTTAAAATAGCTTAGGCCTATGGCTTTACCTTCATCAGTATCCAGCAAGCTTTCGTGAAAGAATTTTGCCGCGTATGATGATACGATCATCAGGCTTTCCCGGCGGTTCTCTTCCTCTTTATTTTCGGCGGTTTCTACTGTTTCTTCAACTTCAATACTGTATTTTTTGGCCAGCCATTTTAGGGCTTCGGGATAGGTAAACTTCTCCAGCTCCATTAAAAACGTAACGGCGCTCCCACCCTTGCCCGATGAAAAATCTTTAAAGATCCCCTTAGCTGGTGATACCGTGAACGATGGCGTACGCTCATTAGCAAACGGCGACAGGCCCACGTAGTTGGCGCCACGCTTTTTTAACTGCACAAACTCGCCTATCACCTCCACAATATCTGTGGCTTCCATTATACGGTCGATAGTTGATTTTAAGATCATGTGTTAAAAATGCAAATGTAGGGCAATTATCCTTTGCCGTAAATAAGAACCGTTAATTTAGTAATTATTTATTTGCTTCGGCTTTAAAAACGTAATAGCTATCCCCGCCAATACAATCACACTACCTATTATTTCTTTCAGCGCCAGGCTTTCGCTCAATATAAAAACTGCCAATAGGCAGGTAACAACGGTTTGGCTAAGTAAAGTAATAGCTACTTTGGTTGACTCCAAATGACTGATGGCATAGTTAATAGTTATCCAACCGGTGAGCTGGCATATTATACCCATAGCCGCCAAACTACCCCAGGTTTTTAGGTTATAATGAAAAAGGTCATCACCCAGTACTAAGCTTATTATCAACAGAAAAACACCAGCCGCCAGCATATTATAAAACATAAACGGCAGCGTGTTTATACGTTTTAAGATATCTTTGGTTGTAAGTATGTAGATGGCATACAGCAAACTGGACGCAACTGCGTAAAGTATCCCAATATTTAACTGTAGATGTATCAAATTTGACGCGCCAACCAGCACCAACATACCAACAATGGCGATACAAGTGCCTACCCAAAACAACCAGCCAGATTTCTTTCTAAAAAGTAAATAACTTAACAAGCCCACCCAAACCGGCGCCAGGTTGGCCACCAGTGTAGATACCGTAGCGCTGATCAATTTTATAGATAGGTTCCAAACCGCAATATCACTGGCAAAAACTAAACCGCCTACCATGGCCAGGATCAAATCCTTTCGCTCCATTTTAAGATTCTTTTTATACAGGCAATAAGGCAGCAAAAATATCCACGCGAAGAAAATACGGTAGAACGCGCAAATTACAGGCGATGCATCAGCCAGCTTTACAAATATGGGCGAAAAGGATATGCAGACAATGCCTATAGCAAGGCTTAGTTTGGGATTCATGATGTGCAAACTTACCGTTTTAACGGCTAAAGAAAATAAAATCAGAGCTGAGTATTTAATTAAAAGGAAAATTGATAACTTTGGTTACCTATTTAATACCTAAAATCACATCTAATGAAAAAACATATCCTGCCTCTTTTTGCCATTTTATTACTATTTGCTTCTTGCGAAAAAAAAGAAGGAACTGTTTATTGCTGTGGCATGCCTACTATCGAATATTTTACGGATCTTAAATTTAAAAAAGGAGAGATAACCCAATGGGTGGGGAACCCATTTACCGATACTGTAAAAAAAAACACTGTTACGGTGTGGAGCACTAAAAACGACCTGGCAATTAAACTAAAATTTAATTTAGACAAAGCCGCAAGCAACACAGCCTACGGATACAATGCAACCAAATATGAAGCTGCGTTTTACCAATATGCCACTTCGGGCAAGGCACTCGTTTATCAGTTAGACAGCACTGTAGTTAACACATTACAACTGGAGATCCGTGACATAAGTGGCGGGCAAGTTGGAGAACCATGGCTATTTGCCGAATTTAAATTAACGTTTAAACTTAAAACACCTACCGGTAACCTTGCTTTTGACACTACCCGGGTTTATTTCCCCAGTGGCCGGTTTATAATAAAGTTAAATAAATAAACTTCGCCGGAGGCTACGTATTAACTTTTTCGGAAGGGATAATAAACATCGGTTTACAGAATTAATCGTATTTTTGCGGCTCTAAATTTTTTACAACAATGAGTCAGCGTATAAAGATCAAAGCATTATTAGAAAGCACAACAACCGATATAGATGTAACCGTTAAAGGGTGGGTACGCGCGTTCCGCCAAAATCGTTTCATTGCTTTAAATGATGGCTCGACCAATAATAACGTACAGATAGTTGTTGATTTTGAAAACACAGATCCTGCCCTTTTAAAGCGTATTACCGTAGGCGCTGCCATCAGCGTGTTTGGCAAATTAATTGCTTCGCAGGGCAAGGGCCAAACCGTCGAAGTTATTGCACACACCGTTGAGATATTGGGCGACAGCGATCCTGAAAAATATCCAATCCAGCCTAAAAAACACAGTTTGGAGTTTTTAAGAGAACATGCTCACCTGCGTTTCCGTACCAATACTTTTGGAGCGATTTTCAGGGTACGTAACAGCCTGGCATTTGCAGTGCATCAGTTTTTCCAGGATAAAGGATTTGTTTACCTGCATACACCTATTATTACCGCTAGTGACGCGGAAGGTGCCGGCGAAACCTTCCATGTCACCAACTTCGACCTGGCTAACACGCCAAGAACAGATACCGGGGAAGTTGATTACACACAAGACTTTTTTGGCCGTGCTACTAACCTAACCGTTTCCGGTCAGTTGGAAGGCGAGTTGGGCGCTATGGCTTTAAGCGATATTTACACCTTCGGGCCAACTTTCCGTGCCGAAAACTCGAACACTACCCGCCACCTTGCCGAGTTTTGGATGATTGAACCAGAAATGGCTTTTGCGGATATTACCGATAACATGGATACCGCCGAAGCGCTGTTGAAATATGTTATTGCCTACGCGCTGGATAAAAACAAAGACGATATTGAGTTTTTAACTCAACGTTTGTTGGAAGAAGAAAAACAAAAGCCACAGCAAGAGCGCTCAGAAATGACGTTGACCGAAAAGCTGCAGTTTTGTTTAGGCAATGATTTTGAGCGCTTAACTTATACCGAAGCGATAGAGATATTAAAAGAATCGACCCCGAATAAAAAGAAAAAATTTCAATACCCGATTGAAGGCTGGGGCACCGACCTGCAATCAGAACATGAGCGTTATTTGGTTGAAAAGCATTTTAAAAAGCCGGTGATATTGACCGACTATCCAAAAGAGATCAAATCGTTCTACATGCGCCAAAATGATGATGGCAAAACAGTTGCCGCCATGGATATATTGTTCCCCGGTATTGGCGAGATAGTAGGCGGAAGCCAGCGCGAGGAGCGCCTTGACAAACTGGAAACCCGTATGGACGAAATGGGCATACCTAAAGACGAGCTTTGGTGGTATTTAGATACCCGCCGCTTTGGTGCCTGCCCGCATGCCGGCTTTGGTTTGGGCTTTGAGCGTTTGGTATTGTTTGTAACCGGTATGGGTAATATCAGGGATGTTATCCCTTTCCCAAGGTTCCCTAAAAACGCGGAATTCTAGACCGCTGATTTAGTGTGATTATTGGATTGCGCTGATTACTTGATTAGTCGAATAAATAGTTATAGTAGTTTTTTATAAAAAGCACTACATCATTGTGTTCTTGCAGTTATTTGTCTTCAGTGCATACTGTGAGCGTCCACCCGCTCAATCGCCGCGGGTAGGCTTTGTTCTTTTCCTTGATGAAAAGAACCAAAAATCAAGTCAGACGATAGGCTTCTTTGCGCACAGGCCTTTGCCCTGCAAAGCCGGTAAAACCACGGGCTGCATAATTTTGCTCCAACTCGCACAGGCCATTGCCCAGGCAAAAAGACGCTATGCCCTTCCAACCGCACCACCCAACTTGTTTTACCTGCTTTCACCCGAAGCTTTTCGTCTGACACTTTGTGCAATGAGCCTACAATATTCATATTAATGAGAGAGGAAAAAAGAGCGCTGGCCCGTCAGCCCACGCGGCTGGGAGTCTGGCCTTGCGGGGTAGCAGCGATTGGGCTGACTTGATTTTTTGGTTCCTGTTGTATCAAAGACAAAAGGAACAGCCAACCCGCGGCGATTGAGCGGGCGGATGCTTAAATCAAGCATACAGCAGGGCAGACGCATTAAAATAA
>DHIR01000245.1:0-200 GCA_002403905.1 Mucilaginibacter sp. UBA4741
GATGTGTATAAGAGACAGGGGGTATATGAGGGAATACCTATTCATATTAGGGCAAAAGCTGGCACTACAATTTTTATAAGCACTGCCGGAACGTTTACTAGTATTACTTATAATGGCGGTGGATTAATAACACAAGAAGCAGCTAATTAAATGAACTAATGGAACGCCTAGCCGCCATCGAAGAATTGGAAGTTAAAATA
>DHIR01000245.1:468-2757 GCA_002403905.1 Mucilaginibacter sp. UBA4741
TGGGATGGCGAATAATTAATAATAAATGACACCAATTGCCGAAAAACAAGTACCCTTAAAGGAGTTCTTAGTTACAATTATAGCCGAAAATGAAAAACGTTATAACGAAAGGATAGATACGCTTGAGAAGATCATTAATAAGGGTAGCCAAGACGCAAAAGATGCCGTAAAGACAGCTATTGATGCGCAGGAAAAAGCAGTATCAGCAGCACTATCAGCCGCTAAGGAAGCGGTACTAAAGGCAGAAGTAGCATCAGAAAAAAGATTTGATGGCATAAGATTAGAAATGGATAGAAGCTTTGCGGCCTTTAATAAAATAACCGATGGTATATCAAGAGAGATCGGTAGTTTGAGAGAATCCCGTGCAGGGAACAAAGAGCGATCGGATGGTATGAAAAGTATAGGAGTAGCCGTAATGAGTGCTTTCGCCGTGATAACATCGTTAGGTACGCTATTGGTTTTGATTTTAAAGAAATGAAACTAACCACTACCCAACTAATTCAACTGCACGCTATTGAAGCCTATAAATTGAGTAGAATTAAAGAGGTCGTTACCTGGGATAGCGTACCGGATGACCGAAAACAGCGCATCTTGAAAAATATAAGAATATCAGCGGAGGCGGAATTATGAAGTTTATTACATTTTTATTGTTCGGCATACCTACTGTAATTCTTTTTGTTTTACTATGTATTTATTTTTGCTTGTAAATTATGGAAACAAAAAGTATCGAACGTTTGCACCTTTTACACCCCATTTGCCGGGATAAAGCTATACAGGCCTATCGCGAGGCCGTTAAAGCAACTCCTGCAGGCGTACATCCTTTTGTAGATCAAACTTACAGATCGTTCGAGGAGAGCCTACTGGACTGGAAAAAAGGCCGTAATGCCGCCGGGGTGATTATTAACAAAAGCGAAGTGGTTTCAAACGCAAAGCCAGGATTTAGCTGGCATAACTGGTCATTGGCTTTGGACTTTCATTTAATCATTGACAATAAAGATTATTGGCCGGCAACCGCCAAGGAGGCGTTGGCTAATTCTTACTGGATGGTAGTAGTTAACATCTTTAAACAACATGGCTTTACATCGGGGTTAGACTTCCCAGGTAAGTTTAAAGACCCGCCACACCTCGAATACAAAGGAAACTATACCCTAGCTAAATTGCAGGCGAAGCATAAAGATGGTGATTTTATAAGCGGGACTAACTTTGTGAATATAACATAAAAATAAAAAATATGGAAAATTGGCAACTATGCCCTAAATGCAAGGGCGAAGATTATTGTGGTGGTTATTGTTGCTCCTTATGTAAGGGCGCAAAGGTTATATCTGCATATACTGGTAAGCCACCAATTCAAACCATAACATGAAGTAATACTGGTTTGATTAATGGAGAATTAACAAAAATACATTAATTATGCTAAGACAACAATTCATAGACACCATAAAAGACGGCGTAATAGAAGTCTGCAAAGACACGCATTTGTTTCCATCCGTAATGATAGCACAAGGCTGTTTGGAATCCAACAACGGCGCATCAAACCTATCAGCTAAGTATAACAACTATTTTGGCATGAAGCCTGGCCATGATTGGAAAGGCGCAACCGTTGCGTTACCAACAACGGAAGAGGTGGATGGTAAAATAATCCACATATCGCAATCGTTCAAAGTTTACCATAATATATCCGCAGGCTTTAAAGATCATGTTGAAATGTTACAAAGGGTTGGGGTTTATAAGACAGCCGGGGTGTTTACGGCGACAACACCTGAATTACAATGTATGGCACTGCACAAAGCAGGGTACGCTACCGATAGCCATTACGCACCGAAGCTGATTGCCATTATCAACGAGAATGATTTGAAGCAGTATGATATTAGCTAAAATCTATACATGTCAATAGTGATATGTATATAAAATTCGATTATTTATATATATCTTTAAATAAAAAACATGAAAAATTGGAAAACTACTCTTTTTGCTATACTTGCGGTTTTACCACAGGTATTAAAATTATTCCCTAATCTTGTCAACCCGTCTATATTAGATGCAGCTTCGATAATTTTAGGCGCACTAGGTATAGGTTATGCTAAAGACCATAACGTTACCGGCGGTACTGTTGCAAATACAGTAAGTGACGCTTCTGTTGTTAAAGAAACTGCGAAAACAGACAAGCCATAATAACTTATAATATCAGTTGGAACACGTAGGGGCAGTTAGTACGCTGGTATTTTAAAAATGAACCTATTATGAAAAAACTTATCAAAAACATATTAAAGGCATTTGGAACGTTTACCA
>DHIR01000022.1 GCA_002403905.1 Mucilaginibacter sp. UBA4741
CCCATATTCAGGTTCTATGTATTTTAACGCCGCCCGGTCGCAGGGATATACTTATGCACAATCCATTCCGTTTGCCGTTGCCGGTAGTTTAATGTGGGAGTATTTTGGCGAAAACACACGTCCGTCATACAACGATATAATAAACACTCCGATAAACGGCGTATTTCTTGGTGAAATATTTTATCGTTTAAGCTCAAACATTTTAGACGATAGAACCACTGGCGGAGATAGGGTGTTTCGCGAAATAGCTGCCGGGCTAGTAGATCCGGTTCGTGGACTTAACAGGTTACTACAGGGTAAATCTTTTAGAAAAACCACAACAGAGGTTTACCAAAAAGAACCACTTAACATTACCATATTTACCGGTATACATAAAATAAACCAGGATAGGGCAACTTTTTTTGGCAAGGGCCCTACCGAAGCTTTACTAAACTTGCAGTTTGATTATGGTAACCCATTTGAAGAGCGTTACCGTAAGCCTTTTGACTTTTTTAGGCTGCGTACCGAATTTAGCTTTGGTTCCGGCAGAAAACTTTTAGATAATCTTACGGGTTATGGCATTCTATTAGGCGATAATACCGGCTTTAAAACCCATTACGGTAAATTCTCTGTAATGTATGGCCTTTTCCAATATGATGATTATTGGGATAATAAAACTTTTGAGTTAGGAGCGATTGGTGTGGGCGGAGGTGTATTTACTAAATACCCTATTAACAAAACTACAAACCTTTATACCAACTTGCATTTAGCTTTAGTACCATTAGCCGGTAACAGCACCCGTTTCGGGCCCGACACATCACAAGTTAGAGATTATACTTATAACAATGGTATAGAGGCTAAATTTGAAACTACCTTAAATGTAGATAAAGCTTTAAGTCTATCATTTATATATTATTATTTCTTTCTACATACCTACGTAGGTACTCCGGGTAATAACAATATCAGTATTTTAAAACCGAGAGTTACGTTTCAAATTGCAAAAAACATAAGCCTGGGGTTTGAACATTTTATATATTATGATGACCGGTACCTAAAAAATCTACCCGGAATTTATTCTGTAAGAACAGAGCAAAAAATATTTGTATCCTGGTTCTTAGAAGACCAGCAGCGCAAAGGGCGCTATAATTAATAACAAAGCCCCACTTTCGGTGGGGCTTTGTTATTATATCTAAATCTAAAAAGAGGTATTTGTTTTTTATAAATCCATAGCGATATAAAAGCCGGGAACCCCCTCCTGATAAGTAGGCATTATCAGGGTAGTTTTACCTGACCTGTTTTTATGTGTTATCCAATCGCGTATATAAGGATAAACTAAATAGGATACTTTGGTTGATAAAATGCCGTAACCAGCACCTGCAATAACATCACTAAACCAATGATCGCGATTATATAGCCTGAAAACCCCGGTAGTAGTTGCAAAGCTATAACCAATAATAGTATAAACAGGCGATCTTTTGGAAAACTCTTGCGCCAAAAACTCAGCACCCATAAATGCTGTAGCGGTATGGCCTGATGGGAAAGATAAATAATCGTCACCGTTTGGTCTTAGACGATGGGTTAGGTGCTTTGTAGCATAGCCAGTAGCCCCTAATATCCCTGCAGACAAAGCCAATAATGCCGTACGGTCAATAAATGTATTTTTGCCGGTAACACCTACTAAATTTAAGCCGTAAACCATAATTATGGGACCAAACTGAAAGTAACTTTCGGCTGTTGAGTGAAAATTAGCACCGGTTTTCTCGGTTTCGCTATGGATATAATAATCTCCCCGCCGTAGGGGCTGAACCCCGAATGTTAATGCGCCATAAGTTATTGCAACAACCGGGGGGACCAGTGCCCAGGGCTTAACATGTAAACGCTTAACCGTATCAGGGGCGGTTAGCAGATCTTTTTTAATTGTATCTCCTAGTTTTTTCTTTGCCGTATCAACAGTTTGAGCATTAACCCGGAGTGAAAAAAGCAAAAGCAGAGCAAAAAATATATTTTTCATAGGTATAGAAATAGTAGGTTGTAAAACTATTTTCACAATCTGTACTAATATTGAAGTAATATTAGCTTAAAATGTTTTTAACAAGTTACACGAGTTATCTCTACCGTTTCTGGCGCAGCCAGCATTAGCGGCACTTTCTCTATGGTAACAAAGCTCAGGTCAAGCCCAAAACCGCGTTCTTCTGATAAGCTGATTTTTTTAAGATACGCGTAAAAGGCCATAATACATTTCTCGTAAAACGATAGGTTGTATGAACGTGAAAGCACCTTCTCAATTACCACGAACCTAAAATCGCCAACAATTTTATGTTTGTTTAATGATTTGTAACGGCTGGTAATATCAACCTCACCATTTTTAACCAGGTCCTCAACAACTCTTCTAAACAATAAGTTTATTTGCTGCTCAATACGGAAACCTAATTTAAAATCGATCCTTATCAGTTTGTTCGGTACCAATATGTCAACTTCGTATTCTTTTTTATAAGGCTCATCTACCACATCAACGTGTACCAGCCAATATACGTCCGCACGTTTTGGTTGCTTTTGCAGGATAGAATAAATAATCTTTGATTCAACTTCCGAATTAAAGTTGGCACTAGTTAAATAAACCAATTGCGACGCGTACTTAGGTACGGTTTCGTCATCGCTTAATTCTTTTATGATATTGTAGTAATCATCAATCTCAACAAACTTAACGTAACGGTTCCTGATCTTACGGGCC
>DHIR01000149.1 GCA_002403905.1 Mucilaginibacter sp. UBA4741
TTTCGGCCTTACGTTTAACGTAGTTTATCTCTGTACTATCGCTGTTAACATACCATGGCATTACCGGATACTTCAAAGTTTCGGGGATGATCGGTGCTTTAAATCTTTCAACGCTTACGTTGCCAAACGACATTTTTTTACCATCGGCCTTGCTTGCCTGCAGGAAAAAAGAACCACTATCAATTCTTGGCAAATTTTTAAATTCAAAGTTTCCAAGTTCATCTGCGGTAATGGTAGTAACAAACTGCGGTTTTTGCGATGATAATAAAACTGACGCATTAGCAACCGGTTTTTTAAACAGATTGGTAACGTTGCCGGTAACTTTAAGTTCTTTTTCAATTTTAAATACCACCGGCTTTACAGGGCTAAACAAATCCTTCCAGTCATAACCAACCCAGCCTTGGGTAAGCATCAAATTATCTAAAGCCAGCCAGGCTTGTTTGTCTTTTCGGTTGATGTAATAGCCGGCTGATTCTACATGGCCCTTTAACTCCGAGTTGATGAGCAAACTGGCTGTTATACTATAATTGCCCACACTATCCGGCCTAACCTGCGAATCATCGGTTACAGCCAATGAGAAATTACCCTGTACCGGGATGCCACTTTTGTCTTTTACTTCTATCTCTAAACCAACGCTATCACGTTTTACATAGTTGGTTTTATTAGGTGTTATTTTTATGCTGAGCTGGTCTTGATTGTCAATAAACACCGCGCGCTCATTTAATGGCCTTCTGCCTTTAAATAAAGTGATCCTTGCAATACCTGATGGGAATAGCTTTTTGTCAATGGCATAAGCAGGCTGATTTAAATCAACTTTTTGTGAATAATAAACAACGCCTCTTGAAGTACCGATGAGATAACAAGCACTATCCGTAGGTAAGGTATTGAGCCCGGCTAAAGTTACCGTTATGGCTTCTCCATTTTCAGGGTTATCAATGTGTATGATCGTACCTGTACTGTTTATTTTAGGCAAAGCAAAACTCTTAACGGTTGGTTGGCTAATTCTTGCTGTATAAACTTCATTAGCTTTTGGCGTAAACTCAAACGAGCCCATGCCATTGTGTATAGCCGCGAACGAAACTATCTCCGTGCCTTTGCTATCGTAAATGCTGCCTAAAACGGGTGTGCCTTTACCGTCCTCACCAATAGCTTTAAATCCAACAACAGATTTTAAACCGACAACCAAATTACCACCTTCGGGTAAAAATTGCAGGTCGATATTTTGCTTACGGTTTATGCTGAGTGGCACTTGTACCACTTTATCATTATCCTCTTTCTCCAGGCTGGTTATCTGCACACGCACGTTTCGTCCATCCGCTTTGTCTTTTAATAGATGACTAAATTTAAGGCTGCCATCAATACCAGTCTGCAACTCCTCCTTATACAAATAATGCCAATCGTCATAGATCTTAACTTCTACCTTTTTTAAAGCTACCGGAGATGCCAACTTATCCGCTTTATTTAAAAATAGCTGTACCTGCAACTGGTCTTTATCGGCCACCCGATCAATGGTAGCTGCCGATTTTACCAGCCAGGCATCCGCGGCGGGTACGCCCAAATAAAACCGCTGATTAAAAACATAATCCTCGCCAAAATTCTGCATCCAGTTGGTATAGGCCCGCAGGGTATAGCCACCTTCTCTCATAAAAATATTTTTAGATAAAGGTATCTGCCCCCAGCCTGCGCCATCTTTTATGGGGATGCTGATACGCCTAACCATTTCAGAACTATCATTGTCCAGTTCTACATATAGTAATCCGCTTAAATGCGATGGGGTCATGTTCACCCTATCCACCAAATAGCTTTTAAACCAAAGGGTATCGCCGATATTGTAATAAGGTTTGTCCAGGTGCAGGTACACTTTCTCAACGGGTAAGCGTTTGTTCAAGCTATCTAATGGGGCGGTTATCATTGCCAGGCCTTTATCAGCTATCGGCGGAGTAGACATGGCACAGGCTGCTGCCTGATCTCCATCAACCGTATAGCGGTAAACTTGCCTGCCTAATTCACCCGCGGCGTTGATGCCTTCCACAATAACTTTGTAAGTACCCGGCCCATCTGCATTAAAGTAATTGAAAGATGTTTTACCATCAACCCCGGTTTTTAAATACGGGTTCCAATAAATGGTGGTACGCAGGTCATTCAGTTTAGCCGCATTGCCGGGCTTATCATATCGCGGCGAATAAAATTCGCGCACTTTGTTGAAGCCTTTTGGGGTTACATTAACAATGCTTGGGCTGTACGTTTTGCGTTTCTCCGATTCAGGTTTGGTAAAGATCATTAAAGCTGGCCCGGTGTTTAATACATTTGTTGCAAGTGCGCCGGTTACAACATCTATTCTAACAACTTCGGTGGGGTCAAGCTGAGAGCCATCAAACATGCCCGCCGCTTCATCGGCATCAAGTTTTCTTCCATTCAGAATAATACTCATCGGAATCAAGGTGCCAAAATTTCTAAAGAATGGATACATTGTCGAGTTCCCATAAGTTGTAAATTGAACATTACGCAATTCGTTCTGCAAGGCCATACCCAATAGCACCACATTCTCGGTGTTCTTCATGAAATAGGTTTGGTCGGCATGTCCCTCGGGTATTCTTAACATGCCTTGCGCGGCATAAATTGGGGTTGCAATTCTGGTGGCTTTTATGCGCACTTCTCTTAACCTTTGCATTTTGTCTAACTGCCCGGTTCTTTCATAAAAGTCATCCAGCTTTTTACCGTTATCTATGTAGGCCTTTAGCGTACCATTTATGTTGGTGCTCACATCGCCAATATTGCGGTTTTTATTAAGCCTAAGTTTTGGTAGCGTATCTAAAATTATCTTAACCTTATCGCTGTTTTTCGCGGTACGGGCCTGTACTGTAAACTTTATACTATCGGTCATAAATATGCCGTCAAATTTAAACCTGCCGTCAGCATCGGTAGTGGTGCCTTTGGTAACTCCCGCTTTAACCGACATTAACATCACATTGGCATTTGGTACAATTTTATTACCCAATGTCATCACTTTGCCCGAGATATTTACACCTAGCCCTTCAGCTTGAAAAGCAGGTTTGGCGTTTGCCAATTCTTTCCACGCAAATCTGCGATAACCTTGCGTAAGCATCAGGTTATCCAGCGCCTTATTTACTTCATCGGTTTCGTTAGTAAAATAATAGTTTGGTTTTTCTATATAACCTTTCAGATCGGATGTTAGCAGGATGTTGGAGAAGATGGTACTCTCGGCGCTTTCGTCAACCGGCACCTTGCTTTCGTCAATTACCGTTACCGAAAAATTGCCAAATGTGGGTTTATTCTTGCTGTCCTTCGCATCAAGGTTAACTAATACACGTTCCTTGCTTTTATAATTGGTTTTTACGGTTTTTATACCCAGTTGCATCAGGTCATCACTACGGATGAAAGCGATGCGCTCATTCAATGGCTCGCCATTGTTATTAAAAATGGTGAATTGGGCTATGCCGGTAGGAAAGGATTTTTTATCCAACCAAATAGAAGTAACAGGTTTCTCTATTTTTATAGGCGATGCAAATAGGATTTCGCCGTTGGTATGTGCTACCAGGTTAATGCCTTGCGGGGTTGCCTGTTGTTTGGTATTGATCCTTACCAATATGCTATCTTTATTAGGTTGATAAACGCTTAACACATATCCCTCGTCTACAGCTTTAGGCAGAGCTATGGTTTTGGTTGTGCCATCAGCAAAAACGATGTTTGCTGAGTAGACTTTACCCACTTCGGGCCTTAATAAGAAGCTGCCCATGCCGGCATGCAAGGTTTCAAATTCAGTCACCGAATTATTGGTTTCATCAACTACTTTGCCTTTTACGGCCACTCCCAAGCCATCAATGCCGACAGCTTTAAAAGCTATCCGTGAAGCAATGCCATTAACCAAATTTCCACTTTCCGGGAAAAACTGAACGTCAGTTTGAGCCAGGCTGGCTTTTATCGGGAAATCGCGGGTGATGGTGTTGTTATTGCTGCCAGCGAGTGTGGTTGTGATATAGGCTCCACTTAGGTCAACATGGTTTTCGTTGGAGATCCGCACTGGGATATTACCCTGTGCATCGGTTTTGGCAGAGGTAGACCAGGCCACTTTTTTGTTGATCATTATCTGGTAATGCACATCCTTGCCGGCAAGGGGCTTGCCTTCGTCATTGGTGTAATTTAAGGTGGCGGTTAAAACAGGTTTACCATCTATGTCTTTATATTGGTAGTCGGCTTTGGTTACAATATTGCTGTTGGCTATGTTACCAACCGTAAAAGTCC
>DHIR01000074.1 GCA_002403905.1 Mucilaginibacter sp. UBA4741
CGGTTCGAATCCGCTCCCGACCTCGAGGTAAACAAAATATTAAATAAAAATTTATCATGGGCGTAACACGTTTAAAAAGAAAAGATAGAAAAAATAAAACTACTTCAAGGTTAGAAGTTCAGTTTTTAAAGAATGCTACTAACCTTGAAGCAGGTAGCCGTTCTGCAGAGTCACCTAGAAGCCAGGTAACTTTAAACAACATTGTTTTAGCTAAAGCAGCTGCTGCAAACAACTAATATTTAAATAAATTTTGATTTTTTAAATCCTGTTGGTTTTATACCGATGGGATTTTTTTATGGGGAAAATTTCCGTAGAGACGCAATGCATTGCGTCTCTACATGAGGTTATCAGCCAACATTTTCTTATTTATCCTCTTTATCAATCCCGGCCCTTCATAAATAAACCCGGTATATAACTGTATCAATGATGCACCGGCATCCAATTTCTCCAACGCATCATCGGCCGAATGTATGCCGCCAACCCCAATTATCGGGAATGACCGTCCTGATTTATCTGCCAAATAACGTATAACCTCTGTTGACCGTTTGGTTAACGGCGCGCCGCTTAACCCACCTGCTTCCTCTTTTAGTTTATCAACCGATAATGAAGATTTATCAATAGTAGTATTGGTGGCAATTACACCCGCAATTTTGGTTTGTTGTACTATTTCAACAATATCATCTAGTTGCTCATTCGTAAGGTCTGGTGCTATTTTTAGCAGGATGGGTTTGCTTACCTCGTTTTTGCTGTTTCGTTGCTGCAGGGTGTTTAACAGGTGCATTAGCGGCTCTTTCTCCTGTAGTTCGCGCAGGCCGGGTGTATTTGGCGAGCTTACATTCACCACAAAATAATCAACCACGTCAAACAGGCGGTCAAAACATTTAATATAATCGTTTACCGCATCCTCATTTGGTGTATTTTTATTTTTGCCGATGTTACCGCCAATAAGCAATCCCTTTTGTTTTGGTGATGCGTTTTTGCGATAGGCCGCGATATGCTCGGCAACCACATCAACCCCTAAATTATTAAAACCCATGCGGTTAATAATGGCCTTATCGGCAGGGATGCGAAACATACGTGGTTTGGGATTGCCTGTTTGGGGTAAAGGGGTTACTGTACCTACCTCAATAAAACCAAAACCCATATTAGCCAGTTCACTTATCACTTCGGCATTTTTATCAAAACCTGCGGCCAGGCCAACGGGGTTAATGAATTTTAGTCCGAAAACTTCCTTTTCTAATCTATGGTCCTTCAAATCCCATACGGCCCTGCTTAACGCCGCGCCACCGGGGAAACGGTTAAAACGCTTTAAATTACGGGTTACAAAATAATGGATGTTTTCCGGGTCGAACCGGAACAATATGGGTTTTAAAAGCGAGTACATAGCAGCAAAGTTACTTGTTTAATATTTTGATTTGTAAAAGAATATTGTACTTTAGTTCGTCAATAAATAAACCACCGCAGCAGTACCCGTTGCGCTTCAAAAAAACTTAATACCAATTATGGAAGATCAATCTATGAATAACCGTCGCCGTTTTATCAGGAACGCATCATTAGGTACATTAGCGGCTATAAGCATCCCCGAAATTGTATCGGCGGCATTGGCTGCTGCGCCTATCGCCAAAAGAGTTAATATTGAAAAAGATGATATCATTCTTTTTCAGGGCGATTCAATTACCGACTCGGGCCGTGGTAACCGCAATGCCGTTGTGCCAAATAATACCGGCGCGTTGGGTAATGGCTATGCTTTTATGGCCGCCAGCCAATTGTTATTGAAAAATCCGGATAAGAACCTACAGATCTATAACAAGGGAGTAAGCGGTAATAAAGTGTACCAAATGGCCGATCGTTGGGATGCCGATACCTTAGCTATTAAACCAACCGTACTAAGTATCCACATAGGTGTAAATGATTACTGGCATACCCTAAACGGAAGCTACAAAGGCACCATAGATAATTACATTGCCGATTATAAAAAACTAATAGACCGTACCAAAGCTGCTTTACCGAACGTAAAGCTGGTGATCTGCGAGCCATTTGGTGTGTTAGACGTAAAATCGGTAACCAAAGATTGGTACCCTACATTCGACCTGTTCAAAAAAGCGGCCCGCGAGATAGCCAATGAATATAATGCTCCATTTGTACCTTACCAGGCTGCGTTTGATAAAGCCATAACCCAGGCACCGCCAACCTATTGGACCGGCGATGGCGTGCATCCGTCAATAGCCGGTGCCGCGCTAATGGCAGAGACGTGGTTGAAAGCGGTGAAGGGATAGTTGTTGAGTTTGAAGGTAAAAGGCGAAAGGTAAAAGGTTCGCCTTTTGCTTATTATAAAGCATTGTAAAATCAATTATGAGGCCCCCTTATCTTATTGACCAATGATTATCAATAATAATTAATCAGATGAAAAATAAATATTACCGGGCGCTTGCTGCCACAAGTTTAAGTTTAGTTGTTCTTTTTAGTTCTTTCCAGGCTAATAAAACTATTTGGTTATCATCGCTTGATCTTACTAAAATGGTACAGGGAGCGGGCAAACCGGTAATTGATATCAATAAGAACAAAAAGCCATTTTCTGTAGGTAAAGATGTGTTTGAAAAAGGGGTAGGCACACGCGTTAAAAGTTATGTGTGGATCAACCTGGCTGGCGGGTCAGAAAGATTTATGGCTTATGCCGGTGTTGATAATGATACTGCCCCCGGGTCTGTTATAAGCACACACCGGTTTAAAATTTATGGCGATGGCAAACCATTATGGCAATCAGTACCGATGAGCTATGGAGATGCGGCTGAAAAAGTTGATATTGATGTGCGGGGAATTAAAACACTGATCCTTGAAGTAATTAATATAGGCGAAAACAACAGCAACCTGCAATTGGATTGGGCTGATGCTCATTTTATAGTTAGCGGGCAAAACCCTGAAGCCATTGAGCCGCCCCGTGAGGCCGAAGTTATACTTACGCCAACACCGGGTTTGCGGCCACACATTAATGGGCCTAAAGTTTATGGTTGCCATCCCGGAAATCCGTTTTTGTACCGCATACCGGCTACAGGGATACGCCCAATGTTATTTACAGCAAACCATCTGCCTGCGGGTTTAACACTTAACACCACCACGGGTATAATTACCGGTAATGCGCCCGAACGTGGAGATTTTAATGTAGTACTGCATACTAAAAACGCGCACGGCAGCGATTCGCGGATATTTAAGATAAGCAGCGGCGACATACTGGCCCTAACTCCTCCTATGGGTTGGAATGACTGGTATGCACACTATAGGCGCATTACTGACAAAATGATGCGCGAGGCTGCGGATATTATGATAAGCAGCGGGATGGCAGACGCGGGTTATCAATACGTAAATGTTGACGATTGCTGGATGAATAAAGACAAGGATGCTGATGCCGGCCGTGTTGGCCCGCCAAGAGATGCGCAGGGGAATATTTTATCAAACTCCTATTTCCCTGATATGAAAGCCATGACCGATTATATCCACTCTAAAGGTTTAAAAGCAGGTATTTATACCTCGCCTGGGCCTAAAACGTGTGGCGGTTATACAGGAAGCTATCAATACGAGGCGCAGGATGCCAAACAATTTGCTGATTGGGGTTTTGATTTTTTGAAATACGACTGGTGTTCTTACTCCAGGGTTACCGGCACAAAGAATATTACCTCGGAAATACATCAAAAACCCTACCGGCTGATGGGGGCTATCTTGAAAGAACAAAAACGTGATATGGTATTTAACCTTTGCCAATATGGTAACGACCAGGTATGGAAATGGGGCTTTGAGGTAGGTGGAAGTTCGTGGCGCACGGGCGGCGATCTTGGTTTTGGGTTAAATGGCCTATTTGATGTTGCCTTTAAAAATGCCGGATACGCGGCTTATGCAAAGCCCGGCGCATGGAATGATCCGGATTATATACAAATAGGATATGTGGGTAGCGCGTTTGGTGGTGGATTACCCGTTCATACTAATCTGACGCCTAATGAGCAATATGCTTTTATGTCGATGTGGAGCCTGCTTGCTGCTCCGCTGGTTTACAGTGCCGATCTTAGTAAACTGGATAAATTTACCCTTAACATATTGTGCAATCCCGAAGTGATAGAAATAGATCAGGATCCACTAGGCGAAGCCGCCAAGGCAATACGCAAAACGGAGGAAAGCTTTATATTGATCAAAAACCTGGAAGATGGCAGTAAAGCTGTAGGTCTTTGCAACAACGGGGAAATACCAATAAATATGACACTTAATTGGCCGGAAGCCAACATAAAAGGTAAACAGGTGATACGTGACTTATGGAAACAAAAGAATATAGGTATTTACCAGGGCAAGTATAGCGTAATGGTTCCCCGCCATGGTGTGGTAATGGTGAAAATAAGTAGCGTGAAAAAATAAAAAATCAGCACCCAAAAAACAGGATTAATCATTAAACTGCAACCAACTAATCTCTAATCACTAGCCTCTAATCTCTGTTTTAAGCTTTCAGCTTAAAACCGTATCTTTGCGGCCAAATGATAGCTATAAATAATCTTACGTTCGAGATAGGTGCAAGGGCATTATATGATGAAGCCAATTGGCATATTAAACCCGGTGAAAAAATAGGCCTTATCGGCGCTAACGGAACCGGAAAAACCACTCTTTTAAAAATTATTGTAGGCGATTATAAGCCTACATCGGGCACCATATCAATGGCTAAGGACCTTACCATGGGTTACCTTAACCAGGATTTACTATCGTACTCGTCTGACAAAAACATAGTGCATGTGGCTATGGAAGCTTTTGAGCGCCAAAACCAATTACATGATGAAATAGAGGTGTTACTAAAAAAACTGGAAACAGATTATAGTGAAGATCTACTACATAAATTAAGCGATAAGCAGCACGAATTTGAGGCGCTTGACGGTTATAATATCGAATACAAAGCTCACGAAATTTTAGCGGGTTTAGGTTTCAGCGAAGCTGATTGCCAGCGTAAACTAAGCACCTTTTCGGGTGGATGGCGTATGCGGGTAATGTTGGCTAAGATACTTTTGCAGGCACCTGATATCCTTTTACTTGATGAGCCTACAAACCACTTGGACTTACCTTCAATACAATGGTTAGAGGATTATCTGAAAGCATTTAACGGCGCTATAATCATCGTATCGCACGATAGGTGGTTTTTAGATAAAGTGATCAACCGTACGGTCGAATCGCGCAAAGGCAAGTTGAATGTTTACGCGGGTAACTATACTTTCTACCTGGAAGAAAAAGCGCAACGTGCCGAAATTCAGCGCGGCGAGTTTAAAAATCAGCAATCAAAAATAAAACAAGAGGAGCGTTTAATTGAGCGTTTCCGTGCCAAAGCATCTAAAGCAAAAATGGCGCAATCGCGTATCAAAATGCTTGATAAACTGGAGCGTGTTGAGGATGTGGATGATGATAACCCCGAAGTTAATTTTAGCTTCAAATTCAGCAAGCAATCGGGCCGCCACGTATCTACTTTAGAGCATATCACCAAAAAATATCCGGCTATTGATATTTTAGATGATGCCGAAGCTATCATAGAAAAAGGCGATAAAATTGCCCTGATCGGTGCTAATGGTAAAGGTAAATCAACGTTGCTGCGTATTGTTGCCGGTGCAGACAAGGAATTTAAAGGTACGGCAATAACCGGCCATAACGTTACCCAAACTTTCTTTGCCCAGCACCAGTTAGAGAGCTTGCATTTAGAGCACCAGATCTTACAGGAACTGCAATCTTTCGCCCCAAAGCATACCGACACTGAGCTGCGCTCAATATTAGGGTCGTTTTTGTTTACCGGCGATGATGTATTTAAAAAAATCAAAGTACTATCGGGTGGCGAGAAATCGCGCGTGGCTTTAGCCAAAGCATTAACTGCGGACGCTAACTTTTTAGTACTGGATGAGCCTACCAATCACCTGGATATGGCTTCGGTAAACATATTGGTGCAGGCATTGCAGCAATATGAAGGTACTATTATTGTGGTATCGCACGACAGGTATTTTCTGGATAAT
>DHIR01000279.1 GCA_002403905.1 Mucilaginibacter sp. UBA4741
TAACAAATTTAAACAGGCTCTTAGGTTATGAGCTAAAACTATGCTACCTGTAAACTAAATTAAAATACGCTATTTGCTTTGTCCTGTACAATATTTACATGTCAGATACATTATTATTAAATAATGCTTGTTATTTGTTTTCAATACAATGCATAACTTTTCCCTTCACCTTTATGTTGCTTTTTTAATCGCACAACATGTTAAAAGAATATCACAAAAAACGAGTTATCAACTCAGGGTTAATTGTTTTCAATTTCAACTACCGCAGCCATATACTTTTCGGGGAAAGATACTTTGATATTCGCAGCATTTTTATTAACTGTAATACCCAGATCAGTTGGATAGATCAGTTTGGCCCTCCCTATATTTAAAGGTATGTTTACTTCACTGTCACCTTCTAATCGCCATACCGCGATATAAGTTTTACCGGGCGCTTTCAAACCTAATGCTATAGGCTTTTCTACCTCGGTCATTGATGGCATACCTAATGGAAAAAATGGCGTAGATTGATGGATAATAGGCTTAAAAACGGAATTATAAACTTCCAACCCACTTTCAATCTGTGCCAGGCTCCCGGCAGAAATAAGATGCGGCATTCCGCTTAAATATACCCGGCAAAACATGGCATCAACCATATTAAAGGAAGCTGATTTTGCGTCACCATCGGCTTTGGGATAAACAAATACACCTAATTGCTCGGGCAATATTGCAGCCAGTTCGCCTACAATTATTGCCGGTGCTTTTTTGTAATTTGATTGATCGCTGAAGGATTCTAATTGAGTTTGTGATAGTGTGGCATAATCAAACCTGGCACCGCCGCTACCGCATGATTCTATTACGAGGTCTGGATATTTTTTATAAATATCCTTATACCATTGTATTAATGCCCTGTTATGGGCCAACAATCCCTGACCGGGACTATCTGCATCATAATCAGTCCCTATAAACTCGCCCGAGTTGTAGTCAACTTTAAAATATTTAACACCAAAGTCTTTTATTAATCGATCAAAAACACCGGTAATGTAATTTCCAACTTCAGGATTTCTAAAATCAAGCAGATACCTGCCACCATCTATTACCCGCTTACCATGCCGCATTAAAAACCAATTATCGGGCTTGGTTTTTAATGGAGAGTTACTACCTACTACTTCAAACTCAATCCATAGGCCGGGTTTCATTCCTTTTTTCCTGATATAATCTATCAAACTGCCAAGGCCGCCTTTAAATCGTGTTTTTGATGGTTCCCACATGCCAACGGCTTCTCCCCACTTTTCATTTAATTCGGCATGCCAGCCTGCATCTATTACATAATACTCTGCTTTAAGCTTAGCAGCGGCATCTATCAAGGGTTGTTCTTTTTCTGTAGTCGGGTCGGCAAACAGGCAATTCATATAATCGTTAAATATTACCGGGCATTTAACATCATCCTGGTGCGGCCTTATCACTACAGCGCGCCTATAAGAGGTGAGCGCGGCAACAGCCTCGTTCATGCCGCCTTTTACACACCCTAATGCCACAGGTACTGATTGATAACTTTCGCCCGGTTTTAAGTTTTTCCAGGCCTGGCTGTTTTGTTCATCTGGGCCGCCTATATACACGAATTCATTTTTAGCGCCAGAACTACTCATTTTCCAAAACCATGAACCATTATGCTCTATTTGCCAAAACCAGGTAATCCCGGCTTTAGTGTTTTCTATCATCCCCATAGGGATGTATTTGCTGGTAGACCGGGTGCCTAAACTACTAAATGAAATATCATTATGAAAGTACTGGAAACTGTTATCATCCAAGCCTAACTCATATGGTTTATTTGTTTTCCATTGCGCTTCATCTAACGATCCATTATAAGCATAACTGATTTTCAGGTTGTCGTTAATTGTGCCCGGGAGGATATTACTGTAGTTATATAACATGGCTGAACTTAAATTTTCAATCCCGACAGCCACTTTTCCCTCATTAGTTACTTTAGTATACCGATGAATAACAGGTGATACATTATTAAATTCATAGTATGACTCAACCAGCAAATTGTTCACCGTATCTTGCTGTTGGATAATTATCTGTTTCCCGCCTTTTATTACGTTTTCATGTTTACCAATAAACTTAAGTCTTAGCCCGGCACTGCCTATATGTTTACCTTTATTTTCGCCGGTACATTGTAAAGCCACATCATTACCTGTTGATGATAATGGTAAAATTTTTTGTATCGGATTATAACCTGCCGGTAAAATCCCTAATAAACGCAGGCTTCCTTTATAAAAATCAAAACTCACTTTAATGTCGGGCCCTGAAAGTTGAAACGATGCTTGCGATTGGGCCTCGAGTGAGCCAATCCATAGTATAAAAAAAACGATAAAAAAAAATTTCATAATGAGTTTTGGTAACTATAAATATATATTAGCATGTTAATAAACACTCAGTTTAGTTTGAGCAATCTGGTTATTCTGCTGGGCTGTGATAACATAGACACCTATTAAATAACCCTGTACTGTTGTGTTTAGCGAAAAAGTTGTGTCTTCAGCGTTATAAGTTAATTTTTTAAGCGTCTTGCCGGCCATATTTGTGATAATAACAGTAACCGGCCCGAGGTAGTATCAATAACAAGCGCCTGGGAATAAACTCGATTTACAAAACCTACCGCCGCCACCAGCAGCAACAGCTTTGCCGATTTAAATTTGTAAAGCTTTTTCATATTGTTTTGATTTAGTTGTTTATTATTTAATAATCACACACATCTGCTCTTCCTATTAATGCTCATCTGTGTGCTGGGCATATGCTAATGAATAGATAGTATTTGCATTCCTCCCTTTTGTTTCATTACTGTAAGCCAAGCGCCATCCAGGAAACACGCCAACGTAGATTCGTCAGTTTTATATGTGCCGCTGGTAATCCAATAAGGTTGAGTATTAGGTTTATTAATATTTAAAAAGGTCAAAGCCATCAAAAACATTAGACGTAATCTAATACTGTTTAAATTGTGATTTTTTCATGTACTTAAGTTTATAAGTATAAAACTATGCTAAGTGGAGGCTAAATTAAAATACCCTATTTGCTTTGACATGTACAATATTTACATGTCGTATATAAGGGCTATTAAAAAGCAGATTATATATGGTGATACTTAGAGCCTGTTTAAAAATGGACCAATAAAATTGTTATGTATTGATAAGTGAATAAAAAGGTCATCGCCGATCGGTTAAATAAATATGCGAATCAAGGGTCAAAACATGTTAGTAACTTTAATAGATAATTATCTGATTATGAGTATTTTATCTATTGATAT
>DHIR01000210.1 GCA_002403905.1 Mucilaginibacter sp. UBA4741
CGCGCCCCCTCTCAAGAGGGGAACATAATTGTTAAGCATTTCTTATTTTATGTTAACGAATGTTAACAGATAGTGCTAATTGCCTTTATATCAATTACCTTTATGTAACTAAATTAATAGTAATTAAATCGTTACTTAATTTACTAAATATTTAGTTAGGTATTAGACCTAACCTAAACCAACAAAATGAAGCCGATAACCCTCATTGCCATTGCCCTTTGCTTATGCGCCTTTTCTTCGCTCGCGCAGAGTACGCATAGTATAAAAGGCGTCACCACCGACAGCACTTCGAAAGCTAAATTCGCGGCCACTATTATCGTGATGAATGCGAAGGATTCTATCCTGCGTAAGTATACCCGGTCGGGTACTGACGGGTCATTCTCCGTTACCGGTTTGTCGCCAGGCAGGTTTATTTTACTGGTAACCCATCCTGATTATACGGAGTATTCGGTAAAGTTTACTTTGGACCCTGTAAATAGGGCGCATAGTTTCGGCACCATACAAATGGGGCCCGCGGCACTGGCGCTAAAGGAAGTAAATATAAAAAGCGACGTAACCGCTATTAAAATAAAGGGCGATACCATTGAGTATAATGCCAAAGCGTATGTGGTGCAACCCAATGATAAGGTGGAAGACATGTTAAAGCAACTCCCCGGTTTTGATATTGATAAGGATGGTCATATTAGCGTGCAGGGCGAAAGAGTACGCAAGGTTTTACTGGATGGCGAAGAGTTTTTTGGTGATGACCCAACCCTGATAACACGAAACATACGGGGCGATATGGTTGATAAAATACAGTATTATGAAAAGAAAAGCGATATGGCAACAGCTACCGGTATTGACGACGGCAAGGGCCAGAAAGTAATAAACGTACAGCTAAAGAAGGACAGGAACACCGGCGTATTTGGAAAAGTGCTGGGCGGCGCGGGTACCGATGGCTATTACGAAGGACAGGGCTTTGTAAACAAATTTACCAAAAACTATAAAGCGGCAGCTTATGGCACTATATCAAACGATGGTAAAGTGGGCCTAGGCGGGGCGGATAACAGCCGGTTGGGCATGAACAATTTGTCAGTTGTGATGGCAGGGGGTGTAATGATAACCAGCATAGGCGGCGTTGGAAGCTCGCAACTGGACCGAGAGAGCTATGGCGGCCACGGCCTGCCCGAATCAAAAACCGGCGGCGCGCATTATGACACCAAATGGAACAATGGCACGGAAACTTTAAATGCCAACTATAAAGCCGGCGACCTATCAACCACAACAGATCAAAATGCGCTAACGTGTACCACTTACGCTAACAATGTAGAGAATGCGGTATCAGACCAACATATTGTAGCTGATTTGAACCGGCAAAAAGTAGACGGGGCATATACTAAAAGATATAAAACAGGCAATATACGGGTGGATGTAAACGCCTCGGTTCAAAACAACCACGACCTTAATAACATTACCGGTGTTACTACAAATGATGACGGATCACTAAAAAACAACAACAACCACTTTGATGATACTCATACACAACAAAAATCATTAAATGCCAATATGTTTTATACAGGGCCGCTAAAAAAGGGTTTCTTTTCGTGGGGTGTGCAGGAAGCATATAATAATAACCAGGGGAATGAATATTTAAAGACCCAGTTTACGACGCCATCTGCTTTAGGTAACACGCTTACTGATCAATTTAAAACCAGCACTGCTTCGGGCGTTGCTTTGGGAAGCAGTATGAGCTATAGCAAAGCGCTTTCTAAAAAAGTAAACATTGTGTTTAATTATGATCTCAATTTAAATAACAGTGTTTCCAACCTGGCATCATACAACCAGTCGGCACCCGGTATATATAATGTATTAGATACAACTTATAGCAGCAATTATAAACTTAATCAGCTAAATAACAGATTGGGCGTATCACTTCGCATCCCCATAGGCAAATCCAGCTTAAACTTCGGTAACGGCGCCAACATAGTTAGCTTTAAGCAAACCAATGAAAACACAGGCTATGTTTACCAGCGTAATTTCACCAACTGGAGCCCACGTGCAGGTTTTTCGTACTTTGCAGGGCAATCAAAATACGCTAATTTTAGCTACAGCGGCAGCAGCCAGCAACCATCCATCAACCAGGTGCAACCGGTGGTAAATAATAATAACCCGCTAAGCACCATAATAGGCAATCCTAATCTTAAGCCATATTTCACTAACAATTTTAATGGAAGCTACCGGTCGTTCGACCAGTTAACGGGCCAAACTTTTACAATCTACGGCAGTTATTCGGTTACATCAAATCCTATTATTTATAACCAGACCTATGATGAGGTTACGGGTAAATCAATTTATCAGAATATCAACTTAGAAGGCAAGACCCAGCAAAACTATAATGTAAATGTAAGTTATACTAAAAAAATAACCCCCTGGGACATGCAAGTTAGTTTAGATTTACTTGCTACCCACACTTCCAGCTATACCCCTTTAAATGGTATTTTAACAAACTATTTATTCTATTATTATGAAACAGGAATAAGATTACAAAAAAACAAACTTAAAAAGTATAACCTCTCACTTGCCGTAGTCCCTAACTGGAATTTGTATAACCACCTGCCTGTGACTGCATTAGCGCCCGATTATAC
>DHIR01000020.1:0-5933 GCA_002403905.1 Mucilaginibacter sp. UBA4741
CTTTGGATGATTGAGGGTATGGCCGAATATCTTTCGTTGGGTAAACGAGACTCATACACCGCTATGTGGATGCGCGATGCTTATTTGAACCATGATATCCCTACGGTAAAAGACCTTACCGAAAGCAATAAATACTTCCCTTACCGCTATGGCGAAGCTTTCTGGAGCTTTATAGGGTCAACTTATGGTGATACTATTATTACGCCTTTCTTTAAAAACACCGCACGTTATGGGCTTGCTTATGGTGTGAGGCGTACGTTTGGGTATGATGATAAAACACTATCGCAGCTCTGGAAAACATCCATAGAAAATACCTACAAGCCTTTTTTAAAAGATACAGTACAAAAACCTGTAGGTCAGTTAATTGTGAGTGATAAAAACTCGGGTAAAATGAATGTGGCCCCAGCCATAAGCCCTGATGGTAAATACCTTGCATTTTTATCAGAAAAGAATTTATTTACAATTGACCTCTTCCTCGCCGATGCAAAAACCGGGGTCGTCATAAAGAAACTGACTAGTAAGGTATCTAACACGCATATAGACGAGTTTAATTTCATCGAATCTGCCGGTACGTGGTCGCCAGATGGGAAGAAATTTGCCTTCAGCGTTTTCAGTAAAGGGCGAAACCGAATGCTGATTGTTGAGGTACCAAGCGGGAAGATTTTGCAGGATATCTCCATGGGCAGAGCCGAGCAATTTAGTAACCTCTCCTGGTCGCCAAATGGAAATGAAATAGTTTTCCAGGGACTATCAGAGGGGCAAGTTGATCTTTATCTTTATAATTTCAATACCAAAAAAGTTAGACAGCTAACCAATGATAAATATTCTGATAACCAACCTAGCTTTTCAAGGGATGGCAAGAAGATCGTTTTTTCTACCGATCGAGCTACTTACGATCGCACTACATCGCAAGATATTACCTTTAACCTGGCCGAATATGACCTGGCTAACGGCACAACCACGGATATACCCATTTTTAATGGCGCGAATAATTTAAACCCTCAATACTCATCAGACGGTACGCAGTTATACTTTTTATCAAATCGTGATGGTTTCCGCAATATGTATCGTTATACGTTAAACAGCGGAAAAATTGAGCAAATGACCGACCTGTTTACCGGTATTTGTGGTATAACAGAGTTTTCGCCTGCACTAAGCATATCAGCAAACGATGATATTGTTTACTCTTATTATCGTTCTCAAAAATATTCGCTTTACAATGCCAAAGCTTCTGATTTTACAGCCAAAACAGTTGGTGGCACCGAGATTAATTTCAATGCGGCAATGCTCCCTCCTGCCCGCGCGGTTGGTGTAGACTTGATAAACTCTAATCTTAAAAACTACCTTGCCTACCAGAAAATACCAACTGATTCCATTAAAACTATACCTTATAAACCTCAATTTAAGCTGGATTATTTAGCCAGCAGCGGCATTGGTGCTTCGGTAAGTTCTTTTGGTACGGGCTTGTCAAGCGGCGTTCAGGGAGTGTTTAGTGATATTTTGGGCCGCAACCAAATTTATGCCGGTGCGGCCATAAATGGCGAGATATATGATTTTGGCGGACAGGTGGTTTATATTAACCAACAAGGCCGGTGGAATTTTGGTGGGGGAATATCGCATATACCTTATCAATTTGCAAATTATAATGTAGTTGCTACTACTCATACAGTGGGCACTAAAACTATACCTGTTACCGATGAACGTTATGATATTATTCGCATTTTTCAGGATCAGGCATCGTTGTTCACCTCCTATCCTCTCTCAAAATCAACAAGAGTAGAGTTTGGCGGCGGTGCATCACGATATTATTATAGAGTTGATAGATATAGTACATTGTATGATACATCGGGTAACGTAATAGATTATTCAAAAACACACATATCCAATTCAGATTATAATAATGATCCTTTAAACGGTGGCACCAAACTAACTCCATTTACGGTTTACCAAGTTAATACTTCATTGGTTGGCGATAACTCGTTTTTTGGGGTGGCATCCCCTCTTAATGGTTTCCGTTACCGTATTGAAGGCGAATATGATTTTGGCACCTACAAATTCTTTGCACCAACAGTTGACCTAAGGAAATATGTGCGGGTAGACCCGGTAACGTTTGCCGTACGATTGTACGGATATGGTCGTTTTGGCAATTCAAACGGTTTATACCCTCTTTATGTGGGCTATCCATTCCTGATAAGGGGCTACGAAGCACAAACTTTTTATAATGGTAATGGCAAACCAAGTAATGGATTCACCATTGATCAATTAACCGGTACCCGTACAGCTGTAGCTAACTTCGAGGTTCGTTTACCTTTTACCGGGCCGGAGAAATTATCGACCATAAAATCTAAATTCTTCTTTTCAGAGCTTAACTTCTTTTTTGATGCAGGTTTAGCATGGAGCCAGGGTAACCAGGTAAAATTCCAAAACGCGCCCGATAGGATTGGTACAGACGCAAACGGTAACGGTATTTATAACACCAACCAGCGCGTGCCGGCATTAAGCACAGGCATTTCATTGCGCGTAAATGTATTTGGGTATTTTGTATTAGAGCCCTACTTAGCTGTACCGTTTAACCGTAATGATGTTAACAAGCCTGTATTTGGTTTAGGCTTTACACCGGGCTGGTAAACAAGATATCTTTCCCATAAAACATCTCAAGTGATCCACTTTAAAAAGTGGATCACTTGGATCACCTTTTTAAGTTAACCTATTGTAAGTAAGTGCTTTAACAAAATCAGTGGATCACTTTTGATCACTACCAAAACTTCAGGTAATGCTATATAAATAATTGTAAATAAGATACTTATGTTTTTTTTGCGATTTGCAAAATTTTGAATGGATCACCCCTTGTGGATCACCTCTTTTTTACAAGCGGATAGCTTAACATTTAACTGCCTAATTTGGCAAGCCTAAAACAGTTTAAGTATTACCTGCGTTTACTGAGTATGAAAACAACTATCTTGATTGCCGGCCTTATTCTAAATAACTTTATGTTGTTTGCTCAGGATTTGGCTGCAGCAAAAAAAACCGACTCGCTAAATAACCCTCCTAATCTTGCTACCGCCACTTTAAAAAAAACAGACGGTGCCAGCATGTTGCCAGCCAATGATATTACTGCCAATATTGCCCGGTCGCCAGAGTTAAGTGCATTTTATAAAGCAATACAGGCTGCGGGATTAGATGAAACGTTTAAAAGCAGAGGGCCATTTACAGTATTTGCACCAAACAACCAGGCGTTCGGCGGGTCAGCGGCAGGGAAACTGGATACATTGCAAAGGGCAGATCATAAGTACGACCTGATAGCATTAATTACATACCATTCGTTAGCCGGAATAGTTACAGCTAAAGACATTACACATGCGATAAACTCAAATAAAGGAATGGCAACATTTATTACACTTACAGGTAGCAAGCTAATGGCTAAATTTGATGCTAACAGAAATATTGTTTTGGTTGATGAAAACGGCGGGCAAAGCGTGATCAGTAAATTTGATTTGAATCAAAGTAATGGCTTAATACATATTACAACAGCTGTATTAATACCTCGATTTAAAAATCTATAAGCTGGCATGCGTATGACAAACCACGTGAAATATTATTACGTAGTTTTAGTTATAACCTTTAAATATCTATAAAAAAATGAAAAAATCAGTTTTAGCTATACTAACCTTATTTGCCATTACAGCTTTTGGTTGCCAAAACAGTAATGGCCAGGTAAACGAGAAAAGATTAAGCAAACCGGCAGCCGAATGGAAAAAGCAGCTAACAGCCAACGCTTATTATATAATGGTTGAAAGTGGTACCGAACCACCTTTCCATAACGCCTATTATAATAACCACGAGAAAGGTGTTTATGTAAGTGCCGCTACTGGCGATGTACTATTTACTTCGGAAGATAAATTTGAAAGCGGAACCGGCTGGCCAAGTTTTGTTAAGCCGGTTGATCTGAAAAAAATTAAAATAGTAACCGACAACAGTTTTGGCGAAACCCGCGATGAAGTTATTGAACGCAGTACGGGCCTACACCTGGGCCATGTATTTGATGATGGCCCTGCTGACAGGGGCGGCAAAAGATATTGCATGAACTCGGGCGCGTTAAAATTCATTAAAAAGTAACCGAACTGTGGCGCGCGTTTATTGACGGACGCAACAGCGGCCTGGTGCGCAAGCCGCTTTCAAAATTCAATCCAATGGTCAGATCTATCCAATCAGGGTTAACAGGTCTGATCATTTTTTCTTTTTGGGGCCTTGTAAAAGTGCTTACTGTTTTAAAACGCTCCATAGCTAACTCTTCCGAATTTATTTCTTCAAAATAAACCAAACGATTTAATTGTTGCGAGCTGTCGAAAAACAAAGTAGGCATATCGCCATAAAATTTTAATGTTTTTAATAGGTCAGAGCAAAGGCCAACATGTAAGTTATTCCTGTTTCTGTCTGTAATAATGTAGATAAAGCGTTTCATTTGATAATAAAATTTGCTGGTTAAAAAATAATTACTAATTTTATGAGCATAAAAATACTAATTATTTTAGCAAATGCAAATTTTATGGCAAAAATTTCATCAAATATTAAATTCTTAAGGAAAAAGAAGGGCCTTACACAGCAACAGTTTGCTAATGAGGTAGGTATAAAACGATCATTGGTTGGCGCTTACGAAGAAGAAAGAGCCGAACCCAAATACGATTTGCTAAAAAATATAGCATTATTCTTTGACATTACCGTTGATGATTTTATTAATGAAACCATTGATGATAAGTTTTTGGCTAAACCCAAACCTAATGCGGGCGGCTTACGCATACTAAGTATATCGGTTGATAAGGAGGATAACGAGAATATTGAAATGGTGCCACTAAAAGCCAGCGCCGGATATATGAATGGTTATGCGGACCCCGAATATGTGGCACAACTGCCCAAACTATACCTACCTATGTTTAAGCAGGGTACCTACCGTGGTTTCGAAATAAAGGGCGACTCGATGTTACCGCTGGTATCGGGTACTACTATTATAGGCGAGTATGTAGAGAACTGGGGCGATATTAAACCTAGCGAGACTTATGTTATCATATCAAAAAATGATGGTGTAGTATATAAACGTATCGGCAATAAATTCAAAGACAATAAAAAACTGAAGCTGGTATCAGACAACCCGGTATATGATCCTTACGAAATTAACGGCGAAGATATTTTAGAGGTATGGAAAGCCAAGGCATATATATCAACTCATTTACCAATGCCTACTCCCGAGCCGACCATGGAAAGCCTGACTAATATGATGGCACAGATGCAACGATCTATATCTAAACTGGAAGGCAACAATTAAGTTACACAATATACATTAAACCTTATTCATCTATCTTTATCAAAACACCAAACATTAAACAGAGAAAGAAAATGAAAAAATTATTATTAGTGTGTGCTTTCGTAATAGGCGTAAGTGCAGTTAGCTTCGCCCAAAATGGCGGCGGTGGCGGTAGAAACAGAATGAACCCTGAAAAAATGACGGCCAGGCTTAAAGATTCATTATCGTTAACCGCTGATCAGGTTACAAAAGTGACTGCGATTTTTACCTCTCAGGCAAAATCTCAGGACAGTTTAAGAACTGCAAATACAGGTGGCGACCGAGCTGCTATGAGGCCTGCACAAACTGCTTTAAGAAAAGCTACAAGCGACAAGATATTAGCTATATTAACGCCAGAGCAAGCTACACTTTACAAAAAACAATTGGCTAATCAAGCCGCCAGGCAGCGCCAAAGAAATTAACATTTGAACAAAAAAAAGCGACATCGGATCGCTTTTTTTTATATACGTCATTATAAACAAATTAACTTAGCAACATTTAAGTTACACCTTGCATATTCAGGCTTAACCGTATATCTTTATAAAACACCAAACAATAAACTAAAACAAACATGAAAAAGTTATTATTAGTATGC
>DHIR01000020.1:6114-6535 GCA_002403905.1 Mucilaginibacter sp. UBA4741
GAAAAAGTTATTATTAGTATGCGCTTTTGTAATTGGCGTTAGCGCGGTAAGTTTCGCCCAAGGTGGCGGAAGAGGAAGAATGAAACCTGAAGAACAGTCTGCTGCATTAAAAACATCGTTAACATTAACTGATGACCAGGTAGCTAAAGCAACTGCTATCTTCACTGCACAAAGTAAAGTTATGGATAGCTTGCGTACAGCAGCAAATGGCGATTTTAGTGCAATGCGCCCTGCAATGACGGCTATGAGAAAAAAGACAGACGAGAAAGTTTTGGCAATTTTAACTGCAGACCAGGCTACTATCTACAAAAAACAAATGGCTGACCGTGCTGCTGCACAAGCTGCAAGACAACAAGGAAACTAGTAGTTTTATTACTCACTGTATAATCAATATAAAATGAAAAAGTTATTATTAGTATGC
>DHIR01000020.1:6739-9747 GCA_002403905.1 Mucilaginibacter sp. UBA4741
GAAAAAGTTATTATTAGTATGCGCCTTTGTAATTGGCGTTAGCGCGGTTAGTTTCGCTCAAGGTGGCGGCAGAAGAACTCCGAAAGAACAGGTAGATCGTTTAAAAGAACAAATTACCGGTATTACAGATGACCAAACTACAAAGCTTACTGTTATTTATACAGAAACTGCAAAAAAACGCGATAGCTTAATGACTGCTGCTAATGGCGACAGAGCTGCTATGATGGCAGGTTACATGAAAATGCAACCTGCTATTACTGCAAAGATCAAAGCTGTTTTAACTGCTGATCAGGCTAAAGCTTACCAAAAAATAGTGGACGATCGTGCTGCTGCAATGAAAGCGCAAGGCAACTAATTAAAAAATCAGCTAAAATAAAGAAAGCCCCGATAAAACCCAGGGAAATCGCTTTTAAAACTCATAGTCATTAGGAGGCGCCTACGGAGCCCTTTTTATATTCATTTTATGCTATAAACAGTCGACTCCGCCGGAGTCATCCACCAAAGCCGTAAATAGTTCCAGAGGAACTACCTGTTTATAGCATACGCGATGGTGTTTTAAGGGCTCCAGCGGAGCCTCCTGTTTTTAAAAGCGATTTCCCTGCGATAAAACCGGGGCTTTCTTTATTTTAGCTGAAATTTATTTAAATTGACATCCGCAGAAAATTATATAAAAAACAGGCTTGCCGAAAGGCAACAGGCAGGAAGTTACCGCATTTTGAAGCCAGAAAATAGCTTGATAGATTTTTGTTCTAACGATTACCTGGGATTTTCGCATTCATCCGCATTAAAAAGCAAAATTGATGAGGAGATAAACAGTCAGGCTAATTTAAATGGTTCGACAGGTTCAAGGTTAATATCGGGTAACCTGGCTTATACAGAAACGTTAGAGCAGGAAATAGCCGCTCTATTTAAAAGTGAAGCAGGACTATTATTTAATTCGGGCTATGATGCTAATTTGGGTTTACTATCTGCACTGCCCCAACGTGGCGATACCATTATAACAGATGAATTGATACATGCCTCGATAATTGACGGAGCCCGGTTAAGCTATGCCAACCGATACACATTTAAACACAACGATCTTGACAGCCTGGAAGCTAAATTACAACACGCCAAAGGCACTTGTTATGTGGTTATAGAAAGCGTTTACTCTATGGATGGAGATACGCCTCCTATTGGTGAAATATTGGCGCTAACTGAACAATACGGAGCCGATTTAATTGTTGACGAGGCACATGCTGTGGGCTTATACAGTACTGGTATAGTTACCCAATTAGGTTTGCAAGACCGCGTATTTGCCCGTACAATTACATTTGGCAAAGCATTAGGCTGTCATGGTGCTGTTATGTTAGGCAGTAACTTGTTGCGGCAATACCTCATTAACTTTGCCCGGTCATTTATATATACTACTGCGGCTCCGTTTCACCAGTTGGCAAGTATAAAAATGGCTTGTGGTTTGTTAGTACAATCGACCGCAGAAATAGAGCAACTAAATCAAAACATCAGCTTGTTTAAACAACAAGTAAAATTATCGGCAAACAGCCCATACTCCTTAATTAATAGTGACAGCGCTATACAATGTGTGCTTTTAAAAAGTAATGAAAAAGCTACTGAAGTAGCGGCGCATCTGCAAAAAAAAGGATTTGATGTGCGTGCTATATTAAGCCCTACCGTTCCGTTGGGTGGAGAAAGGGTAAGAATATGCCTGCATGCCTATAACACTGCTAATGAAGTTAGTTTACTTACTGATGAAATTTATAAACTGACCAATGACAAATAAACCTTTATTTATAACCGGCATTGGTACGGGCATTGGTAAAACCATTGTATCGGCCATTTTAGTTGAAGGCATGCAAGCCGATTATTGGAAACCCATACAATCGGGAGATTTAGATAACAGCGATACTTTGAAAGTAAAGAGCCTGGTATTAAATACTAAATCTGTTTTTCACCCTGAGACTTATCGTTTAACACAGCCGTACTCCCCGCATAAATCTGCAGATCTTGACGGCATTGTAATCGACCCCAAAAACATAATTCCACCCAATACTAATAACAGTTTAATAATTGAAGGCGCAGGTGGTTTAATGGTACCACTGAACAATGATTTTTTAATGATCGATCTTATACAACAATTAAATGCCGATGTTATATTGGTTGTAAAACATTACCTGGGAAGCATTAACCATACCTTATTATCAATAGACGCTTTACACAACAGGAACATAACCATTAAGGCTATTATTTTTAATGGCGAAAGGGATCATTATTCCGAGGATATTATCAATAAATATGCACGATGCCCGGCGCTGTATATTACTAAAATGAATGAGGTTAACCCGGAAAATATATCCCGCCAAAAGATAAATTTGTAAAAGAGATCATCAACATGAAAAAAATTGCAGTAATAGGTTCAGGAACTATGGGTAACGGCATTGCCCATACCTTTGCACAAAATGGTTTTGATGTAGCTTTGGTGGATATTAATACCGATGTACTACAACACGCCCTGCAAACTATTACCACTAACCTTGATAAACAAATAAAAAAAGGGACTATTGATGACCAATTAAAAACTTATACGTTAAGTAGGATCAAAACTTATACTGATCTGGCTAATGGTGTTAAAGATGCCGACCTTGTAGTCGAAGCCGCTACTGAGAACCGGGATATTAAGTTAAACCTGTTTAAACAGCTAAGCGATATTTGCAAAAGTGATGCTATACTTGCTTCTAATACATCTTCCATATCAATAACCCAAATAGCAGCGGTAACAAAAAATCCCGGCAATGTAATCGGTATGCATTTTATGAACCCTGTACCTTTAATGAAACTGGTTGAGGTAATAAGAGGCAAACAAACTACCGATAAGGTTACTGAAGTTATAATGGAATTATCCCGTCAGCTAGATAAAATACCTGTTGAGGTTAATGACGCGCACGGTTTTGTGGCTAACCGCATTTTAATGCCGATGATAAATGAAGCTATTTATACGCTGCATGAAGGCG
>DHIR01000020.1:9832-12748 GCA_002403905.1 Mucilaginibacter sp. UBA4741
GATACGGTAATGAAATTGGGCATGGCTCATCCTATGGGTCCGTTACAACTAGCAGATTTTATAGGGCTTGATGTTTGTTTGGCTATAATAAACGTATTACAATCAGGTTTTAACAGCGATAAGTACGCCCCCTGCCCCCTGCTTGTTAATATGGTTGCAACACAAAATCTGGGCATTAAAACGGGGAGCGGGTTTTATAAATACACCGTCGGAAGCAAAGATCTGATAGTTGCTGATAGATTTAAAAAAACAAAGTAATTAAACTTTTTGCCTAATCATTTGTCAATAAAAGATTAAAGTATTGACCTATGAAAACAATAGCAAAAATTGGAATATTATTGGCCTTAACCGGCAGTTTACTAACATCATGTACAACAGGCGAGTATTATGTTGCCTCGCATCCCGAAGAACCTTATTATGTGCGTCCTGCATCACCTTACGCTAATGCGGTTTGGATAGATGGCGAATGGATATGGCGCGATGGACGATACGCTTACATTGGTGGCCACTGGGATAGGCCACGCAACGGTCGTGTATGGATGAGAGGTAATTGGCAATCAAGCTCGCGCGGTTATACCTGGCACAGGGGTTATTGGAGATAAGACATCAACAGTAAAAGAGCCGATCGTAATTTACGATCGGCTCTTTTGTATACTATACTTTTCAAACCTATATACTATAAACAATTCATTTACAAATAATTAAATA
The DNA here is from genome assembly GCA_002403905.1 of Mucilaginibacter sp. UBA4741. Lineage (GTDB taxonomy): Bacteria > Bacteroidota > Bacteroidia > Sphingobacteriales > Sphingobacteriaceae > Mucilaginibacter. The sequence goes on from DHIR01000020.1 coordinate 10,541, forward strand.
CATTTACATGTAACACATTTTGATGTGTAATTAAAAGGTTTGGAAACCTATTAGACAAATAGGTCATAATTAAATAATAAATATTGTTGTGACTGAATTAATTATACAATAAATAGTAAAGATGTTGCAATATTTTACATATTTATGTCTAAATTTATAGTCAAAGCCATTTAGAAATGCGGCAACGGTATTCTGTCCTTAATCATAATAATATCTTTCAATTAGGTTTTCTTTCAAGAAAGTGGCTATTAGGCTGTTATCTCCTATTACTGCTTTTTTTACCACAGGCTGTACTAGGCGAAGGAAGCAAAGAGTTAAACGCTAACGGTGGTAGCCGTGCTTATTTATTCACCAGCAAAGTGGGCAATGCCTCGTTTCCTTTCCCTAGCCTGGGCACAATGAAGGTTTATGTAAAAGTTGGCGAAACTATTTATCTGGGTTCGAGCGCACAGGGCCTTACCTCGGGCACTATGAATTTAAGGGCCCCTGATGGTACTACTTACACAAGCGGCACATCAGCAACGGTAGGTTTTATTGCTAACCGTAGCCAGGAGGTGGCCGGTCCCCTGCCCAATGCCGGCGGTTATACCCCTTATACCCGCACAGCTACTGCCGGGCAGGAAGGTATTTGGGAGATCGATTTTATGCCACCAAGCCCAGATAATACTGCCGAAACAAGTCCGGTTACTATACCAGCAAATGGCGATTGGATTCAGCCTGCAGGACCGTACATAGCAGCTTTTGATGTATCAGTGCGTAATACCGGTAATTCGGCTTTTATAACAGGAAGAGTATTTACCAATATATTTTCCGGCGAATTAAGTTCATTCAGTGTTGGTTTTAATGGCATATTTTACATTCTTACCAAGGATGGCTATCAATACACATTGGATAATAATGGACAAGCCGGTAATGGTTTTTCGTTTTTCGTTAATAATAAAGGTTTCAGAAATGCTTCCGGGGCAGCAAGCTATCAAAGCGTTAATAATACAACCGCGCCAAATATTCAAGATCCAACATCTGCCGATACACAATCAGACATCACTCATAAAATATTTTTTAATACACCAGCCGCAGATTTGCCGGTAACCGCCAATATACCCGGCGGGGGCACTACCTGGTTGGTTAATCCACCATTTGTACCTACTGTAAGTGGTGTAACCTTTAGGGGCACAGAAGGCACTTTAGGCAAAGCAGGTACCTCTCCGCTAGGTGGTACAATTAATTTCACAGCTACAGCTAACGGTAGTTACACTATAATTATTGATGCAAACAATAATGGCGTATTTACAGATCCTATAGATCGTAAATTAACAGGTACGTCAAATGTAGGCGTTAATGCTATAAGCTGGGATGGATTGGATGGGTTAGGAAATAAAATACCTGTAGGCTCGGTTACTTATACAGCAAACATCACGCTATCATTGTTTAGTGCCGAAGTACATTTTCCATTTTTTGATGTAGAACGTAACGCTAACGGAATTAAACTAACCCGCACCAGCGGAACAGGCGCTCCTGATAATACAGTTTATTGGGACGATAGCCAAATTACCGTATCCGGTACACCTTCATCCCCCATTCAAAATTTAACTGGTATTAACAGTTTGATAAATGGCCACAAATGGGGCACAACAACTATTATTAATTCTGATGGCGACTTTGGTAATAACAAAAGTATAGATACCTGGGCCTATGTAACCAGTGCCCCTATCAACACATCTGTTAGCTTTACTATACAGGAAGCCGATTTGGAAGTAGTGAGTTTAGTTGCAGATGTAAACACCGGTTGCGTAGGGCAAAAAGTTAACTATACGGTTGTTGTAAAAAATAATGGGCCAAGTGACGTTACCGGTTCTTTATTTTCATTAGTTTTCCCTACCAATTTATCAGAAGTAAAAATAACCAGTGCGGCAACTACAGGTGCTACCATAATAACTAAAGACACAACATCAACCACCTTTTATAAAGCCTTACTTAATATAGAAAATGGAGCCAGCAGAACTTTTACAATAAGCGCGACAGTTAAAACCGCGCCGGCAGGTACGTTAGATGTAATAGCAAGTATTTTGCGTCCGGCTGATATTACAGACCCCGATGCTACCAATCCGGATAACGCTATCCCTTCTGATCCATCGGATGAGTGTAATGCTGCTCCGTCTGGTGTAGGTTGTAATAATATTAAAACCAATAGCACTACTTTTTTAGCAT
>DHIR01000197.1:0-192 GCA_002403905.1 Mucilaginibacter sp. UBA4741
ACAAAGAAGATTTTGAAAAATTTGTTGAAGGACTGAACGGAACAATTGACTACATTAAAGAGAACCAGGAAGTAGTTGAAAAACGTTACGAGTTTAGCGAATCAGGCGAGCCGGCCAAAGCAACCGCTGACGATGATTTTTCATTTGATAACTTATAGAGCAAAACCAAACTAAAACTTATTATAATCCTAA
>DHIR01000197.1:398-9538 GCA_002403905.1 Mucilaginibacter sp. UBA4741
AAAAACAAAACTAAAACTTATTATAATCCAAAAATAAAAAAGCCCCGCCACTTGGCGGGTCTTTTTTATTTTAGGATTATAACTTTTACCTATGGTGCATTATTACAGCAGCTACTATTATACCGCCTATTAATAATAAACCATACAGGCATAAAACAGCAATTAGTATGATGCCTTTGATCTTAAAAAACAGCTTAAGTTTGCCAAATGCTATACTTAACTGTACAGAATCTCCCAGCTCGATCGCCTGTTTTACACCAGTACCAAATTGATATAGGTTAAGCGAGATAAAAAAATACACAACTGCCAGCGACCCATACAGAACAAAGCCGCCTATGCCGCCTAACATAGCCGGGAAAGGCCTTGGGCTAGATGTATAATGCGGCAAAGAAGATAAAAGCGACATTATTACCCCGAAAAAAAGGCCCAGCAACACTAAAAATCCGGCACCTATAAAGCCCATTATACCTAGAAACTTGGCCCATCTGCCGGTTTCATATAAATAAAATTGTGCGTCTTGCAATAATACTAGCCCTGCTGGTTGGGCAGGGATAATTGGTTCATTAGTTTCTTCCATTGTTTAAGGTTTTTAGTTTAGCTAAAGTTATAAACTATTTAAAAAGAAACAAGCTAACTCGCTAAAATTAAGGTTTGAGCCCATGCACCAACGCGGCGTGCTGTACAACAGGATGCAAAATATCATGCATAATGATTGATGCGATACTGAAATAGATGATCAGTCCGGTTACATCTACCAATGTAGCCACAAAAGGCGCGGATGATGTTGCCGGGTCGGCCCCTAGTTTTTTTAATACCAGGGGCAGCATAGAGCCTGCCAATGAACCCCAAAGCACAACACCTATTAATGCAAAGCCTACTGTAAAGGCTATAAGCAGCCAGTGCGGCCCGTAAACGGTGCTAAACATGCTCCAAACGCTTATCCTAAAGAAACCTATGATCCCTAAAATTATACCCAGCATTAATCCCGAAAGCAACTCGCGGCGCATAACGCGCCACCAATCGGCAACCGTAACTTCGCCCAATGCCATAGCCTGTATAATTAATGTTGATGCCTGCGAGCCGCTGTTACCCCCGCTTGATATAATCAGCGGTAAAAAGAAAGCCAAGGCAACAACCAAACCTATTTCATCGCCAAAATACCCCATGGCGCTAGCGGTTAGCATTTCTCCTAAAAATAAAACTATCAACCAGCCTACACGCTTTCTTACCAGCTTAAACAGGTTAATATCCAGGTAAGGTTCGTCCAATGCCTCTGTACCACCAATCTTTTGGATATCTTCTGTGTACTCTTCATTTGCTATCCAAAGGATATCATCCACCGTAACAATACCTAGTAGTATATTCTCATCATCGGTAACCGGCAACGCGGTACGATTGTTCATCCTGAATATATTGATAGCCTCCTCCTGCGGATCAGTAGCTTTTAGGGCGACGAGCCTACCATCCATCAACTGGCTTATTTTGGTATCGGGGTCAACCAATAATATTTCGCGTATGCGGATATCATCCAATAAAACACCTTTATCGCCCAAAACATAAATTACGTCGATGGTTTCAGAGTTTTTACCAAATTTCCGGATATGCTCCAGTACACGGTTAACGTCCCAGCTTTTTTTAACAGCGATATAGTCGGGCGTCATTAACCGGCCCACGCTATCTTCTTTATAACCTAACAGAGATAATGTTTCTTTCCTATCGGCCGGCGAAAGGTGTAGTATCAGCGCTTTTACCGCATCGCCATGTAATTCGCCCAGAAAAGCTGTACGATCATCAGGCGGCAGTTCAGTAATTATCTCGGAAATTTTTGTACCGGGCAGTTTTTTTATGATACGTTCCTGCGTAGGAAAATCCAGGATACGGAACACATTAACCGCGCGGTTAATAGATAAGGTTTCAATAAACAAGGCGCCATATTCCGGAAGTTCGTCTATCAGTTCTTCAACGTCTGATATATTTAGGTTGTTAAGGTAGTCGCGCAGCTGTTGTTTATCCTTTTGCTCCAGCAACAATTCTATTTGTTCAACCATTTCTTCCATAATATCGCCTCTTTTTACATGGGTTTACAGTTCCTGTTTAATTGGTGCAAAAGTCGTTTATTTTTTCAAATTATAAGGTAGTATTTTCTGTTATCTTTGCGCTTTTAAAAAGATACAAGAATCATGAAACAAGAGTTAAGACTTGTCCTGATTCTTGCATCTTGACTCTTGATTCTTAAAATAAAAATATGGCTTTACAATGTGGTATAGTAGGTTTGCCAAATGTGGGTAAATCAACTCTTTTTAATTGCTTATCAAATGCTAAGGCGCAGGCGGCTAACTTTCCGTTTTGTACCATCGAGCCAAATGTAGGCGTAATTACAGTTCCGGATGAGCGCTTGGTGAAACTGACAGAAATAGTGCAACCAAAAGCAATTGTGCCAAACACAATTGAAATTGTTGACATAGCCGGCCTGGTAAAGGGTGCCAGCAAAGGCGAAGGATTGGGCAACCAGTTTTTGGGTAATATACGCTCTACCAATGCTATTTTGCACGTATTACGTTGTTTTGATAATGACAATGTTATACACGTTGATGGAAGTGTTGACCCTATCCGTGATAAAGAAATTATTGATACAGAACTGCAACTAAAGGACCTTGACAGTATTGAAAAGAAAATACAAAAGGTAGAGAAAATGGCTAAAACCGGTGGCGACAAAGAGGCTAAAAAAACCTTTGATGTGCTTACCGTTTATAAAGAGCATTTGCTAAAAGGCAAATCGGCCCGTACTGCCCCGGTTGCTGACGAGGATAAAGAATACATTGCCGACCTATGGTTGTTAACGGCTAAACCGGTACTATACGTTTGTAATGTTGATGAAGCATCAGTAAATACCGGCAACGCTTATGTAGACAAGGTTAAAGAAGCCGTAAAGGACGAAAATGCCGGTGTATTAGTAATATCAGCACAAATTGAGGCAGAAATTGCCGAACTGGAATCGTTTGAAGAACGCGAAATGTTTTTGAATGATATGGGCCTAACCGAGTCGGGCGTAAATAAGCTAATTAAGGCCGCTTACAAGCTACTTCATTTGGCTACCTACTTCACTGCAGGCGTACAGGAAGTACGCGCCTGGACCATCACCCAGGGCTTTACAGCCCCACAAGCGGCCGGGGTTATCCATACCGATTTTGAAAAAGGATTTATCCGCGCCGAGGTTATTAAATATGATGATTTTGTAAAATACAACGGATCTGAAGCAGCTATTAAAGAAGCCGGAAAACTAGGCGTTGAAGGCAAAACTTATGTGGTTGTTGATGGAGATGTGATGCATTTCCGCTTCAACGTGTAAGTTAGATTCAAGAATCAAGAGACAAGAATTAAGACTGATCTTTTCTTGACTCTTAATTCTTGAATCTTTTAACCTTTCCTCAAAGTTATCACCGTGATCTCCGGCCATATCCCTACCCTGCCTTTAAGGCCCAGGAAACCGAAGCCGCGATTAACGTACAGATACCTGTCTTTCTGTTTATATAACCCGGCCCATTGTTTGTAAACATATTTAATGGGGCTCCATTTAAAACCGAACAGCTCTATACCAAACTGCGCGCCATGTGTATGGCCGGCAAGCGTTAAATGGATATGTTTTAAATGATTTAATGTTTTAGCTTCCCAGTGTGATGGATCGTGCGACATTAGGATTTTAACCTGATCATCGTCCACATTTTTAATAGCGTTTTCCAGGTCGCCGTATTTATGAAAACCGCCCTTGCCCCAGTTTTCTACGCCTATTAAAGCTATAGACTGTCCATCCTTTTCAATTTTTACAGATTCATCTAATAGCAAGCGGAAACCGATTTTTTTATGAACGTCTTTTAAATCAACCAAGTTAGCGGCTTTTGCAGCTTCGCTGGGCCATTGCATATAGTCGCCATAGTCATGATTGCCTAATACCGAGTACTTGCCATGTGGCGCTTGCAAACGGGCAAACGATGAGATCCAGGGGTCCATCTCGGTAGCCTTGTTGTTCACCAAATCGCCGGTGAACAGGATGACATCACTATGCTGCGCGTTAACCAGGTCAATCCCTTTGTTTACACCTTTAGCATCGCTAAAGCTGCCGGCGTGGATATCAGATAACTGCGTGATCTTAAATCCGTCAAAAGCCGCAGGCAGATCAGGGAAATGCAACGTTTCTTTATGTACCTGGTAATGGTGCCGCCCACGCGTCAGCCCAAATAATAAACCCAAAAACGGAATAGCGGCAACAACCAGCGCCAATTGACTAACCCAAACACTGCGCGGCGGGAAACCTTGAAACATACGCACCACATCCTCAATTAGTAAAACCGGCGTACCTAAAATCTTGGGAACTGCGGATAGTAACAGCAGCGACATCAGCCAGGAAACTCCGCCTTGTACTGCGCCCCTTTTGCGGCCGAAAATAGTGTACACAACACCGATAAGTATTAAAATATCAGCCGACCAATAAGCCCAGTGCCAGGCCGGATTTGCTGTCAACGTTTCGACAGCGGTGTAGAAATAAACATCGGCAAACAGCCAAAGTAGTATTATATAGAGAACTCTTTTCTTCATTATATAGGGGTAGACGACTGGCTACCGATAATATTTTAAATTAAATCAAAAACTTGGTCACACCTGTGTCATTGCTTTTACCGGTAGTAAAAATTACCATTTATCGGGCATTGGGCGTTTTACCGGTAGTAAAAAATGGCGCGTTCCGGGTATCGGGCTTAATGCCGGTAGTAAAAAATGGCATTTATCGGGCATTAGGGTTTATACAGGTAGTAAATATTTTAGTTAAGTTATTTAAAATCAAATATTTAAAAAAAGTATCGGCTATTTTTACCGGATTTACCAATTTTAAAAATTGATGAGTAAAGTATGACAAAGTACGTTTTGGGGAATCAATCAAAGATACGAAAAATGGGGCGCTTATAAAAACTGCGTGCGCTTTATCGTTTGCAATTTTATGTATTTGCCACATATAATTGCTCCCGTAGTTCAATGGATAGAATTATGGTTTCCGGTACCATCGATATGAATTCGAATCTCGTCAGGGCACAAAACTGGACAGGCGGCAAAATTTCGCCGCCTGTCCAGTTGTTTTTAGATACTTTTTTAATTTTCTTTATATCGTGTAAGTTGTCCATTTTTCATTGCTGACATTGGACGCTACCACATTATCTATAAATGCCATGCCGCGTAAACCTTCGTTGATAGAAGGAAAATCAAGCCATTCCGGTTTAGGTTCTCTTCCTTCAATCTTTGCGCCAAGGGCTAATACAAAGTTTTTATAAAGGTTGGCAAACGCTTCCAGATAGCCTTCGGGGTGTCCACCGGGTGTACGGCAATTGGATGTCGCGCTGTTAGATAGCCGGTCGGTGTATCCGCTGCCTGCTCTCAGGGTTTCGGCCGGCCTATCAAACCACCGCACCGTCAAAGTGTTGGGTTCCATCTGCGACCATTCTAAACCGCCGTTTTCGCCATATATGCGTAGGCGAAGCGAGTTTTCCTCACCGGCAGCTACCTGGCTTGCCATCAGGGTACCTGTGGCATCTTGTTCAAACCGAAGCAGAACGGCTCCATCGTCATCAAGCATGCGGCCATCAACCACGATATTAAGCGCGGCGTTAAGCGCGGTGATCTTGAGTCCAGATACATACTCCGCCAGATGTGCTGCGTGAGTACCTATATCGCCCATGCAGCCGGCTTTGCCGGATTTCGACGGATCGGTGCGCCAGGATGCCTGCGCATTTCCTTCCCGCTCGGACAGGCGGCTAAGCCAGCCCTGAAAATATTCTACATATATCTTCCTGACTTTTCCGAGTTTGCCGGATTTGATGATCTCCCGGGCCTCTTTAACCAGGGGATAGCCCGCGTAAGTATGTGTAAGCAATAGCATCAGGCCGGTTTCTGCTAATTTTTCCTGCAAGAGTTTTGCCTCTTGAAGTGTAAAGGTGATCGGTTTTTCGATAACCACGTTGAAGCCGCATTCAAGGGCTTTCATTGCAGGTGCAAAGTGCGCGAAATTTGGTGTAACGATGGTTACAAAATCCATACGCTCGTGCGGCGGACGCACTGCTTCCTTGTCAAGCATCTCAATATAAGATGTATAGATCCGCTCTTCGGGCAGGAATAACAACTTTCCGCTTTCGCGGGCTACTTCAGGGTTGATACTTAAAGCACCGCAAACTAATTCAACCTGTCCGTCCATGTTTATGGCGAGCCGGTGGATAGCGCCGATGAAAGCGTCTTTACCTCCACCGATCATACCCATACGCAATTTTCTTGTGTTCATGTGTTTTGGTTTTTTTTGTAAAAATGTAAAATAAGATGCAGGCTATCAAATTTGATGTAAAGTATTGTTTTGACTTTTTGCAACGCAGCCATGGAAAGGTATCTATATCTTAAAAGCAATTTGCTCGATCCAAGTGGATATCAATTTAAGTTATCGGTTAATATCACGCCATGTAGGGTATCTCTTCTTTAAAATCTATATGACCAGGCATAAATGGTTGTTTCAATTTTATATATTTGCCCCACAATTGCTCCCGTAGTTCAATGGATAGAATGATGGTTTCCGGTACCATCGATATGAGTTCGAATCTCGTCGGGAGCACAAAAGCGTATAGCCAGTGGTTATGGGCTTTTTTTTACGTGGTTTACCGTAGATGCAATCTACAGGCATAGTGGTTCGAAGTTATAAACTTCTAACAGCGGGGGCAAGTAGACTTAAAATACATTGATAAGATTAAAGTAATATCAACTAAAAGGGGCTACGCTATAATTGAGGTATCGAACACTTAATAATATTACATAAATTCAAAAAATGATTCCGGCAATACCTGATACCTTATCTAAATTAATATTAGCCATTATATATTTCTTATTGGATATTCTTTTTTTGCAACTCAATCAGAATATAAAGAATACTCAACAAACTTTGAAAAAAACAAATCCCAAATAGACAGTCTGAGTGATAAGCAAGAAATAAACGAGTATAAACTAAAAATATTAAATGAAAAAGCCAAAGATTTATCAAGTCAATATGGGGTAAAAAATCCTCTGAAGATAAAAGATTCATTGGTAATCTTTGAGGAAATACTTACTGGCTCAAAAAATGACATTCGTGTTAATGGTGAATTAAAAAGGCTATGGGAGGATTATAAAAACGCTGATTTTTATTTCAAGCATGATTTAAAAAAGTTCAACAGGTTAAATAGTTCCTTAAAAGAATTAAATAACGATCATAACAATGACACGGAACTGTATAATTTATTTTTGATATTAGGTATTTTATGTGGTTTTTTAGGTTTCTTAACTCTAAGTATTGAAGAAATAAAAAAAGAAAGAATTTTTGAATACGAAAATGTTTTGTTCTGTCAGTCTTGTGCTAAAAAATTTTATAGCCCGGTCCAGAGGGCAAAATATAATGATGGGGAAATAAACAAACTGTATTGTTGCGAGTGTTTTTCCAATGATAAATTTACCGATGAAACTTTGACGGCTGACATAATTTACAAAAGATGCTTATCCCATTTTAAGAAGACCACTAAATTAAGTCGATTTCTTTTGAAAGTGAAAGTTAATAAATTACACAGATGGTTTAATTCCCCTTATTAATTTCATTACCCCATTGTGTGAATTTTATAAGAGCTTTGCTGTTTCTTCACTTTTGAATTACTGCTGTTTTTCAGCTGTGAAGCTTGTTTCCGCATTTGTGTTAAGGAAACGCTGGACTTTTTTGAGTTGGTTTGTTTGGCCATCCGGTCCATTTCCGAAAATGATACGTTGTAATTCATCTTTGATTTTGTTCATTGATCAAACAATACCCAAAAATAAGGTTTTCCGCCGAAATAAAAAAACGCCCGCCCTATTCTCATTGATGATCCGCGGATGAAGTTTCCGGTACCATCGATATGAGTTCGAATCTCGTCGGGAGCACAAAAAATTGCTATGAAATAAAAGATTAATCGTATTTAATCGTATCAACCAAGTAACCATTGGAGGATGATTAAATAGTTCTATTGAAGTTATGCGTAGGTTCAATAGCAAAACTTTTTTATTTTAATATTTAATCTTATAACAGTATTAAATTAATCAGCGTAATAAGTCTGAAGTATTTGCTTATACAAATCGATCATCTTGGTTTTTATTTCTGCTTTATCAAATTCAGCGATCAATTTCACAGAAATCTGAACGCTTTCTTCATAAAACAAACTGTTTGTTAAAAGGCGCTGTGTTATCTTTATAAAATCATTTGTATCTGCTGCTTTAAGGTATGGGCTGGTGTATAAACTTGTATACTCCGATATATCTCTGAATACTACCGGTAAACCCGCTGCTGCTGCTTCTAAAGGTGCCAAAGGGCAATTTTCCTGATAAGAAGGAAATAGAAAAACATCTGCGGCTGCATACATAGGCGACATATCTTCCAATGCCTTTAAACCGGTAAAAAAAATATTGGAGGGGGCGTTTTCTATCCTTTTATCGATCCGCTTAATTCCCTCGGTGAACATCCCCCACGGCCGGCCGCCAACCCAAACAAATTTATGATTCGGCATGGCCGCAGCTATATCAATAAAATCTTCCACCCCTTTTCTTTCCTGTAATTGCCCGACCCCTAATATTAACTTTTCATCGAATTTAATCCCTAATAGCTCCCTGCCTTTTTTCCTGTTTTCAATTGTTCTTGCCCAATTTTCTTTCAATACCGGGTTATGGATTAGTATGATGTCAGATTTTACACCCAAATCCTTGATGGCTTTTTCAACCGTAGGTGAAATGGCGATCACGACATCGGCAAAAGAATAAGCCAGTTTTAAGTATAAGCTGGTCAGCGGTAACAGTTGTTTCCAAAAAGGAATAGTACCCTTACTGGAGTCCGGTATAACATGGGCAGTCAGTATCCGTCTTCCTTTATAGTTTCTACCCTTCCAGAAATAATAAGGCCCATAGGTATGCGAATGGAAAATATTCCCTTTTCCTTCCCCATTGACAGTGAGGATAATACCCCGGTCACCGGCCAGTAATTCTATTAATTCAATATAGGCGGTATGTACGCCCTGCCCTTGAATGACCCAGGCAGTTTCGGAAACCATATGCAGCCTGATCAACCG
>DHIR01000197.1:9698-33946 GCA_002403905.1 Mucilaginibacter sp. UBA4741
ACCATATGCAGCCTGATCAACCGGTCCTTTTCATATTGCTGCTTTTCCTTGATCTTCTTTTTTTCTTTTAAAACGGTGTTTAGCTTAGAGATGCTATAGATGGTTATGATCAATAAGACTACGGCTAAAGCCTCGTATCGAAAAGTATTCAGTTTAGCCGCAACTTCATTCCAATAAGGGCCAAATATTTCTCCAAGCGTTACATAGATTGTGCATACCAGGACGGAGGAGATACAGGCGATAGGGATGAACCATTTCGGCTTTAAGCGTAAAAGCCCGGAAGCCACGGAAGTATAACCCCGTATAAAGGGCGTAATCCTGAACAAAAATACTGCCCACCAGCCGCCTTTAGTAACTTTTACCTCTAACCTGTCAAGTGTCGCAGTTGATAAAGGAATCCATTTCGGCTTATGCGCCATCAGGTAATTGCCGAAAAAATAAAACAGGAGGTACAAGGTCATCGTTCCTGTAAAATCTGCACTGATGATGGCCAGCAGGACTAAAGGAAAAAAAAGTATCCCTTTAAAGGACAAGTAACCGGCGAATAACATCAGCAACTCATTGGGTAAAGGAATAGGTACGCCTATTTCCTGCAAATAAATTAATAGAAATACGGCCAGATAACTATAGGCACTGATATATTGAACGATTTGTGGTGGCATGTTTATAGGTTAAAAATCAGGGCTAAAACTAAAACGAAGGCCATAAGGAGTTGCTCCGGGATGATCGAGATAATTAAATCTGCGGATCACATCGATCCTTATTAATTTAAATATATTTCCTATACCGGCCCCTGCTTCTATATAAGGCGTGCTGCCTAATGAATAGGTTCCCGATGAGCCATTTAAACTGACCGGAAATTGATATAAATTAGTGGTATAGTGCGGATTATTTTCATTGCGCAGGCCCCAGTATAAAATTTTATGAGAAAAAAACTCCCTGAGTTTGAGATGGTACACTAATGGTATTTTATTTAGAAAAAAACCGCCAAAACTGTGCGTTATGTTTAACCCTACGTAATGATCGCTAACGAACTCTAAAAAGTTCATTATATTATAAGCATTAGGGTCATACAAGTAGGTTTGATTGGCTGGTCATTTATGATTTAGTTCTATTGCACCCCTTAGTAATTCAGCAATTAAAGTGAATTGTTAGAAGCAAAAAGACCGTTGCGCATCTGTATTGTTAAATAAGTGTTTGAAACGTATAATTAAAATATATTGGCCCAAATATATATCCCAATTCTGTACCAATATTGAATTATTAGGGCTGGCCCATGTTTCGGCGTGGCGGGTTACCACTTATAACAAAACAGGATTTAAGTGCCTGTTTGGACATGATCCTTCACTATAAATTTTAATAAGTACATTTAGCTATAATGGCAGCATCGCCCGATATGATGCGGGCGGTGCTTGCCGTTATCAGCTATATAAAAAAGCCCCTGCTAATCATCATCTTTCTTTTTCTTTTCTAAAATAACAAACGCGCTGCGCTTAGGCGCAGGCATTACCGCATTCTCGCCTTTTATCGCTTTCCAGATCACCTCGTTCATATCTCTGTCGGGTACTTTATCTTCATTGGCCAGGTTAAAAAACTCTGATCGCTTGCTGCTTTCGTTAACCGCTACGTTGCGGTTTTCAATATTAACCTTTGCAGGTATTAACTGATAAGGGGTAAGCACAGGTTTATCTGTAAAACATTCATAAAATGGTAATGCGGCAGCATCATACTGGCTCATTGGCGGCAGGCCCAAAATCAGTTCAATAGTACGCAGCATCCCCGATGTTGAATACATGCTATGTATTACCGTATTGCGTTTTACATAAGGCCCGGCAACATATACCGGCGAACGGTGCGCATCGATATGATCGGGGCCGGCCTGCGCGTCATCCTCCAAAATAAATACCACTGATTCTTTCCAGATAGGGCTTTGCGACAAATGCTCAACTATACGGCCCACGGCCAGATCATTGTCAGCAACGGAAGCTATAGGCGAATACTCGCCGACCTTTTGGCCACTGGTATGATCCTGGCTTATGCGCAGCGTATTTAATTGCGGCACCGCGTGAATATTTAACAGCGAGTCAAAATCGCGTATCCAGGCATTGGCCCGTACCTGATCTTTGATCTTTAAATTGAAGCCGGGCGAGTAAGGACCCATGTGTCCCTGTAGCGACTTGAGTGAAGTTTTGCGGTACGAACCGAACTCGCCGTAGCTGCGGTAAGTTATCCCCGCACGTTTACAATAATCCCAAATATATCCGTCATTAGCACCCGATGCCTGGCCGCCATAGGCAGGTCCGCGCGACGCGTAGTTTGTTGGCCATGTTTTCTCGATAATATCTGTTGCGTAAGCGCCCATGCTCCAGTTATGACCGTCCTCACTCACTTCGGCATCTACATAAAAATTATCAAGCAATACAAACTGTTTAGCTAGTGCATGCTGGTTGGGTGTTATATTTTTACCGAAAATACATAGCGAACTATCACCATTCCCTTCGGGCATATCTCCCAATACCTGATCGTAAGTACGATTTTCTTTTATAATGTAAAAAACATACTTAATGGGCGACTTCTCATTGAGCTTGCGCGGTATTGGGTTGCCTGCTTCTCCATCAGCTTGTAAGGTTTTTTTTGTTGTAAAAGGTGTGTTGGCATACACCTGTTTTGTATAAAGTTTAAGCTGCTCGGGTTTTGGCGGGTCAATAAAAGACAGCGCCCCTTTAAATAAACCGCCAATATACTGTATCCTGCTTTTAGCGGTTAGACCCACATGTTCGCCTATATTATTATCTTTTAAAAATGGTTGGGGGCCCAGTGGGTTTGCTTTAGAGGTTAAGCCCTTGCCGTTAGCTACAATTATTTTACCGCCCAATGTTTTAACATTGGTTGGGTACCAGCCAACAGGTATAAAACCCTGGCTCTGGCTGTTTCCGGATTTTGACACATCAAAAACAGCCAGGCAATTATTGTCAGCATTGGCAATATAAAGCGTCTTTTCATCTACTGATAGTGCAAGCCCATTAGTGGTAGACCCTACCAATTTGGTTGGATACAAAGCAGTTGCCATTGTTTCTGTAAGCTTATTAGTTTTGGTATCAATTATAGAAACGGTATTGTCATTAGCATTAGCCACAAAAAGGCGGTCGCCCCTCTTATCCAGCAATAATTCGTTAGGATGACTGCCAGAATAAATAGTAGTGGTAATGGTGTTATTAAGCGTATTATAAACTGCTACCCCTTTACCTCCCCATAAAGAAATGTACAGCGTCTTTTCATCAGGCGATAAAACACAATCGTAAGCAATGGTTGATAGCTGCAGTTTGCTTAAAATAGTTTTGCTGCCCGGGTCAATAACATATAAAGAGCTGTCGCCTTTGGTAACGGCATATAGCCTTGAGTTATTTTTATTAGTAACCAGGCCTGTAGGGCAAATAATTTTCTTTGGCCAGGGCAGCCCCAATTTAATAGTATCTGCAATAGCTAATTTATTATGCTGTATATGGAAGTCAAGCACCCAATTATCATAACCGCCCGATACATATAAATGATCTTCGTCATGGCTAAAGGCCAAACCGTACCAGGATTTCCTCAATACTTTTTCGTCCAAAACTTTTTCACTTTTAGGATCAATGAGTTGAACCGATTGTGTGCTTTGCCCATTATTGGTAACTGCCAGTAATTTGCCACTGCTGCTTAATTGCATATTCAAAGGCAAATCACCCAAAGCCAGTTGCCGGCCTGCCGGGCTTAGCTTCCATCCGTTGGGCAAAAGTACCTGATCAGTGTTTGTGATCTTTCCCGGCACTTGTGCATCAGCGCGTAAAGTAATAAAAACCAAACCGGCTATATATAACAGCTTTAGTTGAAAAGTGATTCTTGACATAGTTTTAGTTTTAAATTTCTTGTTAAATGTTACGGCATCATTTTTACCGTTGTAAAAATGGCTTTTTATAAAATTGAAGTTTGCAATTTTTCCGTTACATAAGTATATCTGCATCAATTGATGACACCAATACAAAAAACCCAGCTTATGAAAGAATTGGCGCAATGCTGATTGCTGATGACAAAACTGATGTAAAGCTGGCGATAGAAAAAACGGGGAATTAATTAAAATGGCAACGTAAACCAAAAGGTACTGCCCTTGCCTAACTGGCTAGCAACCCCTATTTGCCCGTCATGCTTTTTGATGATCTCGGCACAGATGTAAAGCCCAAGCCCAAGGCCCGAACCTTGAATGCCATGTGTTTGAACGCGATAATACCTGTCAAATAAATGATCTAATTTATCTTGTGTAATGCCCGGCCCCTCATCTGTTACAGACACTTTGGCCATATTATTTATCTTTTCAATATACACCTTAATAATTTTTGTTTCCGGAGCATATTTAATGGCATTATTTATAAAGTTGATGATCACCTGGTTCATCCGTTCAGCATCCGCGTAAACCTTTAGTTTCAGGTCTCCTTCGCTAACAATATCATACAAACCCTCTATGCGGATATAACCACAGCATTCCTCTATCATTTCTGATAGGACGAATTTTGTTTTGTTTAACTGTATTTGCCCTTCGTTAACCTTGGTGGCATTTAACAGATCCTCAATTAAAACAGTTACCTTATCTAAACTTTTGTTGGATTGAGCTATCAAATTTGGCAGCATTGTATGAGTAGGATTATCTTTCATACGACTTAAAAGCTGTAAAGATGCTTTCAACGTGGTTATCGGCGTTTTAAGCTCATGGCTGGCAATACTTATAAAATCATCCTTTTGCTGCTGTAATAATCGCAATTCATGAATATCGGTTGCAGTGCCAACCCATAGCAAAGTTTCGCCATCCTCATTGTTAATAGGCATAAGGCGGCTTAGGTGCCATCTGTAAATACCCTCGTCATTTTTAAGGCGTATTTGAAACTCGCCGCCATCAATGCTTTTTCTTATTTTTCTAAACTGTTCCAGTGTATAGTGCAAATCCTCGGGGTGGATTATTTTACGCCATCCCCATGTTTTAGTTTGCTCATTACTTAGCCCCGAATAATCATACCAGCGCTGGTTATAAAATGTAACCTCACCTGCAAACGTATTTGTCCAGGCTATTTGAGGGATGGTTTCCATCATATTTCTAAACTGGGTTTCGCTTTCGGCAAGCGCTTTTGTACGGTTTGCTACCCGTTCTTCCAATTCTTGGTTTAACAGTGTAAGGTCCTGGTTTATTACCCTAACTTTTTCTTCCTGCTTAATAAGCAGTTCTGTTTTTTCATTCAGCTCATCATTGGCTTGTCTTAGCTCATCCTGCTGTACATTTAACTCGGCCGTTAATACAGCCAGGTCCTCCGCCCTCTTTTCCTTCTCTTCGTTTTGTATAACCAGCTCTTTATTAGCAATGATTAGCTCGGCGGCACGGTTCTCCTTTTCTTCGTTTTGAAAAGCAAGCTCTATATTAGCTATCAACAGTTCTGCAGCACGGTTTTCCTTCTCCCCATTCTGGAAAGCAAGTTCAACGTTAGCTATCAGCAATTCGGCCGCCCGGCTTTCTTTCTCGCCATTTTGAAAAACCAATTCATTATTAGCTATCGCCAATTCGGCAGCACGGTTCTCCTTTTCTTCGTTTTGAAAAGCAAGCTCAATGTTAGCTATCAATAGCTCGGCTGCACGGTTTTCTTTTTCGCCATTCTGGAAAGCAAGCTCTACATTAGCTATCAGCAATTCGGCAGCACGGCTTTCTTTCTCGCCATTTTGAAAAACTAATTCATTATTAGCTATAACCAATTCGGCAGCACGGCTTTCTTTCTCGTTATTTTGAAAAACAAGCTCAATATTAGCGATAGCCAATTCGGCAGCACGGTTTTCTTTTTCTTTATTCTGAAAAGCTAGTTCTTTATTGGCAATTACCAATTCGGCAGCGCGATTAGTTTCGCCTACTTTTTGCAGCGCGAGTTCTACATTAGCCGTGACCAGTTCGGCAGCGCGATTTTTCTTTTCTTCGTTCTGGAACTCAAGTTCTTTATTGGCAACGGCTAATTCGGCGGCACGGCTTTTTTTCTCTTCGTTCTGGAAAGCAAGTTCCTTGTTAGCAATTGCTAATTCGGCGGCACGATTTTTTTTCTCCTCGTTTTGAAAAGCCAACTCTTTATTAGCTATTGCCAATTCGGCGGCGCGACTTTTTTTCTCACTATTTTGAAACGAAAGCTCCCGATTAGCTATAACTAATTCGGCAGCGCGGTTTTCTTTTTCGCGATTTTGAAACGCTAGTTCTTTATTGGCAATTGCCAATTCTGCAGCACGGTTTTCCCTCTCCTTGTTTTGAAAAGCAAGTTCTTTATTGGCTATTATCAACTGGTCTGCATTGCTTTTTTCCATATATAGCTTACAAAAAGCAATGATTTTAATATAAAAGATGTGATTAATGAAATGGAGATATTCCTCCAGGGAATATTGGCGGTATATCATGTGACAACAACAGATAGCAGCTATTGTTTTAATTACTTTACAATTTATATAATTAATGTTTCTACAGCTAAAAATGGCGATGATTATCAATTTATAACATTCCCTTTATTCTTTTTGGTGACACTGTTTTGCCCGTGTATACGCGGCGTATATAGTGTATATGTTGTATATATACAATACACTTACCAGATATAAAACGTGCATACGACAAATACATCACCATTAAAGCCTACCTTTACCACCCACGCATGGAAGAAAGAAAATATTTAACAACCTGGAGAAGATACATACCGGTAATACGCTTGCATCTTAAAAGAAGCCTTACCTCAGAGCAAAGCTTTAAACTAAACATTACAGATTTTGAATCGGCCGGCGACCGCGGCAAATCGGGCTACACGTTTAACATCACTATGGAAAACGGCAAGGTAACCAACAACATCAGCGGATCAGCCGTAGCGCGCGATCTGTATGAAGCCCTAAAAACAGACGATCTGATCAAAGCCATGTTGCAAGATAAGGCTATAAAAATAAGCGTTGGCAAATCGTTTTTATTAAGTATAAAAACAAGCCATATATCAGCTTATAAAGAAGTATAACATTTAAAAAAAACAGGAATCAGCCGGCATGAAAAACATGTCGGCTTTTTTATTGAAAAAAAACAGGCTAAGTTGTTGTGTTTTAGCATTTTATTATTTATATCTTTATATAAACTAAACACACAACAACATGAAAAAAATTATCTTTGGTGCAGCCGCAGTTGCTGTACTTTTCCTTTCTGCCTGCAATAGTAAGACAGGAACAACTGCTAAAACAGACGACAGTACAGCTACCACCCTGGCCAAAAACAAACAAACAGCTTTAAACTCTGATCTTGCCTTTAATAAAGGCGATATTGATGCAGCATATAAAGACTATGCAGCCGATTTTGTTGAATATGGCGATGGAACTTCAAAACCAAGGAAGAATATTGATTCACTAAAAATAGATAATAAAGCATTTTTGGTGGCATTCCCTGATGCTAAGGGCGAAAAACTGCATGCCGTTGCAGAAGGCGATACGGTAATGATAACCGGAGTTTGGACTGGTACTTTTAAAAAGGACTATAGAAAAATGAAAGCCACCGGCAAATCATTTAAAAGCCCTGATGTAGATATCTTTACTTTTAATAAAGATGGCAAAATAACTTCGCATAGCAATATACAATCATATATTTTGGCATTGTACCAATTGGGCGTACCAATGCCTGCAAAGAAAAAATAAGTTATTTTATATATCCTTAAAGGCAGATAAGTAACCAACTTATCTGCCTTTTTTATTTCTTCTGCTGATTTAAGTTATTTAATAACCCTATCTTTAAAACAAACATTTGCACAAATACGTTGTTGATTATTTATCGTACTTTTCTCTATCACTCAAAATTCTAATCCCAGGTTTTAATGTTCAAAGCAAATAAAGAGGAAATCTCGTCTAATCAATTTCCTGTTGTTGGCATTGGTGCCTCTGCAGGCGGTTTGGAAGCCGTGAGGTCCTTTTTAAAGGCGTTGCCTGCTAAACCGGGTATGGCATTTGTTTTTATACAGCATTTAAGCCCTACGCACGAAAGTATTTTGCCGGAGATACTTGAAAAAGTAGCGCCTTTCCCCGTACATCAAATTACGGATAATATACATTTAGAGCCTGATAACTTATACATCATCCCCCAAAATAAAATAGTAACTACAACCGATGGTATTTTAAAACTGGCCCCGTTAGATAAGAAAAACAAAAAAAGCAATACCATAGATCTTTTCTTTTCTTCGTTAGGCCTAGTGCATCAAAGTTATGCTGTAGGCATTGTATTATCAGGCGCTTTAAGCGATGGCACAGTAGGTTTACAAGTAATAAAGTCATACGGTGGTTTAACTTTTGCCCAGGACGAAGGCTCGGCAGCATTTGATAGCATGCCCAGGAGCGCCGTGCAAGCCGGAGTAGTTGATTTTGTATTACCACCCGAGCAAATTGCCCAGCATCTTATAGATATTAATCACCCGTTTACAGCTTATACGCCTGCAGAAATAACAACGACTCTGCCGCAGCAGGATAACGAAACTTTTAAACAAATATTAACTGTACTGCGTGTGCGCCGCGGCGTTGATTTTTCATACTATAAAAAAAACACTTTAAAACGCCGTATTATAAGGCGCATGGCGCTTAATAAAATAGAACGGCCTGTTGATTACCTGCTCTATCTGCGCGAAAACAAATTGGAACAGGATGCTTTGTATAACGATATGTTAATATCGGTCACCCATTTTTTTCGTGATCCGCAAAGCTTTAATATTTTATGTAAGGATATATTCCCGGTTTTATTAAACAATAAAACTGATGTTGAGCCATTAAGAATATGGATAGCCGGCTGCGCTACCGGCGAAGAAGCTTACTCTATGGCTATATGCCTGCAAGAACAACTTGGCGACAAAACTGCCGCTATAAAAATACAAATATTTGCTACTGATATTTCTGAAACAGCCATTGCCAAAGCCCGTACCGGCATTTATAGCCAAACAGAAATGACAGGGGTATCGCCCTCACGGCTGCAACAATTTTTCACCAAACTGGACGGCAACTACCAGATAAATAAAATCATACGCGATATGTGCGTATTTGCCCATCATAACTTATTAAAAGACCCGCCATTTTCAAAGATAGACCTGGTGAGTTGCCGCAATGTAATGATATACCTGGAGCCTGTTTTACAAAAAAAGGCCCTAACTACCTTTAATTATTCTCTTAATAAGGATGGTTACCTAATGCTGGGCAAATCAGAAACTATTGGTAGTAGCACTGATATTTTCACCCCATATAATAGTACCGAAAAACTATACTATAGAAAGGGCCCGTTAGGCAGGTTTATGACGGTTAGCTCGTCCGGCAGGGAACAAACATTTCGCGAGATTGATAAAAAGGTCCAGAACGAAAACTCGGGTAATGATATTTTTAAAATAGCTGATGAAGCTATGCTAGCCAATTTTATGCCTGCCAGTGTATTGGTAAATGACAAATTTGACATTGTACAGTTTCGCGGTTCAACAGAAACCTGGTTAACCCCCCCTATCGGTAAACCAAGCTTTAATTTATTAAAAATGGCGCGCGAAGGCTTAGGTTTCGAGCTGCGCAATATGCTGCACATGGCTAAAAAAACAAACTTGCCCGTGCGTAAATTCGGTATGTTTTTTAAGATCAATGACCTGCAGCACTTTGTTAACATACAAGTTTTAAAACTTAAAGAAACAATAGAAGAGCATTACCTGGTTATTTTCCAGGCCGCGTCATCAATAGGTGTACACCAACCTGTTCTCGAAGCACCCATCTCGTTACCCCAAGATACGAATCATAGCGCTTCTGAATTACGCATTGAGCAGTTGGAAAGAGAGTTGATACAAACCCGTGCAGATATGCGCATCGTATCCGAAGAGCAGGAAACTGCCAATGAGGAGCTGCAAAGCGCTAACGAAGAATTGTTATCGGGCGGTGAAGAACTACAAAGCCTTAATGAAGAACTGGAAACCTCTAAAGAAGAGCTGCAAAGCACTAACGAAGAGATCATCATTGTAAATAAAGAATTGTTAGACAGGAATGAGCAGCTTAATAATTCGCGATTATATGCAGAGGGTATAGTAAGCACCATACGCGATCCGTTAATTATATTGGACAAGGACCTGCGTGTAAAACGTGCCACCGGTGGTTTTTACACAAAATTTAATCTAACCGAGGGCGAAGCCGAAGGGCTATTTATATATGAACTGGGCAATAAGCAATGGGATATACCTGAGCTTAGGGAATTACTGGAAAAAGTACTGCCGGCAAAAAAAGCATTGGCCGATGTGGAAGTTACACAGATATTTCCATCTTTAGGAAGACGCATAATGTGCCTTAATGCACGTGAAATTGACAATATCAATGGCGAAAAATTAATATTGCTGGCGATTGAAGATATTACCGCCAAACGTAAAATTGAAGACGGATTAATTGAGGTTGAACGTTTATTAAGCGAAAGCAAGGAACGTCTAAAATTCGCGGTTGATTCGGCCGGATTAGGCACCTGGGATTATGACCCGCAAGTACGTGAGTTGATTTGGGATAAGCGCTGTAAAGAAATATTTGACCTGCCACCATCACGTACGGTTGATATTGCATCGTTTTTTGATCTGATACATGCTGATGATGTTGAACGCGTTAAAAGCAGCATTGCAGAAACTTTAACTGATAAAGACTCGGGCGAGTTTGACCTGGAGTTTCGTACCATACCTATTAATGGCAGGCCCAAATGGCTAAAAGCCAAGGGAAGGGCTTATTTTAATGAAGAAGGCATTGCTATACGTTTTATTGGGACCTTGCTTGACATTACCGTACAGAAACTAATAGATGAAGCTACACGAGATTTACTACGTAAAAAAGATGAGTTTATAAGCATTGCCAGCCACGAACTAAGAACGCCTATAACCAGCCTTAAAGCCGCGCTGCAAATGATAGAGCGCATAACCTCTAAAACAGAAGAAATGAAGCCTGCGCACAGTTTTGTGCAAAAAGGTATTAAACAAGTTGACAAACTAATTGAGCTGATAAAAGACCTGATTGAAGTTACTAAAATACAGACAGGAAAACTCGAACTAAAGAAAACCCGTTTTATACTGGATGAATTGATTACCGAGTGTTGCGAAGACCTGCAAGTACAGTCTGACAAACACAAGCTAATTATTGAAGGCGAAAAAGTTATTGCCGTTTATGCGGATAGAAACAGGTTAGAGCAGGTAATTATCAACTTAATATCCAACGCGGTTAAATACTCTCCGGGAGGCGAAAATGTTTTGATCAAGGTAGTTAACGGCGTAAACGAAGTAAAAGTTTCTATTACTGATTTTGGCATTGGTATACCTAAAGATAAGATACCTTTCTTATTCGATAGATTTTTCCGGGTTGATGATACTTCACAAAAATATTCGGGCCTGGGCCTGGGTCTTTATATCTCGGCAGAGATTGTTAGGCGACATGGTGGAGATATTGGTATTGAAAGCGTGCCTGGTGAAGGCTCGACGTTTTGGTTCACTATTCCGGATAGTAAGTAGTTAATCAACAACGCTTTTCTTTTCTATCTTTTTGTAGATGCCTATCTTATTGGCAGAGACAAAGAGCCCTCGGCTCGAAAGATCTAGCAACGGATTTTAACCCGTTGAACATCATAAAACAATAAAACCGAGTGCCATCGGCACGGCTCATATTATATGGGTCGAACCTATGGTTCTTTGTTTATTTTGCTTCAATTTTCAACGGATTAAAATCCGTTGCTATAATATTGTCCGAGGCTATGCCTCTAATAATTCGCATCTGCAAATAACTGCATTGAAAACAACAGAATTATAAGTAATTAACAATCAATAATTTATATAATGTGTCATTGGCAGCGGTAGCGAAGAATCTTATACGCCTACAAATTTTGTCGCTTACTTACGTTTTACCTATCAATCTTATAAGATCCTTCACTACGTTACCCATGACATGTTGTAAAAAGGTTAAACGTAACGTGTCATTTCACCTTCAAAGTTCCGCGGGATTTTATAACTCAGGATGACAAAAAGGGTAGTTTTAGAATCTTTCGAACACTCCTAATACCTATCCTCAATTAATCCCGCCGAGCTGTAAAACGGCTATAATTAAATATTGTAATCTTACTCCAACGGTTTATTCAAATACAACTCATCTCGCTGACGAATAAGTAGGTTTTGTCAACAATTGGTAAAGTTGGATTGCTTCTTGCTATATATTTATTGCAGGCATTAAACCGTTTGCGATTTTTTAGTCTATATCAATAACAGCGCTAAATAAGCTGGGTAATTATAAAAACAATATTATGAAAAGGATATATCAGTATTTAATGTTAACAGTTTTAAGCGGATTCTTATGTTTGTCTTTAGCTGTTCCTGCTAATGCTCAACGCGGTGGTGGACATTCAGGTGGTGGCGGAGGCCGTTCAGGCGGTGGTGGTTTTTCCCGCGGTGGTGGCGGCGGTGGCCGTAGCAGCAGCTTTAGTTCGCCCCGTCAAAGTTATAGCGGCGGTATTTCAAGGGGACAGAATAGCAACAGCTACAGCTCTCCCCGTCAAAGTTATAGCGGCGGTATTTCAAGGGGACAGAGTAGCAACAGCTACAGCTCTCCTCGCCAAAGTTATAGCGGCGGTATTTCAAGGGGACAGAGTAGCAACAGCTTCAGTTCTCCTCAAGGATCGCAAAGGAGTAATTCATTCCAGGGTAACACCCGTTCATTTAGCAGGGGTGGCTCTGTTGGTGGTGGCAATAACTTAACCTTCAGAAGAGGTGGTGCAGGAAGCAACTTTAGCGGTGGCTATTCAAGAGGTGGCCGTTACTATCCCGGTGGCTATGCTAGCCGTAGTTATAGTGGCCGTAGTTCCGGTTATGGTTATAGCCCATGGAGCAATCGCGGTGGTTATTTTTACAATCGTGGCTTTTACAGCAGCTCATACTACCCTCGTTTAGGCTTTAGTTTAGGTGTATTGCCTTATGGCTACTATCCATTTTATTGGGGCGATAGCCAGTTCTACTACAGCGGTGGTTATTTTTATCAACATGATAACGATCAATACACTGTGGTTGAACCGCCAATAGGCGCAGCGGTAAATACTTTGCCAGGCAATGCACAGGCAATTACTATAAACGGCCAGCAATATTACGAAGCTAACGGTGTTTACTATACCCCGATAACTAAGGACGATGGCAGCGTTGCCTACCAGGTTGCCGGTAAAGATGGTCAGTTAGACACTTCCTCAAACCAGGATAACGGTTACGCTCCGCAAAATGATGGATATGTGGGAAGGCAAAATAATAACAACGGCGGCAACCAGCAATCTGTTGCGATGCCTGAGATTGGCGACCTGTTTTACAGCCTGCCATCTGACAGCCGTAAAATAAAGATCAATGGGCAAACTTATTTTGTATCGCCTGATGATTTTTACTACCAGGAAACTCAAGATCAGGATGGCAAAAAAGCCTATAAAGTTATGGGCACACCTGATGACAATCCGGGTAACTAAGATATAATGAGTGATTGAGTGAATTGTGATTGAGTGAATAATGAAAGGGCGAACGCTGATGAGTGTTCGCCTTTTTTTGTTGACTAGAATTTTCAGGATGGAAGGTTTGCCAAAGGATAAGTATCTTGCATCAAATCCTTTAAAGCCGCGCCCTTGTTAGTGTATAAAAAACCTTAGTCATTAACAAAAATTAATAACAACCGATAAAAATAAAACCATGACAGTAACCGAATACATCAGGAATGCGCCGGCCGAAAGGCAGGCCACTTTAACTACGCTCCATGAAACAATACTGGCGAATGACCCAACCGTGACCCCGGTTGTAAAAATGATGATGGGTAAGGAAATGATCATGTATGAAGAGCGTTGTTACATGAAGTACGCGTTGGCCAGTACGAAGAATTATATGTCGCTGCATTGCCTGCCCATGTATATGAACGCGCCCCTGCATGGCAAATATGTCAACCTGTTACCTGCCGCCAAATTTCAGAAAGGCTGTATCAATTTTACTGACGCCGAGGCGTTCCCGCCAAAGATTTTAGCTGTGCTGGTTACCGATTGCTCAGCTATCAGCATTGCAACCATGCTCGAAAACCGTAAAAAGAAATAGATCAGGAAAATTGAATCCGTTGTCTGCTATCCGAACCAGCGCTGTTAGAGCGACAAAGCCTCTTAACTTAACGTGAGTTCGATATAAGAGTATCCCTTGCCCCGGAGGGGCTACATATTTGTAGCACGACATATAAGACAATTGGTTTTTGCCCCGTCAGGGGCTACCCAAGTTCAGAGGGTAGCCCCTGACGGGGCAAAATATAACATCATGGGTTTTTCTACAAATATGTAGCCCCTCTGGGGCATTAACACAGCACCGATTCCTATATCGAACTCACGTTAAATTAACGACCTTGACCAATATCTATTAAAAACAAAAGCATGACAAACAATTGAAGGCTATGCTGTTATTTTGAATAACATTAAATCCTTTGAAAAAATGAGTAAAGTTTGGTTAATAACAGGCTGTTCTACCGGTTTCGGTCGTGAACTGGCCAAAGAAGTATTAAAAGCCGGCTATAAGGCAGGCGTAGCATCGCGCAATACAGACGATGTAAAAGATATTATTACGGAATATCCCGCTAAGGCTATCGCTGTAAAACTGGACGTGACCAACACTGCCGAAATAAAAACGGCCGTACAACAGGTTAAAGAAAAATTTGGGCAGATAGATGTGCTGGTAAACAACGCGGGTATAGGTTATTTTGGGGCGATAGAAGAAAGCGAAGAGGATGAAGTGCGCCGCATGTTCGAGATCAACTTCTGGGGCCTGGCAAACATCACAAATGAAGTATTGCCTATAATGCGCGTGCAGCGCAGCGGGCATATCGTAAACATCGCTTCTATTGGCGGTCTGGTAGGTTTCCCGGGCGTTGGTTTTTACAACGCCACCAAGTTCGCGGTTGATGGTTACTCTGAAGCATTAGCCAAAGAAACCGCGCCGCTGGGTATTAAAGTTACGGTGATCAATCCAAGTGGTTTCCGTACCGACTGGGCCGGTCGCTCTGCAAATAATAGCAAGATAGTTATTGATGATTATAAAGATACTGCCGAAGCTAACAAACAGACTATCCGCGGCTATAGCGGCAAACAACCCGGCGATCCCGAACGTGCTGCTAAAGCTATTGTTAAAGCTGTCGAGTCTGCCAATCCTCCCCTGCATTTACTACTAGGCGCAGCGGCCCTAAAAGGTGCCCGCAACAAGCTGGAAGTATTAAAGAAAGATTACGATGCCTGGGAAGGAACAACCGTAGGTGCTGATTTCCCGACAGAATAATATGCAAAAATCTATGCGCTGTCCGAAGTCTATGACTTCGGACTTGTGTGCCAGTAGTCTTTAGACTACCGGCATTTTTTATGTAGTTGCAAACTACATGCATATTCGTTCGAAGTTACAAACTTCGAACAGCGGAGAAATGACAATCTATGTATTGTGCTCAAAATAGTGTAACAAAACACTCACATAAATATCTAAATTTCGTAGTCAACTAAACCTAATCTATTCATCGTCTATATGAAAATTGCTTACGTGTTATACTTTTGTGTTTTACTCCTATTCACTGCATGCTTTTATAGCACCTCAATCCCTAAAACAGCTATTGATAAACAATTAGATTCGGTTGCAAAAACATCAATGCGAAACGATAGTGCTATTACCCATTTTTCGGTATGCCACATAATACCAAACCGGGATTGGGATTCGATCATGGTTATTGGGCCCTACAGCAACGAGGCCAGTTTTAAAAACGTAGCTATAGCTAATTTTGACGCGGTTAAAGACACGCTTTTATCGGTTAGTTTTAATGAAGGCAAATGCATTTTGGCCTATATTAAAAACAAAAATGTAATTAGCTACAGTATTGTTAACCGCATGCCCATAGATTTTAACATGGGGTACAAGGATATTAACATGATAAAGAAAACTGAGTGCAGCCTCATGGGGTTAAAAAAGCGAAACACCGGCGAGCTTACTGTGCAAAGGGGAATGAAAAATTAATACTCCCCAAACGTCTCATCTTTAAAACACCATAACCATTGTTCGCCCGGCTCGGCAGATATTACTACCGGGTGTTGGGTGGCATGGTAATGTTGGGTGGCATGTTTATTTGGTGAGCTATCGCAGCATAACGTAACACCGCAGGTTTGGCAGGTGCGCAGGTGCATCCAGTCATCGCCTGTTTTAATGCATTCTTCGCATACGTAATTTTTTGGTTGTATAATGGTTGTTATTTGTTGCAGATGCTGGCAAGTTGGTTCATTTTCCATCGGCTATAAAATATTAAAGGGGTTGTTGCGGGCGTGGGTTATTTTGGCTTCAAATAGCTCGGCCATTTTAGCGGCGCGCCATTTGGCTTCTTCGGCCTTTAAGCCGGTAAACAGCTCGTCAACAGTTTTATTAAACAGTGCCAGCCAGGCAGCAAAGTGTTCCTGGCCAACAGGCAATTGTGCATGCGGGGCAAACGGACTACCAAAGTAAGTATGTTCATCCAGCAAAACAGTTTGCCAAAAACGGTACATTTTTTCTAAATGGATGGGCCACTTGTCCTGTATGCGCTCATTAAATATAGGGGCAAGTAATGCATCGGTTCTTATCCTTTCGTAAAAGGTATCCACCAATAATTTAATATCAGCCAGGTTTAGTATCTTAGTTTGCTGTTGCATGTTATGAATTGGCTTTGGTATTATTACGCACCGGTGTCATGTGTATGGTAAAGGTGGTGCCTTCTCTTTCGGTACTTACTACCCCTATTTCGCCGCCATGTTTCTCAACAATTTGTTTTACTATGCTTAGCCCCAACCCAACAGATTCTTCGCCACGTATGCCCCTGCGGCTGGCGCGAGAGAAGCGATCGAAAATATAAGGCAGCAAACGCTCGGGTATGCCCATACCAAAATCTTTTACATCAATAAATATCTGTCCATCGGCATTGTGCAGCTTTACCTCAACTCGCTCACTCTCGCCCGAAAACTTGATGGCGTTGCTGATGAGATTATCCATAACCCGCTGCATTTTCTCCATATTAATATGGGTATAAATGGGCTTGTCTGTACCGTAATATAATATATTTGTATTGCCGGTTTTATTCTTAACCCACTCGTCAACTATTTTAAGCAGGTATTGGTTAAGCTCCACCTCTTCAATATCAAAAACATTGTCTTTATCGTTATGGGCAGTTTCAATCAGGTCGTTAATAATGCTGGTAGCTTTGTCGCACGATGCTTTTATCATTTCCAGGTTTTCCTGGTTTTCTGCATTAATGGTTGTATCATCCTCCATCATCATCGCCAACGCGCGTATAGCTGTTAACGGGTTACGCAAGTCGTGCGCTACAATACCCAGTATCTCGTTTTTTAACTGGCTGGCTGTTTCAATCTCTACATTCTTTTCCTCTATAGCTTTTAGTTTTAAATAGTTATCGGCACGGTACGAGAACAGGTAGCGCGAAATACAAAAATACAGGATCAGCAACACAAACGACACCACATCATTTAACAACTGCTCGCTAAAACCAGGCTGATAAGTGGGTATCACCAACATAAAAATAACGCTGGTTATCACTGCAATTATAAGGGTTTCATAATACTCAATAGTAAAAAACACGCCGGCAAGCGTTAATGCCGCCAAATACATAACCAGTGTATTGCGTGGGTTGTGCATAGCAAAAAAAGTAACCCGCATGCCGTTGGTTATTACAAACATGGCAAACAGTATTACAAACACATGGCCTAGTTTGGTTAATAACCGGTTACGTTCATAATAATTAATGAGCAATACAGCGGCGAAGTAAAATAACGGACTGACTAAAGTCGATATCATGTTTGCCCGTGACAATTCATCAGCATGGTTAATACTGCTAAAAGGCAGGATGGTAAAAGTGCCCAGTATACGTATGCTTAAATTAATAAGGAAGTAAATTAAACTGATGGTTTTTACAGTTCTTAAGTTTTGTAGGGTGCAGTAACTCCTGAAAGCCGACCGGCTTGCCTGATTGATCCTTATGAAAAAATAAACAGTCATCCTTAATTATTTGGCATAGCTAATATACAGAATCTGTTAATAATATTCCTCAAACGTGTATTGATATTTCTTTTAAATGTATATACAAGTAAACTCATAGTTAAAAGCTTCGTGTCTGTATAGATTTTAGTAAGGGGTATATTTCTATTTTGCTGGGCATAAAGCCGTTGGCTAAACAATAGCGCAATTAGCAAACCGCAAAAGGTATAAGGTAGCCTCATTTAATAAGTAACCATATTTAATGTAGATGTAAATAATGGCGTATACAAAGCTAAATTAATTATTTTGATCTATACATCACGAATTTACTACTTAACATTTTTAGATATTTATTACCCGTTACTAGCCATTATTTATTTACTTTGCCAACCACAAATATTAATTATTGATATGACTTACTGCCTGGGAATAAAGGTTAAAGAGGGCCTGATCGCAATTGCCGATACACGTATTACATCCGGAACCGATACCACCGTAAAAAAGAAAATTTCGATAGAACAAAAAGACGGATTTTCGCTTTTCATTATGACAAGCGGGCTGCGCTCAACCAGGGACAAGGCTATTGTTTATTTTACCGAATTGTTAGAAACTACCGAATATAATAAGCTATATAAAGCCGTAAACGCCTTTGGCGAACAGGTTAAGCGGGTTGTTAATGAGGATAAAGAATCGTTAGAAAAAGCGGGCTTTAATTTTGACCTGCATAGTATAATAGGCGGGCAGTTAAAAGATGATGATGAGCATAAACTGTTCTTACTATACCCGGAGGGAAACTGGGTTGAGTTGGGACAGGGGGCGCCTTTTGTTATTATAGGAAACTCCGGGCACGGAAAACCCATATTGAACCGTACAATAAATGAAGATTCGAGTTTAAAATTGGCGCTAAAGGTGGGATTTTTATCGTTCGACTCTACCCGTGTAAGCTCTAACAACGTTGATTTCCCGATTGATGTGGCTATTTATAAAAAGGATAGCTTTAACATCATTCAGCAACGCTACGAGAAAAAAGACCTTGAAAACATCTCTACCCAATGGGCTGAGGAACTAAAAGCAGCGTTACAACATGTATCCGAGGATTGGATGAATGTTGCATTTGATAAACTAACTTAAAATATACCCTATGAAATTCAATGTATTCACCGAAATGGAATATCAAGTGAGGTCGGCGAGTACATTGATATTAAATATCAATGCTTTACGCACCCCGCACCAGACTGTACTAAGCGAAGAGTTTATTATTGATCCATACATTAAAACCGAAGAACTAATATCTGCAAATGGCGAGAACCGCATGGTTAGGTTTGAGGTTAGTAAATTTGGCACAATAAAAGTTACTTATAAAGCTACTGTAGACAATTGTTATAAAACTGTAGATTATGAAGGCGAATATGAAATGCCGGTAGCACAGTTTGACCCCACCATACTACCATATTTGTACCCAAGCAGATATTGCCAGTCAGATAAACTATACCGTTTAGCTAATAAAATGTTCGGGCATATTGTAAACCCTTTCACTAAAGTAATAGCGCTTACTGATTGGATATACCGAAACGTGCAATATCTAAGCGGATCAACTAATTCAGAAACATCGGCATTTGATACCGTTACCGAGCAGCAGGGTGTATGCCGTGATTTCGCGCATTTGGGCATAGCGCTTTGCCGCGCCTTAACCATACCGGCGCGCTATTTTACAGGTTACGCATATCAATTAACTCCACCCGATTTTCATGCCTGCTTTGAGGCTTACCTAAATGGGGAATGGATATTGTTTGATGCCACTAAACTGGTACCCTTAAACGGCATGGTAAAAATAGCCACCGGCCGTGACGCCGCCGACACCGCCATAGCCAACATCTTCGGCGAAGCCGATTTTACATCAATGGTAGTAAGTTGCGAACTGGCTGAGGATGGCTTCGAGCCGTTCTATTATGGACCTATTGATTATAAGGGAATATCGTATTTGTAGAGACGCAATACTTTGCGTCTCTGAGCAATGGTCTTAGAGACGCGAAGTATCGCGTCTCTACACAATCTGGCTACGCCGGTTTAACCGGGCTGCCTATCCAATCTGTTCCCGGCGACAAGCGCTCGCCTTTCATTACTAATGATAGTGCTTCAACGCGGGTATCATCACCTAATTCGCTATCGTACAAAATAATAGTACCGGCACCAATGCTGCTCCTTGCTCCTATTTTAACCGTGCCAGTTTTCATTACCCTATCTTCAAATAAATGCGTTTGGGGGCCGCAATCCTGGTTAAGGGCGGCATCATCGGCAATGGTTACCATGTCAAACTCGGTAATATCGGTCGTGTTCATCCAAACCCGTTTGCCAATTTTAACACCCATCAGACGCATTATATGCGGCAGCCAAGGGGTGCCTTGCAGATAATCCAGCAAAAACGGAATAGCCAATGCTTCGTAAGTTGATGTAACTGCTTCGCTTTTCCAAACGGCCCAGCTCCACATAGGTTTTTGTTGCGCTTTGTATTTGCCTATAAACACCCATTTTAACACTAGCGTCAACAAAAACGATGGTATCCCCATAAAAAACAAATAGTAGAATGGGAACAATAGAATGATCTTCCATAATGGGTCATCAACCAACAAATCATGCGCGTAAGCGATGAAGAATATAGAGAAACAAATAATTGCACTCTCGGGTAATATAATGCGTATAAACTCAACCAACCCACGGGCAAACTTGCGGTAATTATTGGGGCGGATGGTTAGCTCTTCACCAAACGGCGTACTTTCCTGCCTGCGCGGCAACGGTATAGCCGGCGAACCAAACCAATCTTTGGCAGTACTATTTGCCTGTTGTTGCTCATCGGGCGGGGTAGATAGCACACCTATCAACATATCACTGTTTAGGTTATATCCTTGCGGTATCAATGCGCTATTACCTACAAAGCTTTTATTGCCAATGGTAGTTTTACTCAATATCAATTGCTGCGCACGTATATCGGCTTCGCCTAAAGTAACCGCATCAGCCACAAAAGCGCCATCGCCAATTTCCAGTAACGGATGGGTTACACTGCTGGCGGTTGATATTTCGGTGTTCTTGCCAATTTTGGCACCCAACATCCTAAAATAAGTTGCCACATACACCGTAGCATATATAGGGTGCATTACAATCAAGCTTAATGACATTAGTTGGTCTGCAAACCACTTACGCACATAAAACAGGCTGTAAACCGAGTATTTGCCCGGCTTTATGCCACGTTGTAATAAGCGGGTAAGCACAACAGTTTCAACAGTAAACAGCAGTATGTACAGTATAGCCAATAGCGGCACGTTCACCATGTAGTTAAAGTTATAGTCAGAAGCAGAATTATCCATCCTGTTTATAGCGATGATGGTTGGCAGCAGCGGCAATAAAATGATGAATGGAAATATCATCATGCACAAAATAAATATCAGCTTGTACTTTCTGCGGGTATGGGTTGATACGGCTACCGGATGCGGCAGATCTTCGATATTTTTAGTTTCTTTTAACTGCGCCGGGCTGCCCTGCCAAACCTCGCCTACTTTTATAGTTTTACCTGCAGGTAAAAAGCTCAGGTCCTGTAACTCTCCCCAGGCCTCAATATGAGTATCGCCTGATATGATCGCGCTGCTGCCAATGTAAGCATGATCGCCTAAATGTATGCGGCGCAGTTTAAGCATGCCGTTTTCAACAAAAACATTATTTAAATTGGTTTGCGAGCTTAGGCTCACATCACTGCCAATAGTTATCAAATCCTCGGCACCAAAGCTAAAATCACTTATCTGGGCATTTGATGCTATTTTCATACCTAACCAACTCAGGTATAGCGGGTAAAGCGGCGTACCGTTTAAAAACTGGGCCGGCAACAAACGCTGCATACTTTTTACAAACCACCATCTAAAATAATAGCTGCCCCATAACGGATAATCGCCCTCTTTAATTTTACCAATCACCAGCCATTTGGCACCTATAGAAAGTATGGTAAATATTGGAGGGATAAAAGAGAACAGCACCAGCGATGTAATAATAGAGTAAAGCACATTCTCGGTTTCCTGGTCTACATAATAATAGCCTAGGTACGGGATAAATATCTGGAAGGCAAATAACCCATATATCAGCAATAAAGAAACCGTTTGTGCCGACCAGCACAGCAAATATCTATGCAGCGGTACTTTGTTATAAGCCTTTTTAGGTTTGGGTTTAACCTCGGGCTGTTGCTCCCAAACGGATATTAAATTACTAAGCGGCCTATTGATATAAATATCTTTTAATGAAGCGCCGGGCAAATTAGCATCACGGCGTAGTTGCGATACAAAACCGGCCGCTAATAAAGAGTGGCCGCCCAGATCATCAAAAAAGTCCATCTCGGGCGTAATTTCTTTATTAGGGAATATACCACGCAGGGTAGCCAGTATCCTATCGGCAGCGGGTGCGGTAAGGTCTAGGACGTTTTGCGGGTTATTGCTTATGGCGGTAAAAGATTCTGGCACCGGCAAAGCCTTGCGGTTTATTTTGCCGCTTGGCATACGGGGCATTTCATCGATCTTAACAATAGTACCGGGCACCATGTAAGTAGGTAATGTTTTAGCCAGCTCAATACGAAAAAGATTCTTCTCTATCTCATTAATCCCATCCATCACCACGTAACCCACCAATTGATCCTGCCCGTTGCCATCTTTTTTAACAGCAACTACAGCCGATGCTACGCCGGTTATATTATTTAACCTCACCTCTATCTCGCCCAACTCAATGCGGAAACCACGCAGCTTTATCTGGTCATCAAAACGGCCGCGAAGGTCAACGCTGCCATCGGGGTTTATAACCGCGGCATCACCGGTGCGATAAACCGTATTGCCCGGCAAAATATCAAGCGATCTGGGTTTGGGTACAAATTTTTGTTTGGTTAGCTCAGGCAATTTTACATAGCCTGTAGCAACTCCGGGGCCGGTTATTACCAGTTCCCCCTCTTCGCCTATGGGTACCAGGTTTAAATCTTTATCAACTACAGCAAGGTTATAGTTAGGCAATGGGTCGCCTATTATAATTTTATCGCCTGCTTTTAGCGGCGCTATAGTAGCGGTAACGGTAGTTTCTGTTGGGCCATAACTGTTATAAAAATCGATACCCGGCCTGGCCCATTTGGCCAGTACCTGCGGAGTGCAGGCCTCGCCACCGGCATTTACCAAGCGTAACGAATTGTCATTATCGTCCATCACCGCCAGCAAACTAGGCACGGCGTGCAATATGGTTATATTTTCGTTTTTGATAATATCGCCCAGCTCATCAATAGCTTTTGATGTGGTATTGTCGGCCACCCAAATAGTAGCGCCGGCAAAGTAGCTTATCCAGGTCTCTTCGCACCACATATCAAACGATACCGAAAACCCCTGGTACACTTTGTCCGTTTCTTTGATATCAAAAACAACCTGCTCAGAGCGTACCAAATGGCAAATTTGTTTTTGGCTTATAGGGATGCCTTTAGGCTTACCTGTACTGCCCGATGTATAAAGCACATAGGCACAATCGTCAGGCTGCGGGCCCGTGGCTACTTTAACATACTCGTACGGAGCAGGCATTGGCGGTACCAATAAGCGCGGGCAGGCCGAGTTTAATTTTTGTAAGCTAAATATCCCGTCGGCGCCTACTTCATCTAATATCAACTCCACACGTTCGGCAGGTATTTCCCTATCAACCGGTACATACGTAGCGCCCGATTTGGCAATACCCAAAATGGCCACATGCAGCTCTAAACCACGCTGCCACCATACCCCCACTTTGCTGTTACGGGCTATGCCTTTTTTATTTAGATACTGAGCAACAGCGTTACTCCAGCGGTCAAGTTCGGCGTATGTTAAGCTTTGGTCATGAAAAATTAAGGCAATTTTATCCGGGTGCTTTGCAGCCGACTCAGAAAATAAAGTTGCCAGTGTTTCCTGGCGGATAAGATCAGGGCGGTCGGCTCCGAGTACAATACTCAGTGAATTCATATTAAATATATAGTTACTTTAGGGGTATTGGTTTATAATACGGTTAGGCTTTACTATACGTCAATAGTAAGCATTGTTTGTTTTAGATAAAATAAACCAGGTATAGTTTAATCTCCTTATAATTGAAACAATATTATTACAAATGACGTGTTGTGCGATTAAAAAGCCA
>DHIR01000270.1 GCA_002403905.1 Mucilaginibacter sp. UBA4741
ATATTTGGCGATAAAAAACGGCCATATATAAGGCGATTATATAGAATAGCAACTTCCAATTTACTATAATAATCAAAATGTTATATTTGATATATATATGGAAAATTCAAGCTTTAACCTTACAAAAGAAAACGAAGCAAAGGCTACTAAACCAGAGTTGGAGTTTATATTCTCACATATGGAAAAGCAACTAATAGAGTCTTTAAAATCAGCAGACGATGTACTAAATAGGAGTACTATTTTACTCGGTATTTTATTTGCTATCCTAACTTCAATTATTGGCTATTTAGCAGCAAATATTAAAACAGGAATTCACGATCCGTTTTTTTGGTCTCTTGGTGTAGTATTATTATATAATGGCTTTATAATAGATAAGATAAGGTTTAATATTAAAGGTGCAACTTATGGAACAGTTGGAAGGGAAGCAAAAAACGTGTTCCACAATGAATATTTTGATAAGTATGCCGATCCTGATTTAAGGGAAAGGCGAATTTACATAGATTGCATAGATAGATATCAGTCTTCTATAGAGCATAATAATTCCATTAACAAAGGAAGGTGGCTTTGTTTTAGAGAGTGCTTAACGCTAACTGTTTATATACCTGTAATATTTATCGGTATATATGCTGCGTTATTTACGTATTCCTTGATCTGAACCGCCTTTTTCTTGGTAGTCGCCATCGCCGCCAGGTAGCAGACAATAAATAATTTCTAACATAAAACGTTTATTTTATACCCCAATTAGCCATGTGTCATCGGGGCTTTTAATTATATCAAATATAGAATATTTTGCCAATTATTCAGAATTAGGTAGTGTCTCTGTTTGAAAATATTTTACTTTAGTTCCTATAATATAATTACATCATTTCTATATATTAGCATCAATGAAAATGAAGTTCTAAATACCACAAAATGAAATTTGCCTTACTAATCGCATTTGCACTTGTCTCTTTATCTCTAAGGGCACAGGAAAAAGAAATAGACTCTTTTTTAGGAATAAAATTTGGAGCAACAAAAGCTGAAGTTTTGAGAGCTATGACAGCGCGCGGTTCTATTTTAGACACCAAAGAAAATACCCCTGATATACAGCAATACAAAAACGTAAAACTTGGTTTCAGAAAGGTTGATTTATTTAGCGTAAGATTTGTAAATGATAAAGTATTTCAAGCTGATTTCTATTTTCTAGCACCGTTAGAAGCTCAGACAATTGAATTTTACGATAAAATTGTTGAGGATGTTAATGACGTTTACGGGAAAGGAAACGCTTATAAAACATTCAAAACCCCGTATGAAGATGGAGACGGCTATGAATTAACAGCAATTAAAACAGGGAAAGCAACTTATAGAACATATTGGACACGAAAAAATACAATAGTTGCTGAAATAGTTCCCGCAATGGCGGTTAAATTGCAATATCAAGATAGTGAGCTTGTCAACATAGCCATTGAAAAACAAAAACAAGCTCAAAAATCGGATTTTTAATCAGTTAACCACACTACTTCCTCAATTATCATAACATCTTTTGTCAGCCCTGCTTCCGTTGAAGGTGCTATCCTTAATATTCATGATATAACTCCCCCGACATCGATTGCGTAAAAAAACAGATGGGTTGGCTTTTTAGTGAGTGATAAATTGTAAAATTGTGACTGACAACCAATGTCCAAAAAAAACCTATATTGTAATACCATTAACTTTATGAAAAAAATCATTCAGGCAAAATCAACACGCTATGCATCCTTAATGTCATTAGCGGTTATAGCAACGTTATTTGCACTACCCTCTTTTACAAAAAATGATGACCCGGCAACTATTACCATAAACTCTGTAAAAATAACCGGCGGCATACAGGCTCCTACATCGCTGGCTTTCCCGGCTGCTAACAAGGCTTGGGTTACCGAGCAAACCGGCAAGATCCGTTTGATAAAAGATGGCAAGCTAACCGATATTGTTGTGCTTGACCTAAAACCGAAGATGTTAAAAGTTAATTCGGGTTATGAGGAAAGAGGGTTGTTAAACATTACCCTGCTTCCTAAATTTGCCACAAACGGTAAGTTCTACGTTTTTTACAGCAGACGTACTACTACCATGAATCCTGACAACAAACGCAGGTTTGACCATACAGATGTGTTAGCCGAATACAAATTACTGCCAAACTCGGACATAGCCGACACTACCAGCGCCCGTATTATATTAACCCAGGATAAACCCGATGGTAACCACAATGGCAGTGGTATAGTATTTGGTGCCGATGGTTATTTATACGTATCGTTTGGTGATGGCGGCGGTCAGCATGACCAGCATGGGCCAATTGGTAACGGCCAAAAAATGGATACCTGGTTGGGTAAGCTATTACGTATAAACGTAAATGTTGATTCCACCTATTCGGTTCCTAAAGACAATCCTTTTGTTGGTAAAGCTGGTGTTAAGCCGGAGATTTGGGCATACGGTTTCCGCAACCCTTACCGTATTACTTTAGACAGAGCATCAAAACAAATATTTATAGGCGAAGTTGGCCAGGATACTTGGGAAGAAGTAGATATAGCCCAAAAAGGCGCTAACTACGGCTGGCGTTTGGTTGAAGGTAATCATTGCCACAACCCGGCAACAGGCTGCGACTTTACCGGCCTTACCCCGCCTATTACCGAATATCACCATAGCGAAGGTGTTTCTGTTATCGGCGGATATGTTTATAACGGAAAGGACATTCCATCTATAAAAGGCAAATACATTTTTGGCGATTGGACCGGCCCTATCTGGTACCTGCAAAAAGCCGGCGATAAATGGCTGCGTGGTAAAGTAACCATGACCAACTTCCCTGCCAGTGGCAAGATAACCGGTTGGGGCGAAGATCAGGCTGGTGAACAGTATTACCTGATCAACTCGGAAGCTAGCCCCGGCCCTGCCGGAAGCACTACCGGAAGTGTTTACAAGATCGTTAAAAACTAATGATGAAAAATCGCCTTAATAATCTGTTACCTATTATTCTTTTGGGAGGAGTTAGCTTATTGCTGCTCCCTTCTTACATTTTCTATAAGGCCATAAAGGTCAATAGCGAGGCCACAGCGCCCACTTTAACGCTAAAAGCACAACGAGTAGCTTCTGGCCTGCAAGCGCCGTTAGACATGAGCTTTTTAAGCAATGGCGATATTTTAGTAGCCGAGCAAGCAGGCAAGATCCGCCTGATAAAAGATGGTAAACTAGCCGATGCGCCTTTACTGGACATCAGCAGTAAACTCATAAAGACCATGCCCGTTGATGTGCGTGGATTATTAGGTTTTGCGGTGCATCCTAAATTTAACTCCAACAGAAAAGTATATGTGTTTTATTGCGCGCCACCAACTGCTGATAAAGCAGATCACGAAAATGTAGTGGCCGAATACACCCTATCTGCTAACTCAACTCAAGTTGATCCAAATAGTGGCCGGTTCATTATGACTACCGATCAACCGGGACAAGGCGACAACGGTGGCTGTTTACGGTTTGGGCCCGACGGTTATTTATATATTTCGGTTGGTGATGGTGGTGGCGGTGGTGATAAACACGGCCCCATTGGCAATGGTCAAAATAAAAACACGCTGCTTTCAAAAATCTTACGCATTAACGTAAACAGCGATTCAATCTATACCGTACCAAAAGACAACCCATTTGTTGGCAAAACCGATGTAAAGCCCGAAATATGGGCCTACGGCTTGCGTAACGCCTGGCGTTTCTCTTTTGATAAAGCGACAAAGCAACTATTTACCTGCGATGTTGGTGAAGGCGCCTGGG
This sequence comes from Mucilaginibacter sp. UBA4741, assembly GCA_002403905.1. GTDB lineage: Bacteria > Bacteroidota > Bacteroidia > Sphingobacteriales > Sphingobacteriaceae > Mucilaginibacter. The sequence continues at coordinate 3,769 of DHIR01000270.1, forward strand.
AAGAAATGGATATCATTGAAAAAGGCGGCAATTATGGCTGGCGGATGGAAGAAGGCAATCACTGCTTTAACCCAAAAGTTGATTGTGATTTTACCGGCACCATAAAACCACTTGCCGAGTACGACCATAAAAGCGGGGTTTGTGTAATTGGCGGTTATGTTTACAATGGCAAACAGTTGCCCGCACAAAAAGGGAAATACTTCTTCGCCGACTGGACAGGCCCGATATACTACATTGAAAAAACGGGTGCCGAATGGCAACGCGGCAAAGTAACGCTGCAAAACTATCCGGAAAACTTAAAAATAACCAGCTGGGGCGAAGATCCATCAGGCGAAATGTATGTTATAACCAACGGCGGTACGCTATTGGCTGATGTTAAGGGCGCTATTTATAAGGTGGTGAAGTAGTATCTTATTATCATTTGTTTTAAACTGTGTATTTTGGTGGTTATTTGCATAATAAATGGAATAACTTGGTAATAGTTGGTAATTATTTGGTGATATATAAATAGCTTACGGTAAAAACAGGCCACCTGCTTTGTATGTTCCACCTAATTTGGTTAAAAAGTCAATAATTAATATAACTCACTTATTTACAATAGTTTAAACATACGTACTTAAATAAATACTGGTGTACCAAAGTGTTCCGCCCAATTTTATAATTTATTGATATATAATTAATTACAAAAAAAGGTGTTCCAGGTGTACCACCTTTATCGTGGTACACCTGTCAATAATTGCCTCACTAATGCCGGTACACCCACACTCGCCTTATCGGCTATTTTGATCAAGTTCTTGATCCTGTTAATGTCAGGTATCTTTGGGTCGATGATATATTTAGGCACATTATAATGAACATAGTTAACCAAACCCGCTGCCGGGTACACGGCCAACGATGACCCTACCAAAATAAACAGATCTGCTTGCTGACACTCTCGCGCTGCCGGGATAATCATCGGTACATCCTCACCAAACCAAACCACATGCGCCCGCAATTGCGACCCCAACTCGCACATCGCTTCCATTTTAAGTTCCCACCCTTCAATGGGATAAGTCAATGCCGGATTTAAACTTGATTGCGAACGGGTAATAACACCATGCAGGTGCATCACATTGGTAGAGCCTGCCCTTTCATGCAGATCATCAATATTTTGGGTGATGATGGTTACGTTGTATTGCTGCTCTAGTTCGGCCAGTGCATAGTGGGCAGCATTAGGTTTAGCTGCTAATGCATCGCGCCTGCGCATATTGTAAAAATCCTGCACCAATTGCGGGTTTTGCTGCCATGCTTCGGGCGTAGCAACCTTTTGCACATCATAGCCCTCCCAAAGTCCATCGCTGTCTCTAAAGGTCTTTAAACCGCTTTCAGCACTTATTCCAGCGCCGGTTAGTACAACTATCTTTTTCATAAATAACAATCCACAAAAAAAGCGGCCGGTAAAAACACCGACCGCTTTTAAATTATAACTTTTTTAGTTTAAAGTGCTAATTCGCGGTTAGTGCGTAATGCGGTGTATTTGCTCTTGGCAAGCTCGAAACCACCAAACAGTATAGTGCAATATAAAATATCGCCATAGATCATGTTCTTCTCGAATGGAATAGCCGCAACCAACGATTGACCGTAACCCGCTAAGGTATGCGGATACAGTGAGCCATATAACCACGGCATATCCATAATTAACCAATGGATCAGCACAGCTATTAACGACACCACGAACACATTTAATACATTAACTCTTTTAATTAAGCTGCCTATAAATACCACAATGGCAAAGCACAAATAAACCCACAAAGAACCTGCAAACCAGGTTAAAGCAGAGGTGTATAAGTAGTTGATAGCCAGGTCGCTAAAAAACAGGGTAATCAATACTACAGTGTACGCTTTCCACTTATCGGTAAAGTAAGCGCCGCCAAACAAGGCAATTGCACCTACCGGTGTAAAATTACTTAAAGCCTGGTATTTAACATTAACTAAACGCATAGCAGCCGCGGTAACTATAAGCAGTATTAGCACAATGGTACGGGTATCTATTTTCTTTATTGACATGGTGTAAAATTACAGATTAATTATATTAAATAAAAACACAGTAATTGGTTACTTATTTACAAAAATTATATTACCGGGGTTTATACCTGTAGCAATGCTATATTCTTTTTTACCGGTTTTATCAAACGCGGTTAAAGTACCGTTAGATGAATAATCTTTAGCATCAGTTACAAACACTTCGCCGGTCAATGGGTCGGCAGCAATGGCATATGCGGCTGTAAAAGTAGTACCATCGGTAATAAAGTTAGTTGTTGATGATATGCCGGTTTTAACATTGTAAGTAAGCACTTTGCCACCTGATAGGTAATAAGCATTATCGCCAAAAATAGAGAACGCGCCACCGCTAAAGTTGCCGGTAACTACCGCGTCGGTACCGCTGTTAATAACAGACAGCGTAGCCCCGCTTGTTGGATAAACACCGTAAGCATTTACAAATACGTTACCGTAGCTATCGGCAGATACACCATACGGGTCTAAGCCAACAGTTAATGTTTTAGTTACTGTAAGTGTGGCTAAGTCAATTACCGATACTGTTTTATCAACATTAGGATAACTTAAGCCACCGCTGTTGGCAACATATAATTTACCGTTAGCAACAGCCAGCTGCTCCGGGTTTGCACCAACTTTAATGTATTGTGTTACAGCTAAACTCGTAGTGTCTAACACCGCTACTGTACCATCATAAGAGGTAACAAACGCGTTGCCTTTATAAAATGCTATACTGCGGGGTTGACGCGCAACGTGGTTAAGTACCAAACTATCTTGTTTAATTAGTTTACCGGTTTTTGCATTTACAATGTCTACAACGCTTGATACGTTAACAACAATGTACATTTTAGCCCCATAGATCTTTATATCATTAGCGGTGTTACCCAATTTGGCACTTGCATTTGCGCTGGAATAGATATCGGCAGTAAGTGCTTTCGATGTATAATCATAATAAGTTAAGGTACTGTTGTTGGTACCAAAGTTTCCCTGGTTTAATACGTACACACCGGCACGTGTTGGTGCAGTAGGTGTATCAGTTGTTGGGGCAACTGCATCCTTATGGCAAGAAGCCAGCACAGTTACAAGGGCTAAAGTGGTTAACAGGTAGTAAATTTTAATTTGTTTCATGATATTGTTTTTTTGATGTTTATGTTAAATAGTGATTTGAAATGAAAAACGGAACGAGCGCCCCGGCATAGGATAATCCTGCACTACCGCATAGCTCTTGTTAAAAATATTATTGACTTCGATAGATGTCGTTACCGGTAGTTTTTTCGACAGGAAATGATAAACCAACGAAACGTCGCTTACAGTATACTCCGGCATAAAATCTGCAGAGATATTATCATTAGCATAATAGCGTGCTGATGATATTAATTGGTTATAATACAAACCTAATGCGCCGTAGTCTATACCTGTATTACAGGCAACAATATTTTTAGGGGTATATGGCAATTGGTTTAAGTAGATAGACGATGTTGGATCGGTTACGTTAAGCGCCAATTGATAAGTGTAATTAACAATTAATGATGCTTTCCATTTGTCGGATAGATTAGCTTGTGTTTTTATACCAACATCTAAACCCTCTATATCAACTTTACCGAAGTTTTGAATAGAACCGTTATAGGCATCCTTAGGTACAAATACAATTTTGTTGGTTACGTTGTTATAGTAAGCATCTGTAGTAAAGGTTACATAGCTTAAAAAACCGTTTAGGCTCTTGGTATAGCTTAAACCCAGATCATATTGCCTGGCGTACTCCGGTTTTAACCCAAGATTACCTATACCGCCATAATACAGATCATTAAATGTTGGTGTGCGAAATATATGCTTATAAAACGCACGCACCTGGAAAGTAGAATTATCAAACGGTAACACAGAAGCCACTAATGTTGGCGAATAAACATTAGCCCCCGGCGATACTGTGCCGGACTTCACCGTCTCATTAATATTGGTATTTAATATACTACCCTGTAAATGTAGTTTACCCAGGTTTAAATTGCTTGATAGTACATTTAATAACGTCATCCGTATTGGCGCAGCAAATGCATTGGGCACGTTGAAATCTTTATTCATATCGTTTATAGACAAATCGGCAGCATAGGCAACTTCCCAATTTGTTGTGATGTGATATGATAAAGCAGCCGATTGATAAAGCTCTCGCTGAATAAACTGTTGATCCAACTTACCAACAGCGTTGTTATAGTTAGGATTTAAATAACGCAGGTAGTTTCTTGATAGTTTGGTATTTAAAAGTAGATGCAGACCATGCTTCCAGATATGTTCGTACCCTGATTGGATAAAGATATCGCGGTTATATAATCTATCAGCAGGTATTGCTCCGCTATACAAAACAATACTACCCGGCAATCCCCTATCCGAATTATAAAAGTTAATATGCAGGTTAAATTTATTACTATCGGATTTTGTCCAATACAAAGCACCATCAAATTGTCGGGCGGCTATATCGGCACTGGTGCGTGTTTGCTGAGTGATGTTTACGCCATTGTCAACATCGTATTTATATTTGCCATTGGCGTTTTCGGTATAGCCGTTTATCACAAACGACCAATTATTACTTAATCGCTGCTGCCATTGCAGCGTAGGGTTTATTAAACCAAAACTACCCGCTTTAATTCCGGCGGTTACTAGGTAAGGTTTTTCTGCGGATAAGTTGGGTTTTATGGTTTCAATTGACAAAACACTGGCTGCTGCAAAAGCCCTTGCTGTTTGCAATATATTGGGCGGCTGCGCATTATATAGAGTGATCCTCTGAATACCGTTCACATTTAGTTTACCCAAATCAACTTGCCCATTCTCGGCATCGTTAATCTGTATGCCGTCATACAAAATTGATGTATGGTTAGCGCCAAGCCCTCTAACCGACACCGTTTTTAAACCACCTATACCGCCATAATCTTTAATAATAACACCTGAGAAATCGCGGATCGCATCGGCAACGTTAAAAGCGTTATAATGAATAAAATCATTTGCCGAAATTGATTGTGATGGCACTATAACTTGTACCTGGGGGATAGTTGATGTGTTTACTTTAACTTCCTTTAGTTTTTTAGTGGTATCGCTTTGGGCAAAAAGATCATTTACTGAACCCAAAAAGATCAATACCATAAAACATCCGGCCCAAAGTCCTTGATATTTAAAAGTGTACGATACTATTTTTTTCATGCCTGATGTAAGTAAATCTTACAGCATACAGGAATAGTAACAATGGAATGAAAATACGCTGGTTTTACAGGAGAGTATCTCACATCCAAGCTTCAATCCCCGAAAGCTGTGAATAATATAAATACTTTGGCAGGTCTTCTGACTTACTCCCCTTTCGTCCCGTCTTCCCATCCACCTGAGCGAATAGTGACTAATGAATAGACTATGGTTATGGAGCTTACAGCTGCGGGACAGTTACAGAATTACACTGTATTCCCTTTTAATTCTTTAACAATTGGTATTGTTAAAGAAACCTAAAGCATTGCAAAAGTAGCATAACAATTGATAACTGCAAAGCCCATAACCCTATTTAATTTCATTAAAACAAAACCCTAAAGCACTATAACTGTTCATTGTATATCTATCTATTTAAAATATTATGACAACAGCAGCATTAAATCCGGTAAAACGGTACAATACATATAAAGAACCCGGGGTGATAAATTTAAACTGGCCCGAGCGCTATATTTCTATCGCCACTGGTGTAAAACTTACCTTTTCGGGATTAGGTAATTTATTTTCGAGCCCTTTAATTAGTATTTTAAAATTGGGCGCAGGCGGATACTTATTAAATCGCGGTGTTAGCGGCCATTGCGCCATTTATTCAAAAATTGGTAAGAATACACATGAGCCGGTTAACATTAATATCAGGACAGCGTTTACCATTAACAAACCACGGCAGGAAGTTTATAAATTTTGGCGTCAACTGGATAACCTGCCACTGTTTATGAATCACCTTGAAAATATAGAATTACTTGATGATACCCGCTCACATTGGGTACTTAAATTGCCTACCGGTGTAGGCACTGTTAGCTGGGATGCCGAAATTGTAAAAGATAAACCCGGCGAAATGATCGGTTGGAGTTCATTACCCAATTCTATAATTGATAACGCGGGCAAAGTGTTTTTCAGGGATAGCCTGGATGGCAAAGGCACTTTGGTTGATGTGATTATAACCTACCAACCGCCCGCAGGTGGTGTTGGGGCAAGTATAGCACATATACTCAATCCTTTGTTTAAAAACATAGTGGATAATGATGTACGAAACTTCAAGCAATACATGGATCTGGAAAATACTTTAAAACCGGTTGCGCATAATGGCCATTCGCATAAGTCAGCAACACATAAATCGGTAGCGCATAAATAAACTCACAAAAGTTTTGTAAATGATAAAGCCCCACAAATAGCGGGGCTTTATCATTTATTGCTGATTATTAATTGGCTTTAAAACCGTACTTGTCACTAAACTTTTTGTAAAGCTGTTTATGCAGGTTATCCAGGTTAATATTCCTTCCCTGTATAAATGCGGCATCAACATTTAGTGTGATCATGTCCAGCGCATCGCCTTCTGAAATAAATAGGTTGGCATCTTTGCCTGTTTCCAATGTCCCGGTGGTTTTATCTATACCTAATATTTTAGCGTTGTTAATGGTGATCATACTTAAAGCCTGCTCTTTGGTTAATCCATAGCCAACAGCCTGACCTGCTTCGAAAGGCAAGTTACGCTGGCGCCAAAAACCGATGCCGGTTAAGCCATATAATACGCCTGCATCCTGTAGTATTTTTGGCAATTTATAAGGCAGATAAACATCATCTTCATCCCTTGCAGGTAAAGTTTGAGTTTCTTTTATAATAACCGGCACATTATTCTGCTTTAAAAGATTGGTAACCAAATATGATTCCTTACCCCCTACTATAACTGCTTGTACGCCTAGTTTATTAGCAAATGTTACCGCCTCAATGATCTCTTTAGCGCCATCAACATTTACAAATAGTTTCTTGGTACCATTAAATAAACCTTTCATAGCTTCAAAGCGCAAGTTGATCACCTCAGGCTTAGTTTCGCTATACGCTTTTGCCTCGTTAAACAAGTTATTTACCGCATCCATAGCTTTTAGTCTTGCTTCGTCTGGCGATTCTGCTCCCGGTATTGCTACTACAGGTCCTCTTCTGCGGCCTGCTCTTACAACCGGCCAATTTAAATGTATGGCTATATCAGTTTTATAAGCCGCGTCTTCCCAGTTCCATGCATCCAGTTGCACTACGGATGATTGCCCGGTTAACAAGCCACCGTTTGGAGTTGGTTGGGCCAGTAATATTCCGTTTGAGCGAATTGTTGGAATCACCTTCGAATCTGTATTATAAGCTACAATCGAACGCACATTGGGGTTAAGATCGCCGGTTTCTTCATCATCAACCGTTCCTTTTGCGCCTTCTTCTATCTCAACTAATCCTAAAGTAGTAACCGGGCAAATAAAGCCCGGATAAACCTGTTTACCCGCTGCGTTAATGATCTCGGCACCGCTAGTGTTAGGTGCAGTGCCTTCGCCAATAGAGGTGATTTTTCCTTTATCAAAGGCAATATATCCGTTATTAATTACCTGCCCGTTACCAATGTGTAAAGTAGCACCGGTAATAATTATCGGCTTTGATTGTGGTTTGGCAGGCGATATGGTAGCCTGCGCATACGTAAGGACCGTGCTTAGCAATAATCCTCCAAAAATTAATATCCTTTTCATCTTATTGATCCTATTTCTTGTTAAGCATTTCGTTATAACTATCAGCAACCACGTAGGCCCCTTCTTCTATATCATCGCAAGTATAACCGGGGCGCCTTCCGCCGCCACCTGTCGGTCTTTGTGTTGCAGCCCCCTTATTTTTAGCTTCAAGCATTTTTTGAATGATACGGCCTTCATCAGCTTTTAAGGCTTTTTGTTTGGCGGCATCTTTTTCATAATCCCAATAAGCAATACCATCAACATAAGTTTTCTCGGCAACAGCGTAGATAGATAATGGATCAGTCGACCAAACTACCAGATCAGCATCTTTACCCGGTTTAATACTGCCTACTTTATTATCAACATGCAGCATTTTTGCAGGATTAAGGGTAACCAGTTTCAATGCATCTTCTTCGCTCATGTGGCCATAAGTAACCGCTTTACCGGCTTCCTGGTTAAGGCGGCGAGCCATTTCTTCATCGTCAGAGTTGAACGCGGTAACTATACCCATTTCATGCATGATCTTACCATTATAGGTATCGCATCAGAAACTTCGCTTTTATAGGCCCACCAATCAGAGAATGTAGAACCGGCAATATTATGGGCTTTCATTTTATCGGCCACTTTATAACCTTCCAAAATGTGTGTAAAGGTATTTACATGGAAGCCCATTGAATCGGCAACATGGATCAACATGTTTATTTCTGACTGTACATAAGAGTGGCAAGTGATAAAGCGCTTGTTATCCAAGATCTCAACCAAAGCTTCTAACTCCAGGTCACGGCGAACGTGATTGCCTTTTACGGCGCGTGCAGCTTTATACTCCTTAGCACGGGTAAATGCATCAACATACACTTGCTCCACACCCATTCGTGATTGCGGAAAGCGTGTATTTGGGCCGGGTTGTACATTAAAGTTACTTTGCTTTACGTTTTCGCCTAACGCGAATTTGATAAAGCCGTCAGCACCTTCAAACTTCATTTGCTCTGGCAATACACCCCAGCGATGTTTGATCAGCATGGTTTGGCCACCAACCGGGTTAGCCGAGCCATGCAGGATATGCGAGGTAGTAACCCCACCTGCTAACTGACGATATAAGTTAATATCTTCAGAGTCAAGCACATCACCAACCCGCACTTCGGATGTTACGGCTTGGGTGCCTTCGTTAATACCACCGGTGGCTGCAATATGCGAGTGTTCATCAACAATACCGGCTGTAATGTGCTTGCCGGTTGCATCAATAACTTTAGCATTACCTGGTGCCAGGTTCTTGCCTACGGCTTTAATTTTACCGTTTTCAATTAATACATCCGCATTTTTAAGGATACCTTCTTTCTCGTTTGTCCAAACGGTTGCATTTTTAAATAGTACCGTTTCGGCAGTCGGCAGTTCGGCATTACCAAATGCTGCAAACGGGTAAACTACCGGGCCCGCGGTTAAATTAGGCTTAGGTGCTTCAGGACGGTTAGTAGTTGGTACCGGGCCTGAATAAACAGCCGCCCAATTAGTAGATGTTCCATCAGGCAATATCGCGCCGCCGCTTAATGTTATCGGCGAAGTGTTTGAAATATAACCACTTAAACGGATATTTCCTGCCGGATTGGCTTTTAGATCAAAATATAAACTAACCATATCGCCTGTACGGGTGAAAGTTCCACGGGCACGCACACTGTCTGTACCGCTGCGTTGAACAGCTAGTTCGTATGAACCGGGATTACCGCTAACTCTCAGGGTTATACCGGCTAAACCATCTCCTGATAATTTATACGATCCGGCCAGGTTTATCGGGCTTACACGGCTCACAACATATTGTCTGCCTTCTACCCAGTTTTCGTAAATAACGTTTTCTTTTTTAAACAGGCCATCAGATGTTATGATAAAGTTGGCCATTTTGCCTTTGGCTAGTGTGCCTATTTTATCTGATACGCCCAACATTTCTGCAGGGATCTCAGTTAGAGATTTTAATGCTTGTGTTTCACTTAATCCATGGTCAATTGCAGTACGCAGGTTTGTCCAAAAATCGCGGGCGTTAGCTATTCCGTATGATGTGATGGCAAAACGAATAGCCGCTTTTTCCATTATGGCCGGATTATTTGGCGCCAGTTCCCAGTCTTTCAACTGTTCGTATGTTACTTTTCGTGCCTGTAATGGGTCTTCCACATCAAACGCATCAGGGAAAGTAAGCGGGATAATGAAACTACTGCCGGTTGCCTTCATGGCATCAATACGGCGATATTCGTCACCATCTGTTTTAAAAATATATTTCTTTCCAAACTCCTTAGCTATTTTATCAGCACGTAATACACTTAGCGGGTCTGTAGCCTCAAATATTTGAGGTAAAGATTGTGTGCGATTAAACTCGGCTAATGAAATATTATACTCTTCTTTTTGTGAGCCGTACCACTGGCCATCTAAATAGGTTTGACGTATTAAAGCAATGCTACCCATTAATGATGATGGATAATTAGTTGCCGCAGTACCTTTGGTGAACGAATAATGTGCCGCGGCTTCTTCGTTCAGCATCACCAGGTTATCGCGTTCATCGCCTAAAGAGGCTACTACGGATGTACCACGAGCAATACCATCATGTATTAATGATTGTACCGCACCAAAGCCGTTCTTTTTCATCGCCTCAGCCTTTGTCGCATCCACATGGAATATCGATTTCACGTTCATTTCAGGACGGATAGCTTCATTCCATCCATAAGCGCCGGGTTTTGTTGAAACCGGGGTTGCGGTACGTGTAAATCCGGCAAATGCTTGTCTTGGGGCATCCGGTAAACCGTAGGTGGTGTAAGCATCTATCAATCCGGGATAAATATATTTTCCTTTCAGATCAATAACCACATAACCTTTGGGGATAGTTGCAGCCGGGCCTACAGATTCAATTATCCGGTCTTTAACCAATAGAGTACCGTTCGGAATTGTTTGTTGTGCACTTACAACAATGGTAGCGTTGGTAAATGCATACAATCCTGGTCGGATATCCTGCACTCCATTTACCGGGTAGGTTTGTTGCGCCCTTGCGAAATTGCATAACAGTGCGGCAAACCCATAAAGTAAGAGTTTCTTCATGTGATTTAATTATGAGTCAGTTAGTTTAACGAATATAATCGTAAAAATTTAAGTTTGTATTCAGTAACAAAAATAATAGGCAAAAAAAGAGGCCGTATCATAAACC
>DHIR01000082.1 GCA_002403905.1 Mucilaginibacter sp. UBA4741
TGGTACGCTTTAAAGGCAGCCAGGCAGGTTATTCTTTAGTAGATATAGAAAAGAAGCTTAAACAAGAAATGCTATTACAGCAAAAACAAACACTGGCAAGTGAATTAAAACAGGAAAGAACCATTAACCAATCAAGAGGGATATAATTATGAAAAAGGAAGAAACACACATGGACGAGGCCGTATTGGCCGATGTGCTTACTAATTTAACAGAAGAAAGTAAGGCAATCAAAAACTTTATCGAAAAGCAGCAAAAAGTTATTGGTGAAAAAGACCAGGAAATTAAAAACCTTGTTAGTGATTTTGAGCAAAAATATTCAAGCATACAGGTGATTGCGCCAAAGCCGGACATGACAACAATGAATATGGCTTTAGATCAGGGACTTAATAAAATCAATAACACGGTAGAAAGTAAGTTGACAAGCATTAAACAAACCATTGAAGCGGGACCAAAGCCAATCACCAGGCATTTCCGATTTTTATTGTTTCCTGAATCGAACACGGATTATTATTATAAAATGGTATTCGGAAGGCTAATACCCTGGAGTTTTTTATTTGTTGTGGTTTTTTATCTTTTAAGTATAGGACAAAAAACAATAGAGGCATATCAGGCCAGCCAATACAATAAAGAGGGTAACCAGTGTATTGTAGCATGGAATGAGGTATATGCACATGAAAGCAAGGCAGTAAAAAAAGCAATGGATAGGGCTATGGCAAAAGCAGAGCAATAATGGAACATAGCAAATATATCAACCCATATATAAGGCAATTTCGGGCAAAGTAGGTTCATCCATGAATCCCGGTATTCCGGGATCATTACTTCACCCGCTTTGCCTGACCAGCAAGAGTGGCGCTGGGCGACACGCTTGCTTTTTACCGCACAAAAAAAATACCAATTTCACCGCATCCGACAAAGTTACCAACCCAATTTGTAACCCTTCCTTACACAAATAATGCCGATCCTCGTAAATCTTAACTTCCACTTTTTTCAAAGCACAGTTTATCTGCTTTATTCAAAACAACTGTACTTGTAGTTGATCTTTATTAGCCACCCGGTTAATAGAAGCGGCCGATTTTCCAGCCAGGCATCCGCGGCGGGTACGCCTAAATAAAACCGCTGGCTAAAAAACATAATCTTCACCAAAATTTTGCATCCAATTGGTATATACCCTGCGGGTATAACCACCTTCCTGGAATATGTTTTTTGATAAAAGTATCTGTCCCCGGCCCAAACCATCTTTAATCAGGATGCTGATACGCCTAACCATTTCAGAGCTATCGTTATCCGGCTCTACATATAGTAAGCCACTCAGGTGTGAAGGTGTCCGATTCACCTTGTCTACTAATTGAACCAAAGCGTGTCGCCAATATTATAGTACGGCTTATCTAAGTGCAGGTATACTTTCTCAACTAATAGGCGTTTGTTCAAACTGCCCAGCGGGGCGATGATCATTGCCAAGCCCTTATCAGCCACAGGCGGCGCGGGGACCACAGCAGCGGCGGCTTACTCTCAATTAACGGTATATCTAAATACCTGCCTGCCCAGTTCACCGGCGGCATTTATGCCCTCTACAACTACTTTATAAGTACCCGGTCCATCTGCATTGAAAAAGTTAAATGAGGTTTTGCCCGCTACATCGGTTTTTAAATAAGGGTTCCAGTAAATGGTACTGCGCAGATCGGGTAGTTTGAGGTTTGCACCCGACTTATCATATTTAGGCGAGTAAAACTCGCGGACCTTATTGAAACCTTTATGTGTTATATTGACCGCACTCGGATTATAGGTTTTTCTTACGTAACCTTTTTTGGTGTAAATGAACATGCAAGGCTCTTTTCCATACATGTATATTAAAGAGTTAAACTTATTTAGTAAATCTATTTTAGCTATATCCTCAACGTCTAATCCGCCATTGTTAAGAATGTCTACCGTTTCATCCAAATTGAGCCTGCGCCCGTTTAAATAAACAGAAATATTAGGCACCATACCTCCACTCCTCATTGTAAAAATCACGTTGGGTAGTAGCCCCTGCAGATAAATACCAGGGGTGGGATATTCATCCCGGGGTTCAACATAAAAAGTAAAATCTGCATGCCCCTCTGGTACCACCGGCCCCCATTGCGTAGAATAATTTTCAAGCGGATCTGGCTTTTTCGCCCTGATCTTCACTTCTTTTAGGCGATGCACTTTATCCAGCATTCCTAGCTTTTCATAAGCATCATCTTCTTGTTTGCCCTTATCGAGGTATTGTTTGAGGCTACTGTGAACATTCAGGCTGGCATCAGGCAAATTGGGGTTGGAATTAACTTTTATGCCGGGCATGCTATTCAGCAGTAGCTTCACCTTATCACTGCCTTTTTTGGTTCGGGCCTGAAAGAAAAGTTTAATGCTGTCAGTTAGAAAGAAAGGCTCAAAATAGAAATGGCCATCGGCATCCGCTGTGGCTGATTTTACCGCACTGGCCCGCAAAGCCAGCAAACTGATGTTGGCATCAGGTACGGGCTTATCGGTTAACGTAGTTACCCGGCCTGTAAATACAGTACCTAAGCCTTCAGCCGGGAATTGTGGCTTGGTAACGATGGTATTATTCAGTTCTTTCCAGGCAAAGCGGCGATAGCCCTGAGTCAGCATTAAATTATCTAAAGCTTTGTCTGTTTCATCACCGGTTTTGGCAAAATAATAATTGGGTTCCTCTACATAACCTTTCAGATCTGATGTAAGTAAGATAGTGGAGAAAATGGTGCTTTCTTTATTCTCATCAAATGGTACTTTACTTTCGTCAATAACTGAAACGGAGAAATTGCCAATTGTAGGCTTGCCCTGGCTGTCCTTAGCTTCCAGGTCAACCTGCACATGCTCCTTGCTGTTATAGGACGTTTTAGCTGTTTTGATATCCAGCTGCATCAAATCATTGCTGCGAATGAAAACAATGCGCTCATTGAGCGGTTCACCGGCTGCATTGAACAAGGTAAACTGTGCAATACCAGTCGGGAAAACTTTCTTTTCCAGCCAGATGGAGGTAATTGGTTTTTCAATTTTTACCGGTGCCGCAAATACCGTTTCGCCACTGGTATGGGCAATAAGGTTAACCGAAGAGGATAATAAGGGGGCCGAGGCATGTATTCTTACTAAGACGCTGTCTTTGTTAGGCTGATAAACACTCAGCACATAACCCTGGTCAATGACTTTAGGTAATGGAATGCTTTTGGTTGATCCATCCTCAAAAATTACATTGGCGGTATAGGTTTTATCCGAAACAGGTATCACCAAAAAACTACCCATACCGGCATGTAAGGTTTCCAGTTTGGCTATTTCTTTATTGTCATTATCAACAATATTACCTTTTATATTAATGCCTAAGCCATCAATACCTATGGCTTTAAAAGCAACTCTTGAAGCAATCCCGTTTACCAGGTTGCCACTTTCAGGAAAGAACTGCACATCGCTTTGTGATAAGGTAGCTTTAATTGGGAAATCACGAATAATAGGATATTTATCGCTGCCTTGCAGAATAGTACGTATATAGGCCGCCTCGGGGTGCTGTTTGATATCATCAGGAATAACGATCCGCATACTACCCAATGCATCCGTTTTGCCATTTTGCCGCCAGAGCGGTTTATAGTCGGCCCAGATCTCATATCGCACTGCTTTATCACCCAAAGCTTTGCCCTGATCATTAGTGTAGTTAAGTATAGCTGTCAGTACTTTCTTGCCTTTATTATCGCGATAACTAAAATCGGCCTTAGCCACAATATCTCCGCCGGCTACGTCGCCCACTAAAAAAGTATGGTCATAAAAATAATCCTCACCCGCATTACGCATCCATTGGGTATAGGCCCTGATACGATAACTACCCTGATGATAATCATCTTTCAAAATAAAATCACCCACCACCATTCCCGATGTTACCGGCAGCTTAAGCCGCTGCACTAGCGAATCTTTCTCAGAGATCAGCTCCACATACATCGCCCCGCTTAGTTTAGAAAGCTGGTGCCTGCCACCAATGGTTATATAGCCCTTAAACCAAATTGTATCGCCCAGCGCATAATAGGGTTTATCCGTATGCAGGTAAACCTTTTCCTGCGGGATGGTGTCGGTCCATTTTTGCAGGGATGTTACCAGTTTATCAATAGGGTCATCGGCTTTAGGGATAAAGGCCCAACAGATCAATAACCCGCAAACCAATGCAATGCCGGTAAACCACTTGTTAATTATTTTCATGCGCTGCTTTATTAATTTTAAAAGTACCGTCGCCAAATTCGCCATCGGAGTTAAGGCCCGCTACTTTAACCGTGTATTTTCCTTTAATGTC
>DHIR01000114.1:0-312 GCA_002403905.1 Mucilaginibacter sp. UBA4741
GGAAGTCGGATTTTCGATTTCGGAATTAGATATTTTAAAAGGCTAACCTGTATGGTTGGCCTTTTTGGTTTAAGTCCCGGTTTATACCTATCGTTTGGCTACAAACAAAAAAAGCCAACCTTTCGGTCAGCTTTTCTATAGTGCATTAAAGTCTTATTAACTTGACGGGATCAGTACCAATTTTACCGTAATAGGCTGGGTTGGTTTAACTGGTGTACCGCCAGCAATTGGTTGTGAATATAATACCAGGTTACCGGTGTAGTGGAAATAGCTGTAAGATGTGCCATTATACACTTCGGGTACCTGCTCATC
>DHIR01000114.1:506-954 GCA_002403905.1 Mucilaginibacter sp. UBA4741
GCTCATATACTCCGCTGAAGAATGAGAAATAAACCAATGTAGCGCCATTGTTATTAAAGAAGCTATCGATAGCAGGTGCCTTAACAGAAACTGAATCTGATTTACCATCTTTAGTTTGAACCCAATCGGTTGGTGCTATAGTAGTTGTGTAAGTTTGAGCAGGATTAACGTTGGTTACGTATTCTTTTTTGCAAGATGCTAATGCTGCCACTACCAAGGCCACGCACGCTATAGATAATATTTTTTTCATAGTTATATTTGTTTTTTACACAAGTAAGATGTTTTTAAAACGCAAAGGTTTAATGTTTAGTTTGTTTTTTTTATTTTTTTATTTCTGTGATTCCGGGCGTAGCGAAGAATGACAAATTGTATAAACAAAAAGTGCCCACCAAATGGTGGGCACTTTTTGTTTATTCTTAATTCTGCTCTTCCTGCTTTGGTTTTTTAA
>DHIR01000114.1:1078-6529 GCA_002403905.1 Mucilaginibacter sp. UBA4741
GTCCTCCAAATATTTCTGGATAGCACGTTTTAATGGGCGCGCGCCAAATTGCGAATCGTATCCTTTGTCAGCAATAAACTTTTTAGCAACTTCGGTTAACTCTATTTTATAGCCTAAACTGTTAACACGGCCAAATAAAGCGGCTAACTCAATATCAATGATCTTGAATATTTCTTCCTCGCCTAACGAATTAAACACAATCACATCATCAATACGGTTCAAAAACTCCGGAGCAAAAGCGCGTTTTAAAGCGTTCTCTATCACACCCCTTGAGTGCGAGTCGACCTGGGTTGTTTTGGCATTTGTAGTAAAGCCTACACCTTGTCCAAAATCCTTTAACTGGCGTGCACCAATGTTTGATGTCATGATGATGATAGCATTCCTGAAATCAACCTTACGGCCCAATGAATCAGTTAACTGTCCTTCATCCAACACTTGCAATAATATGTTAAATACATCAGGGTGAGCTTTTTCTATTTCATCCAGCAATACTACGGCGTATGGTTTACGGCGTACTTTTTCTGTTAATTGCCCGCCTTCTTCATAACCTACATAGCCCGGAGGCGCTCCCACTAAACGTGATACCGCGAATTTCTCCATGTACTCGCTCATATCAATTTGTATCAGCGCGTCCTCGGTATCAAACATAAAACGGGCAAGCTCTTTGGCTAACTCTGTTTTACCAACACCAGTAGGGCCTAAGAAGATAAACGAACCAATTGGTTTTTTAGGATCTTTCAAGCCGGCACGGGTCCTCTGGATGGCGCGGGTAAGTTTTTTAACCGCATCATCCTGGCCAATAATTTTCTCACCTATCTTTTCAGACATGTGGAGCAATTTCTGGCTATCAGCCTGTCCAACTTTCTGTACCGGGATACCGGTCATCATTGATACCACCTCGGCAACATTATCTTCGGTTACGGTGTAACGTTTTGATTTTGTTTCGGCTTCCCAAACTGCTTTGGCCTGCTCCAACTCTTCCAATAAATGCTTTTCGGTATCACGTAGTTTCGCTGCCTCTTCGTATTTCTGGCTACGTACTACTTTGTTTTTTTCAACCTTTATCAGTTCAATTTTATTCTCGATATCCAATATCTCTTGCGGAACGTGGATATTTGTTAAGTGAACGCGCGAGCCTGATTCGTCTAAAGCGTCAATAGCTTTATCCGGTAAAAAGCGATCTGTAATATATCTTGTAGTTAGAGTAACACAAGCCAGTATAGCTTCATCAGTATAAGTTACACCGTGATGCTCTTCGTATTTATCTTTAATACGGGTTAATATCTCAACAGTTTCGTCCGGTGTAGCCGGTTCAACCATTACCTTTTGGAAACGACGGTCCAAAGCGCCATCTTTCTCAATATATTGGCGATACTCGTCTAAAGTAGTAGCACCAATACATTGTATCTCTCCACGGGCCAAAGCCGGTTTAAACATATTTGACGCGTCTAATGATCCTGACGCGCCGCCTGCACCAACAATGGTATGTATCTCGTCAATAAACAAAATAACATCCGGCGATTTCTCCAACTCGTTCATCACGGCTTTCATACGCTCTTCAAACTGGCCGCGGTATTTGGTGCCTGCAACTAATGAAGCAAGATCTAACGTAACCACGCGTTTGTTAAACAATACACGCGATACTTTACGCTGTACTATACGTAATGCCAAACCCTCGGCGATGGCAGATTTACCAACACCAGGTTCACCAATTAAAATAGGGTTGTTCTTTTTACGACGTGATAGAATTTGCGATACACGCTCTATCTCTTTCTCGCGACCAACAATCGGGTCCAATTTACCATCCTCGGCAGCACGGGTTAAATCGCGGCCAAAGTTGTCTAATACCGGTGTTTTTGATTTAATGTCTGATACTTTTTTAGGCTGATTAAATGCTTCCTCGTCTTTAAAATCATCCTCACCGCCGGTTGATGAACCAGGCATCTCGTCAGTTATATTGTTTTTATGCGATTCTACCTCGCTCTTAAACACTTCGTAATTAACATTAAACTGCATCAGTATTTGTGATGCTATATTATCTTCATCGCGCAAAATAGATAGCAATAAATGCTCGGTACCTATTACATCGCTTTTAAATATTTTAGCTTCAAGGTAAGTTATCTTCAATACTTTTTCGGCTTGTTTGGTTAATGGTATGCTGCCAATATGTACGTTGGTTCCTATAGTCCCTTTAACAGCGTCTTCCACAGAACGACGCAATCTTGCTGTATCAACCGCTAATTCTCTTAGCAGTTTTATAGCTACGCCGTCTCCATCACGGATAAGGCCAAGTAAAAGGTGCTCTGTACCAATATAGTCATGCCCAAGGCGTAGTGCCTCTTCCCTGCTGTATTGTATTACATCCTTAACCCGTGGCGAAAATTTTGCTTCCATATATACTATTATTATACGTCCTAATATATCAATTAGTTGCTACAGTTAGAACATGTTATTTTTAACTTATCAACAATATTGTTGCCAACTTTTGCGCTTAACAATAAACAGACACTATTATGATGTGCAATCTATTAAAAGTTAAACTTTATGCAACATTTATAACTTAAAATTTAACAAATTATACAAAATTTTACATTCATAACGCTGTTAACTACTTGTTTGATATAAGTAAAAGGCAATAGTTTAACCTAAACGGGGATGAATTTGCACTACTGTGGAAAAAAAGGCAGTTGAAACATGCAATTGTGACAGAAAGTCTGCCTCACCCTCCCTCTTCTTTGAAGAGGGGGCTATTAAACGTAAATAAATTTAAGGTGACAGTCACCCCCCTCTCCTTTTAGAGAGGGGGGTGAGTAAGGCTTTTACTTCTTAATACTAAACCTAACTTAAAGTATTAAGATCATTATTATTTTTTCAAACCAAATTTGCGCGGATAATAAGCCAGTGTCACCATGAAATATTGCTGCAATACATTTACAGTGCCGGTGGTTACACTGTTATTAGTTATGTAGTTAATAATACTTTTGTTTTGATGTAAAATATCTAATGCCGAGAATTTCACTTCCGCATTGGCACCTTTAAGGAAACGAAAGCCTATGTCGGCATTCCAAATAGTGTAGTAAATGTTATTTGCGTTTGTTGATTTGGTGTTATTAAAATTTAAGCGGGTGTTAAAGAATATGCTTTTTGGTAACGCGAAGGCTGCCGCCGCGCCGGTGCTCCAGGTATAAAAATAGTTGTTGCTTAATTTGCCCTGGGTGGTTTTACTGGCCGAGAATGATTCGCCTGCCTCTACCGTAGCAAGTCCTTTGTAATTATAATTCAGACTGGTATTTACGCTGGCGTATGATGACCGGGTTGAATAAGATACCCCGTTAACACTTGATGGATACTCCCTGTAGCTGCCGTTTATAAAATTATTAAACTGCAGTTGGTTCTCTTTAAACTTAAAGGCTTTGGAGGCGTAGCCATATAAAGACGCGTGCTTGCTGCTCTCGCCATTAACGTAATAGTGCATGTTGCGGCCTATGCCATCAATAAAAACACTGTCAGTTATCGGGTTTTTATCTATCCCAGTCGTAATTGTCAGGCTGCTTGTTAACGGGTTATTTGTTACCGAGCTGTTATAACCGTAACTGAATGAAAGATCATGGCGGTAGGTAGGCCGAAGGCCTGGGTTACTAAAGTTGATGGTATATACATCGGCATCATCATTTAACGGCGCCAATTGGTATATAGTAGGGTATATAACCGATGTGTTGTAGTTTAAGCTATAGTTTTTGTAAAACTCGCCAACCTGGCTGTTCCGGTAGGTTATAGACGAAGACGGGATAAAATAAGAATATGACCTGTTTAAATTCTGAAAAGCTTTTTGCGACTCGTTGTTCTGCATAAAAAGCTGTTCGCGGGCGGTTACACTTATTGAAAGCGACTTGCTATACCTGTTATCAAGCGCTTTAACAAAAGATCTGCTAAAAGAAATGCCGGGTCTTTCGTCTATTGTACGGTAATGTGTTACATTGGTAAGGTTGGCGTTTGGTGCATATCCGGTCCTGGCAGCCGGAAGGTCAAAAACATCATTATTCTCTTTGCGGTCGTACATAGCTAAGCTATTATCAATAGTTGCTGAAACAAAGTTTATCCTCTGTGCCCTTATCGGGAAGCTTAATTTAAGGCCCTGGTCAATAGTGGAACTGTTTGATAAATACTTACGGTTAAAATACTTATCCAGTGTGGCATCCGAAGCCGTAAGTTCTGTTAAACGTTTGTTTTCGTTATTGGCATTATTAAGGTCGAACGTGTAATCTAACTGCATATCTATACTTTTTGCCCTGAGGGCATTTTTAGGGTAATAGGTTTGTGTGTTAAATTTAATTTCGCCACCGGAGTTATGGGTGTTTCCTGTATTATCGCGCTGATCAGTGCTTTGGCTTTGTGCGCCTGTCAGTGTGTTAAATGATGTTCGACCCAGGGTACTTAAACCGGTAGTAGCATTATCTTTATAATATACCGAAGCATCGAGGTCTGAATATTTAAATACCTTAGTATAATTGGCCCTGGCTTGCTGGCTGGTGTTAGTGTTACGGGTAGTATTGCTCTCCTCGCGTTGCAATTGTTCATTCGCAGACAAGGTGGTCAAAGTTTTACTTTGCGACAGCACATCGGTACCTGCATCATTCATAAAATAATCTGCCGTAAAACGGCTTTTCATCATGGTACCCATCCTTACGGCCGAAGGCTCGGCATAATCATGCGCGTAGGTTAGGCCTATGGCTTTAAATACGTTTAAACCTTGCCGGGTAAAATCGCTGTTATATGGGTTTTTTACTCCTTCGCCTTTAAAAGAGTTAAAGTCCATTAACGTGTTTACATTATAAGCCGTTTTGTTTATATTGTTTAGCGCGCCTACCAGACTCAACTGGTCTTTGGGCGAAAAATAGCTTATCATGGCATCGGCTGCATAGCGCTTATCTGTACCGTAGCCACCGCCGCCTTTACCAAAATAGCCATCCTTTTTATCGTCTTTAAGGATGATATTCATGTTGGTGGAAGGTTGTTCTGTAACGGGTTGCGATTTATCTACAACATCATAAACCTGCACTTTCTTTACCGCATTTTTGGGGATATTTTGCAAGGCGATTTTATTATCACTGCCAAAAAAAGGTTTTCCTTCTACCAGCAGCTGATTGATCTTTTTGCCGTTTACGGTTATCATTCCATCGGCCCAAATGGTAACACCGGTAAGCCGGCGCAGCAGGTCCTCCACAACGGCATTTGTATCTAGCTTAAAAGCATCGGCATTAAATTCAAGCGTGTCGCCATGCATTTGCATGGGCGGGGGAGTGGCTGATATTTTTACTTCTTTAAGCGTATTGTCTAACCGCTGCATAATGATCATGCCCAGGTCGATAGTTTTTGTTTTAGGCGATATTGTAAAATCTTTTGTCCCGGCCGCGTAGCCCACAAAACTGCTTACAACACGCAGCTTAACAC
>DHIR01000114.1:6734-7302 GCA_002403905.1 Mucilaginibacter sp. UBA4741
CTGCCAAAGTTATTTACCAACTGGTAGTTGATCAATTGATTATCGGCAACAGCATACACAGATATCGTGGCCGATGCCATTACATAATTATGCATGCTGTCTTTAAGCAGCCCGCTGGCAGTGCCCACCCTGATAGTATCCTTTTTTTGTGCAAACCCACTCTTACCCGTTCCCGCGATAAGCAACAAACAAAGTACCGCCCTTAAATATTTGATCATACCAGGTAGTTTAATTGTGTAGGAATGGTAGGTTATAACGCGTCTTTTACTTTAAGCTGCACTATCACAGGGTTATTATTCCTGGTTGCTTTGGCAAAGTAATCGGTAAGCGTTTGGTTGTATTTTATGTTCTTGTCTTTATTGTCTTGCAGTGCTTTAAACATACTTACAGATGGCACACTGTTGTAGCAATAAGTACCATCACAAGCATCCAATCCGTAGAAATCAAAGTTATACCCGAATATTGGCAACATAAACGATTTCTCATCAGGCAAAACATGTTGTAAAGCTATTAGTGTGCCCGATTTAAGGTTATACACCAGTTGGTTCTCTTTAACCTTATAATCATG
>DHIR01000114.1:7419-29023 GCA_002403905.1 Mucilaginibacter sp. UBA4741
CTCTTTAACCTTATAATCATAAACAGTTGCTGCAAAAAGCAGGTTATCGCCGGTTTTATAAAAGTTATTCAGGCAATAAATCTGTTGTTGATGCGCTTTCCTATACTCTTCTTCTCCTTCATCATAAATAGGGTTGGTGGCAAAATCTAAAGGCAATGACATTGATAACGGGAACACAAAGTGATAAGCCCGCTTTATGCTATTCGGCGTTACGGTATTAATGTTGTAGTTAAAATACTCCGAATAAAATAAAGTAGTATCATTACCAAAGTACGATAAGGGGCCAATACTGTGGCGGATGGTTTCCTTTTTACCCCGGTCCGCGGTATAGTTAAAACCTGTAGCATACACTTTCGGGCCATCCATAAATTGTAAAAGCGACCTGTGAAACGGTTTGTAATATTCTGATTTTTCATCCTCATCCCGGTACATATCACAGTTTACCAATTTGTTGGGGCCGATAAAATAAAAAGAGGCGGCGCTCATGTCGGCTTTAAAGTCACTCACCCGGTCTTCTGTCTTCACCAGCTTGCCATCAAAGTCATAGTATTTTACAGATCTATAGTGGTCTTCGCTAAATATAACCTGCTTGGTCCACCTGTTAACAAAAAACTCACGTATTTTATCAAAAATGCCGGCCCCTTTACCTTTTATTTTAGTATGAAACTTACCATCCTTAGTAAAGAAAAGAATACAATTGGTATTCTCATCACGGATGATGTAATATTTATCGGTAACCGCCAGTTGTTTAATGCTGCCAAAAGTACTCTCCGGGGTGGTCTCCAAAGGGATATAATTAACCTCGCTAAAAACATCCGACACATTGCCCCCCATAGCGTTTGACGGATCTATATGCAATGTTACAAAATGACTGGTATCTGTTTTAATTATCTGTTGGGCAAAAGCAGTGGCTGTCACTATCGCAAAGCAAAGACATATAATTAGCTGTTTAACTATAACTGGCAGGCGCATGATAATTATTAGATAAATTGGTTTTTCAATTCAATGATAAACATAAATATCATCATATCAAACGTAAAGTTAGTTGTTAGCAAACTATTATATTTGCATCGATATTTACCTATCAAAAAATCATTCACACAATCACTAATTCATTAATTCACTCATTAAATAACTCAATCACTCAATAAATACATGGCAGACGAAAAAATAATTTTTTCAATGGCCGGGGTTAGTAAAGTATATCCCCCGCAAAAAACAGTATTAAAAAACATTTACCTGAGTTTTTTCTATGGCGCTAAAATTGGCGTTATAGGTTTAAACGGTTCGGGTAAATCGTCCCTGCTAAAAATTATTGCAGGTATTGATAAAACCAATATTGGCGAGGTGGTATTCTCGCCGGGCTATACCGTTGGCTACCTAAGCCAGGAGCCCGAGCTTGACCCCAACAAAACCGTACGTGAAATTGTAGAAGAAGGCGTAAGCGAAACCACCGCCCTGCTAAAAGAATACGAAGAGATAAACGAAAAATTTGGCCTGGAAGAGTATTATGGCGATGCCGACAAAATGGACAAGCTAATGTCCCGCCAGGGCGAACTACAGGATCAAATAGATGCCGTAAACGCCTGGGAACTGGACACCAAACTGGAGCGCGCCATGGATGCCTTGCGCTGCCCCGAGCCTGATACTAAAATATCTGTACTATCAGGTGGCGAGCGCCGCCGTGTGGCTTTGTGCCGGTTGCTGTTAAAAGAACCTGATGTATTGTTACTGGATGAGCCTACCAACCACTTAGATGCCGAATCAATCGATTGGCTGGAGCAACACTTAAAACAATATAAAGGCACCGTAATAGCTGTAACGCACGATAGATACTTCCTTGACAATGTTGCCGGCTGGATATTAGAACTTGACCGTGGCGAAGGTTTGCCATGGAAAGGCAATTATTCTTCATGGTTGGAGCAAAAATCAAAACGCCTTGCCCAGGAAGATAAAACCGAAGGCAAGCGCCAAAAAGCATTAGAGCGTGAGTTAGAATGGGTGCGCATGGGGCCAAAGGGCCGTCACACCAAATCAAAGGCACGTTTATCAAACTACGAAAAACTGGCCTCCGAAGAAACTAAGGAACGCGAAGAAAAACTGGAGTTGTTTATTCCGCCCGGCCCGCGTTTGGGCAATGTGGTTATTGAGGCCACCGGTGTAAGCAAAAGTTATGGTGATAAGTTATTGTTTGATAACCTGAATTTCTCCCTGCCTCCTGCGGGAATTGTAGGAATCATAGGGCCAAATGGTGCGGGTAAAACTACCCTGTTCCGCTTAATAACCGGGCAGGAAACCGCCGACTCGGGCACGTTCCGCGTAGGCGAAACTGTTGCATTGGGTTATGTTGACCAAATGCATGATGACCTTGACCCTAACAAATCTGTTTGGGAAAACGTAACCGGCGGGCTGGAAACCATTATGGTAGGCAACCGCCCGTTAAACTCAAGGGCTTATGTATCGCGCTTTAACTTTAACGGTGCCGATCAGCAAAAAAAAGTGGGTGTATTATCGGGTGGCGAGCGCAACCGGGTGCATTTATCTATCACCCTGAAAAAAGGCAGTAACGTATTGCTGCTGGATGAGCCTACCAATGATATTGACGTAAATACACTACGTGCGCTTGAAGAAGCCCTTGAAAACTTTGGCGGCTGCGCAGTGGTCATTAGTCACGATAGATGGTTTTTGGATCGTATTTGCACGCACATATTGGCGTTTGAAGGTAACTCGCAGGTTTACTTCTTCGAAGGCAACTACTCTGATTATGAAGAGAACCGCAAGAAACGCTTAGGTGATATTGGGCCGAAGCGGATAAAGTATAAGAAGTTGACGGTGTAAGCCCCAGCCCCTCTAAATCTCCCCCGGTAGGGGAGACTTAACATAACATTATTAAAATTAAAGTCTAGAATACCTTTTCAAAAAGTCTCCCCTACCGGGGGAGATTTAGAGGGGGCTAATTATCTCAAATAAACCGCATCCTCCTCACCATTCTCGCTCAATACCACATCAATATGCTCTTTAATAATGGTAGATAGCGCAATGCCCGAGTAATCGGTAGTGATGGGGAAACTTTTATGGTTACGGTCAACCAATACAACGGTGCGTAATTTTTTTAACGGAACATCTAAAAATACACCGAAACCATAGGCTAATGACTTACCGCTATTCAGTACATCGTCCACCAAAATAACAACCTTATCATTACACTCTTCTATATCAAAATCTATTTTGGCGTTAAGGCTGCGGCTAAAACGATCCAGATCTATAGTCAATACTTTGCTTTTAAAGGGGGCTATCCCATCCAATACCTTTTTGAGGCGGGTAGCCAGGAAACCGCCACGCGGCAGCATACCGGCTATGATAATTTCTTTCTCATCAAAATTATCCTCCAGTATCTGGTAAGCAATCCGGGCAATCTTTTGCTGTATTTGCTGGCTGTTTAAAATAAGTAATGGTTGATCTGGCATAGTCAAAATTTCTTATGCTAAAGTAAAGAAATTAATTAAATCCTTGGTTGTCATTTCGAACGAGGTACGAGGAGAAATCTTAAACGCGCGATAAATTAGCAAAGCGTACAAGATTTCTCCCGTTGGTCGAAATGACAATGGGTGTTACTCATACGGCACAAACACAAAGTTTGCACCTTCGGGTACTACTACAAATACACACATAAAATCTTTAGCGCTTTTGTAGTTAGTGATGAACCTATCTTTTAATTCTGGCTTAATTACGCCTACTTCTAAAAACTCTTCCAGAGTTGAGGCATGTATGCTCCAATCGGTATTTAGCTCAAAGCGGTCCAGTATCAGTTCGCCCAGTTTTATTTCATGCTGATGCGCAATGAAGATGGGATATTTAGATAATCCCTCCACCATGATCTCAACAGCAACCTCGCGTATCGATTCACTAAACGTTTTCAGATCGCGCTGCAAACTTAGCAACGGACTATCAGCTGCGGGCTTCTGCGCCTCGCCACGGTTTTCATTAAGCAATTCTTCCGGTTCCATATACTATTCTTTTTCTTGCTTCTTGACTCTTACTTCTTGATTCTTAAAAGAACCACATTCTCCACATGCTGTGTATGCGGAAACATATCTACCGGTTGTATCTTAACCGTATCATATTTTTCTTTTAGTACCAGCAGATCACGGGCCTGGGTGGCGGCATTACAGCTTACATATACTATTTTATCGGCCTCAATTTCCATCAGGCGTGCTACCACATCAGGGTGCATACCCGCGCGCGGCGGATCGGTTATAATTACATCAGGCTTGCCATGCTCGGCCACAAAATCGGCCGATAGTACATCCTTCATATCACCTGCATAAAACTTAGTGTTGGTTATGTTATTGATGGCGCTGTTTATTTTTGCATCCTCAATTGCACTTGGCACGTACTCTACACCCACCACTTCGCGTACATTACCTGCTACAAAGTTGGCAATGGTGCCGGCACCGGTGTACAAATCATAAACCAGTTCATCGCCTTTAAAGCCGGCAAAGTCGCGGGTTATTTCATATAGGCGCAGGGCCTGTATACTGTTAGTTTGATAGAATGATTTTGGGCCGATGCGGAACTTTATCCCGTTCATTTCTTCATGGATATATTCCGGCCCTTTCCAGGCCACAACGTCCTGATCAAAAATGGTATCGTTTTTCTTTTCGTTAAGGATGTAAAGCAATGAGGTTATCTCCGGGAACCCCGCCTCAACAAAAGCCATGAGCTTGTTTACCTCCTCTTCTGTCGGATACGCAAAAACTACGATCACCATTAATTCGCCGGTACTGCTGGTGCGTATTATCAGGTTACGTAAAGCTCCGGTATGATTGCGGAGATCGTAATAGGTATACTCGTTTTGTTTGGCAAACTCGTCAATGCGGTTACGGATATCATTACTTGGGTCGGCCTGTAAATAGCAATGCCTAACATCTAATATCTTATCAAAACGGCCGGGAATGTGGAAACCCAGCGCGTTCATGTTAAGCGTTTCGTCCTCGCGGCTCTCGCCGTCATACAGCCAACGCTTATTGCTAAAGGTAAACTCCAGTTTGTTACGGTAATATCTATCAGCAGGCGAAGGCACAATAGGCATTATCCCACCCACTTCAATTTTAGCCAGTCGGCCCAAAGCATCGCTTACTGATTTTTGTTTAAATTGCAATTGCGCATCATACGTCATGTGCTGCCATTTGCAGCCGCCGCAGGTACCAAAATGCTCACAGAAGGGCTCAACGCGGTGTTCGCTGGCTTGTTTTAGGCCGATGATCTTAGCTTCGCCGAAGTTTTTTTTACTGCGATAAACTTGTACATCAACCACATCGCCGGGCACGGCTTTTTCTACAAACAACACAAAATCGTCTGCCTTGCCTACGCCCTTGCCTTCTTCGGCAATATCAATAATGGTTACGTCCTCAAAAATGTGGTTATACGGTATCTTACTCATTGGCGCAAAGGTAGGTTTTTGATGTGCAGATATGCAAATGTGCAGATGTGCCTATCTTGCGCTAATTTGAATTATAATCTACCCCATTAATATGCAGCGTGGTTTTAGGGAACAGTTTTACAATACGTTTGGTTTCGAGCTCGGTAGTTGAGCCATTAAGTGTCATATCAGCTATTTCAATATTAGCCATTTCTTCAGGGATACGAATGTTACCAAAGAAACTGATCCTTAGCCTTTTTACCGTGCCTATTTTATACAGCTCGGGCGGTACGTTGTCAACTTGCAAGATTACGCCACCAGTCTCCTTGTTTGCTGCTGATAAACGCGCTAATATCGTCGTGTTATACGGATCCTTCTTCCTTATCATCCAGCCAATTTTGGGTTTTAGTCCATACCCTTTGGCATCCTGCTCCAAACCAACAAAACCAGCCCAAAGCTCAAGCGGGGTTTTTATTACATTAGTAGTATCACGGATATCGGTACACATCAGGTCAACCTTTAACATTTCGTTAGGCATTAAACGCCCAAGGTTCAATTCTTTCAAATCAAGCGTATTGCCTCTTTTATCGTAGGGGAAAAACTTAACAATCCAGCCATCAACAATTTCTTGCTGTGGACCGCAAGCGCCTTTTTGCGAGTGATGGGCAAACATGGCCTGCCAGAATTTTTTATCTATTTTTCCTTTTGATGCCTGTACAAATTGTTTCAATACCGGCTCCATAGCGTCAATCCACCAATCCAGCTGGTATTTGCGTAAAGTTTCGGCCTTGGCTAATACCATCTCCCAGTCTTGGGTGGTGCCTTCTAACGTTATTTTAGGGATGCCACATCCTCTTATCATAGTCTCGTAATTAAAATAGGATTGCACCGCGTTCATCAACGTAATTTGCGACGCTATTTTTGTTGTAGGTGTGGTTGTGGTAAAATTAGCTGTCATGGCTTTAGTAAGTTCCGGGCCGGTAAAACCTGCAATCTGCTCGCCAAAATTTGTAAACGCTATATCCCAGGGGGCATTCGGCCTGAACATGTCCTCCTGGGTAATGTATGTCAACGTCTTCTTGCCTTCAAAAGGCACAAGCAAACTTCGCAACTGTTCTGAGTTATTATTTACATGGTTAGCAAAACCCTGGCTTATTAAAAGCCACATTATATCGGGCGACAATGTAAACGGGTGGTGATCTGCATAGGCCGCATACATTCCCTCAAAAAAAGGATGGAATCCGCGGGTTACCAGCGGTTGGGTAATTTGGCTTTTGGCAATAATGTTTGCCTCGCCACGCAGGTCCTGTTTATTGGGGTCGCCGGACAGCTTGCGGTCCTCCTTTATTAGTTTTTCTAAAAGTTCATGGTAACTCTCGGTAGCAAATACTTTGGTTTTAGGCGGGCTTAGTTTTTCCACCACAAAAGTGCACCCTTTTTGCGCAAACAAATTAAGGCTTACATTAAACAACAATAAGATTGATAAAACACTCTTACGCATGGCATTTAGGTTTTGGTTAATTAAATGTAGCAATATTTTTTGCCATGCAAGTAGCCGGGAAATAAAAATGGCCCGCGCACTCTTTCTTATCGAAAGTAATACACGAGCCATTTATAATATTAATTAGCTGCCTATTTCTCAACCCTCAACAGCAACACACCATGCGGCGCTATACGCCCACTGGCGGCCATTACATTTTGCTGGCGCCAAACATCTCTTATTTTGGTATAGCCTTTTAATGCCGGGTCGCTTTTTGGTAAGCTGATGGTTTGATAGCTATCTGTTGTATTATATAAGCCGATAGCTTTGCCGCCATCTTTTAACTCTTTTACCCAAACCTGGTAGCCATCTTTTTTGATGTACTGGCGGCCACTTTTACCTAACGCGTCCTGGTCAATAGCCAGTACTTCATCGTTGGTAAGCAGGCTTAGCGTAAATCTATCCAGATGGCCCATATCGCAACCAATTAATAATGGCGCTGCCAATAAGCTCCACTGGCTTATGTGCGTGTATTGCTCATCAAAAGTAAGACGTGTATTGTGCAGGCTTGGGCCCCATCCTACTTTGCCTACTACCAACATATCAGGGTCATTAAAGTGACCAGGGCCAGCATACGGAGCAGCCTTATCCTGGTTAAAACCAATGGTCGACATACTGTTCCAGGTATCGGTTATATCACCGGTTGTACGCCAGCTATTACCGCCAGCTTCTGCTCCCCAGCTCCAAACTGCGCCCATACCATACTGGCAATAGCTAAACAGTATATCGCGGTTAACTTTATCCAACGAGCTGCGCATTACCAGGTAAGGTTTTTTCATTTCGTCCAGGTTAGGGCCTTTTGGCGCAATTTGCCCATACGAGCACCAGTCGTATTTTAAATAATCAATACCCCAATCACTATAAGTTTGCGCATCCTGATCTTCGTGCTGCCAGGTGCCTAAATAACCGCCGCAAGTACGTGGGCCGGGCGATGAATATATACCCATACGTAAACCCAAACTATGTATATAGCCCGTAAGCCCTTTCATATCCGGGAACTTTTCGTTAGGCGTAATTTTGCCGTCGTCCTGGCGTTTTGGGGCCTCCCACCCATCATCTATGTTGATGTACGACCAACCATGAACGCTTAACCGCTCGGCCATTTCGCGGGCAGATGTGCGTACCTTTTCATCATTAACGCTAAGGCCCCAGGCGTTCCAACTGTTCCAACCTAGCGCAGGGGTTAAACCAACATTGTCGCCAATAGCTAACGTGAATTTTTTTGTATTGCTACCCAGCTTATTGCTTACAGTAAAAACAATAGGGTATGAGCCTTTTTTATCTACAGTACCGGTAATAATGCCGGTAGCGACATCCAGTTTTAATCCGGCAGGTAAGCCTTGTGCTTTATATTTTAATGGCGCTTTGCCCGTAGCAGGTATTAAATATAATACCGGGTGGCCGGGGCGCACACCAAATATAGCCGCGCCATTTATTTTAGGCATTTTAGATACTGCCGGTGTAAGTATATAAGGCGTAGTTTCTGTTTCTGATAGTTCAACGCCTGTTTTCTTGTCTTTAAATGTATAGGTAATTAAATACGATTTCTTTTTAGCTGCCGAAAAAGTAAACCACCATGAAAATGGCACACCTGTAGTAAAATGCGCGGTGTCTGTTTTCTTGCTTAAAATAACCGCGCCTGTTTCGGGGTCGGTAACTTTAAAGGATAGTGTGCCCTTGTAGGGATAATTATTGTTGGTTTTTATGCCGATAGATTTACCCAGCGTATTATGCTCGCCATAGCTAAAATCACTGTTGGTATCAAACTGTACCCCTTCCATAATATCCAGCATGTGGATATTAAAATTTGTGCCATACATACCACCGTCGCCGCCGGTATCATAAACACGCACGGCTAAAACGTTTACCTTATCCCATAAAAGGGCCGGATTATTTGCCGCTATTTTATACCTACGCAGGCCAAAATGACTCCTTTTTATATCACCACCCTTGCGGCCGCCATATTTGCCAATAAGTGTACCGTTAAGATATACTTCGTCATTATCATCAATGCTGCCCAGGCTAACCAGCACGCTATCTTTAAAAAAAGCGTTTTCTTTTATGGATGATGGAATGGTTATATGGATACGGTACCAGCCAAAACCATCGTAGTTGGGATGCCCCTGTTGTTCCCAGTTTTTTGATACGTTGGCAGTTTGCCAGCCGCTATCATCAAATGTCGGCGATGACCACTCGGCATTATCGCCAACAGAGAGCTTCCAGCCTTTGGTTAATGAAATGTTTTGTGCGCCTGCTTTAAAAAACAGCGCAAGCAATAGCAAAAAAATCAGATTTTTCTTCATCAGGTTATTATTATTACTACAGTTAATAGAATTGGTTAAACGCCCGATCATGGTAACCGGCTTTATGCCAATAAAAGTAGTAATATTTCATTAATAAATGCCAATTGCCCTGATTGCAATTGTACAACCGCCAAATTTTAATCAACCGTATATTTATAAACCTGCCTGCCCAGCTCGCCATCGGCGTTTATGCCTTCTACAATTACCTTATAAGTGCCGGGGCCATCGCCGTTATAAAAGCTAAAACTGGTTTTGCCGCCTGCATCTGTTTTTAAATAAGGGTTCCAGTAAATGGTACTACGCAGATCGGGCAGTTTATCCGCGTCGCCCCTCGGCCTGTCATATTTAGGCGAATAAAACTCGCGCGCTTTGTTAAACCCTTTAGGGGTTATATTAGCCATATTGGGCGTGTAATATCTCCTTAACTTTCCCCTATTAGTATATATTAGTAAAACCGGCGTGTTAGGGCCGCTCAACATATTCATTAAAGCCTGGTTATTATTTACGACATCTATTTTAACAATGTCCTCAAGGGCTAATTCCCCGCCTTCAAATACACCATAAAGTTCGCTAGTACTAAGCCCGCGCCCGTCAAGAATAACACCCATTGGTACCCATTCAGGTGGAGAAGTTTTTTGCGATAATGCATAAGGAAAGCTTAAAATCGCAGGGGTGGTAGCATCTGGTTGATAGGATAAAAACCTAACGTTACCGCATAATCCCTGTAAACAAACACCAAGTGTCGGGCAATGTTCAATATCTTTTAGTACTACAGTTCTATCGGCGTGCCCTTCGGGTATACGCAAAATGCCCTGTGTGGCATAAATAGGCACTTCAATTCTTTTAGCTTTTATCCGCACTTCTTTTAACCGTTGTACTTTATCCAACTGCCCTGTTTTTTCATAAAGCTCATCCTGTTTTTTGCTATTATCAATATAGGCTTGTATAGTGCCGGTTATGTTTAAGTTAACATCTGCAAGGTTGCGGTTTTTAGCTACCAATAGTTTGGGGATGCTATCCAGAAACAGTTTAACTTTGTTGCTACTTTTTGTTGTTTGGGCCTGCACGGCAAACTTAATGCTGTCCATTAAAAATATGCCGTCAAACCTAAACTTGCCTTGGGCATCAGTAGTAGTGCTTTTGGCAATTCTAGCTTTTACTGATATTAAGTTTACTATCGCATTGGGCAGAATTTTATCAGTTAGCGTAGTCACTCTGCCAGATATATTTACGCCTAAACCTTCTGCTTCAAAAAGCGGGTTGGCGTTTATCGTGTTGTTTAATTCTTTCCATGCAAAGCGTCTATAACCTTGCGTCATCATCAAGTTATCTAATGCTTTATTTACCTCATCAGTTTCATTAGTGAAATAGTAATTTGGCTTTTCTATATAGCCTTTCAGGTCCGATGTTAGCAGGATATTGGTAAAAATGGTGTTCTCTAAACTTTCATCAACCGGTACTTTGCTTTCATCTATCACGGTTACAGAGAAATTACCCGGTACTCCTTTGCCTTTGCTGTCTTTTGCTTCTAAATTTATGTTGATATGTTCTTTACTGCGATAGGCGCTTTTTACTGTTTTAACATCCAGTTTCATCAAATCGTTACCTCTTACAAAAGCAATGCGCTCGTTCAGCGGCTCGCCGTTGTTATTGAAGAGAGTGAACTGCGCAATCCCGGTAGGGAATGCTTTCTTATCCAACCAAACAGACGTTGTGACTTTTTCAATTTTTACGGACGAGGCAAATATAGTTTCGCCGCTGGTTTGGGCGATCAGGTTTATGATTGTTTTTTGCGAATTGGTTGAAGCACTTATCCTAACCAATACACTATCGGGGTTAGGCTGATAAACGCTCAGTACATAACCCTCGTCAGTTGCTTTTGGTAATGCAATTACTTTTGTGGTGCCATCTGCAAATACAATATTCGCAGTGTAAATTTTACCTGTTTGTGGTTTTAATGCGAAGCTTCCCATGCCCGCGTGCAGGGTTTCAATTTCGGCTATGGTGTTCTTATCATTATCGGTTATCTTTCCTTTTATGGGGATGCCTGCGCCATCAACCCCAATGGCTTTAAATGCCACTCTTGAGGCTATACCATTAACCAGGTTGCCACTTTCCGGAAAGAACTGCACATCACTTTGCGACAAGGCGGCTTTTATAGGGAAATCTCTGGTTATGGTGTTTTTATCGCTGCCGTCTAAGACGGTGGTGATGTACGCACCGCTTAGGTCGACATGGTTTTCGTTAGAGATCTTTACGGGGATATTACCTTTCAAGTCGGTTTTTGCGGAGGTGGACCAGGCCAGTTTTTTATTGATGATGATCTGGTAATGCACGTCCTTGCCGGCCAATGGCTTGCCTTCGTCAGTTGTATAGTTTAGCGTGGCGGTTAAAACGGGTACGCCGTTGATGGTTTTATATTGATAGTCGGCTTTGGTAATGATGTTATGGCTTACAATGTTGCCAACGGTAAAAGTACGGTCGAAAAAGTAATCCTCGCCCGCGTTGCGCATCCATTGGGTGTAGGCACGTATGCGGTAGCTGCCTTCTTTAAATTCATCACCCAAAGTAAAATCGCCTATTACCATGCCGCTGGTTATCGGCAGTTTTAAGGAGCGGATAACAGAATCTTTCTCGGTTATCAGATCAACATATAATGAACCGCTTAGTTTGGATAGCTGGTGCCTGCTGCCAATGGTTATATAGCCTTTAAACCAAATGGTATCGCCTAAAGCATAGTAAGGCTTGTCTAGGTGCAGGTACACTTTTTCTTGTGGGTTATTATCCGTCCACTTTTGCAAAGATGTTACCAGTTTATCAATAGGGTCATCGGCTTTGGGTATAAAGGCAAGCAATAATATAAGCGAGCAAAGCAGCCCGGACTTGATTAATAAATTACGCTCCATTTTCATATCGATGTTAGTTTAATCAACCGTATACTTATAAACCTGCCTGCCCAGCTCACCATCAGCATTAATACCCTCTACAATTACTTTGTAAG
Organism: Mucilaginibacter sp. UBA4741; assembly: GCA_002403905.1. Lineage (GTDB taxonomy): Bacteria > Bacteroidota > Bacteroidia > Sphingobacteriales > Sphingobacteriaceae > Mucilaginibacter. Next base: position 19,686 of record DHIR01000114.1, read on the forward strand.
TACCCGGCCCATCGCCATTATAAAAGCTAAAGCTGGTTTTGCCGGCTATATCTGTTTTTAAATAAGGGTTCCAGTAAATAGTGCTGCGCAGGTCGGGTAGTTTATCTGCATCACCCCTGGGCCTATCATATTTAGGCGAGTAAAACTCACGTGCTTTATTAAATCCTTTTGGAGTGATATTAGCCATACTGGGGTTATAGAATTTACGTAGCATGCCCCTGCTGGTATAGATCATAATAGCGGGGCCGCCTAACATGGCAATCAAAGCCAGGTTCGTTCTTACCACTTCTATTTTAACTATATCCTCAGGCGGGATTATATTTTTGCCCATAATATCTTCAATCTCTGTGTGGTCTGTGATCTGAATGCCATCCACAATTACATGCATTACCTGAAGGCCATTCATTTGACGACAAAACGGATGATTTTCATACACAATTCTTGATGGCGTATTTATAACATATTCCTTAAAAACCACCCCCGATAACATACCCTGCAAACAGATTGCAAGGGTTGCGCAATGATCCGGGTCTTTCATAATAAAGGTTTGGTCAGAATGTCCCTCGGGAATTTGAAGCATACCCTGCATGGCATAAGTAGGCACCACAACTTTTTTAGCTTTTATCCGCACCTCTTTTAACCGTTGCACTTTATCCAACTGGCCTGTTTTTTCATAAAGCTCATCTTGTTTTTTGCTGTTATCAATATAAGCTTGTAGAGTACCGGTAATGTTTAAGTTAACATCAGCCAGATTTCGGTTTTTAGCTACCAATAGCTTTGGTATGCTGTCTAATATCAGCTTAACCTTATCGCTGTTTTTGGCTGTACGGGCCTGTAGAGTAAATTTAATGCTGTCCATTAAAAATATACCTTCAAACTTAAACCTGCCGTTAGCATCGGTTTTGGTGCTTTGTGTAATCTTAGCTCTTAAAGATATCAGGTTAACCGTAGCATTGGGCAGTATTTTATCATTAAGCGTAGTTACCCTGCCCGATATATTAACGCCCAAACCTTCTGCCTGAAAAGTAGGCTTAGCATTAGCCAACTCCTTCCACATAAACCTGCGGTAGCCCTGCGTAAGCATCAGGTTGTCGAGCGCTTTATTTACCTCATCAGTTTCATTAGCGAAATAGTAATTGGGTTTTTCTATATAGCCTTTCAGATCAGATGTTAGCAGGATATTAGAGAAAATGGTACTCTCATCGCTTTCATCAACCGGCACCTTGCTCTCATCAATTACCGTTACCGAGAAATTGCCGAATGTGGGTTTGCCCTTACTGTCCTTAGTATCCAGGTTAACCAATACATGCTCTTTACTTTTGTAATTGGTCTTGACAGTTTTAAGGCCTAATTGCATCATATCATTGCTTCGGATAAAAGCGATACGCTCGTTCAACGGTTCGCCATTATTATTGAAGATGGTAAATTGCGCTATGCCGGTAGGGAATGATTTTTTCTCCAGCCAAATTGAGGTTATAGCCTTCTCTATTTTTATGGGCGATGCAAAAATGGTTTCGCCGCTGGTATGGGCAACAAGGTTCAGGAATACTTTTTGCAAACCAGCCGAAGCGCCTATCCTTACCAAAATACTATCTTTATTAGGTTGGTAAACGCTTAGCACATAGCCCTCATCTATAGCTTTTGGCAACGCGATAGTTTTGGTTGTACCATCCGCAAAAATGATATTGGCGGTATAAGTTTTACCGGCCTCGGGCCTTAACAAAAAGCTACCCATGCCCGCGTGCAGGGTTTCAATCTCGGCTACTTCTTTGTTATCATTATCGGTTATCTTTCCTTTTATGGTGATGCCCGCACCGTCTACCCCGACTGCTTTAAAAGCCACTCTCGAGGCTACTCCATTAACTAAACTGCCACTCTCCGGGAAAAACTGCACATCGCTTTGCGACAGCGCGGCTTTTATAGGGAAATCGCGGGTTATGGTGTTTTTGTTGCTGCCATCAAGCGTGGTGGTGATGTAAGCCCCGTTCAGGTCGACATGGTTTTCGTTAGAGATCTTAACCTGTAAATTACCTTGCGTATTTGTTTTTGCCGAGGTTGACCAGGCTACCTTTTTGTTGATCATTATCTGGTAATGCACATCCTTGCCCGCAAGCGGCTTACCATCATCCGTTGTATAGTTTAGTGTCGCGGTTAAAACGGGTTTACCGTCTACGTCTTTATATTGATAATCGGCTTTGGTTACAATATTACTGCTGGCTATGTTGCCTACGGTAAAGGTATGGTCGAAAAAGTAATCCTCGCCCGCGTTACGCATCCATTGGGTATAGGCGCGTATACGGTAGCTGCCTTCTTTAAATTCATCACCCAAAGTAAAGTCGCCCATTACCATGCCGGTAGTTATGGGGAGTTTTAAGGAGCGGATAACAGAATCTTTCTCGGTTATCAAATCGACATATAAAGATCCGCTTAGCTTTGATAGTTGGTGCCTGCTGCCTATGGTTACATAACCCTTAAACCAAATGGTATCGCCTAAAGCATAATAGGGTTTGTCCATGTGCAGGTACACTTTTTCTTGTGGGATGGTGTCGGTCCAGCGCTGTAAGGAGGCAACAATTTTAACTAAGGGATCTTCATCGCGGGGTATAAAAGCTAATAGCAGCAGCATCGAACAAAATAGTCCGAGTTTAACTGGAAGCCGGGAGAACACCCGCAATAAACGGCCGAGATTCATACAGAGGTGATTAGGTATTATTGGTTAGAATAAATATATAGATATTATTCTAACAATGTATTATGCGTTGACAATAAATGACTTATAAGTATGTGCCCATACATAACCCCGACCTTTAAAAACAAAAAAAGCGCTCCGACAAGTAGTCGGGGCGCTTATATAGCTGAGTGTATTATTATTACTTATTGTTTAACATAGGTACCTGTAAGCAGGTTGATGATGTAAACGGTTGTGCCTACGGTTAAAGTAGCGGTGTTATTGCCGCTAAATGCCATGGTACCGGTAAAGCTAAAAGTGCCTTTGGCCGATGAGCCTGATATAGTAATGGTAGCTGTACCGCTAACAATATTACGTGCCGGTTTTGATAGTAATACATTGGTGGCGGTTATCTCCACATCGCTGGTGCCGGTTGCTTTGCCACCTACTTTTGAGGTGAAAGCTCCCTTGCGGCTGTATTTACCATTAACAACAAAGGTGGTAGCATTGGTGGTTAAACCGCCAATAGTAACAGTTGAGGTACCCGCATCAACCGAGGTTATACGCGGGCCGTCAATACTGCCTTTAAAGGTGATGGCGTTGGACACATTATCAGGCTGACTGTTAGCATTACAGTTTAGCGTACGTATAAATTTGTAGAAGTAGCTAAACGTAACATCATTAGTTTTACCAGAGGCCGAAATACTATCGGCAATGGTGGTTCCACAGGTTTGGTGTGTGGTGGCGTTGGTGCCAACCGAATTAACGGCTTGCCCGCCCGCACTACCTACCGAAGTAAGTGTTTGCGCATTTATGCCAACATTATCGGCAACGGTGGCAAAACCGAAAGTGTTTGACGATACCGAGCTTGCAGCCATGTCGGCAGCTTCGTCAATGGTTACCGCGGCGCTGGTGCTGGTGTCTGATTTTTTACAGGAAATGGCAAAAGCCACTAACGCTACAATTAAAGTAAATTTTAACGCTTTCATAATTTTTAATTTAAGGGGGTTATGGTTAAACAATGTATGTTTTTGTACGACTATGCTTAATTGTAATGGTTTAGTTACAAAGATTGTTTTTATTATTTTAATATACAATACTTTATTTATACGAAGGAGTGGTGTGGTTTGTTATGGGTAACATGCTATTAATAAAGCAAACCCGCTGTCCGAAGTTTTATTATCGCAACACCCCTCTCCATGCGTCATTGCAATGACGTGGTGGGAGAAAAGCAATGATGTGGCGGGTAGATGATGTGATTGCCCATTATTTTTAAACCCCAATTAGTTTGTATATTGCCTTGCCTTTAACCAACAATTAAACCCATGATTTTACCCGCAGGCTATAACCCGCAACAAAACGTAAGCGCGGTTATAGAGAACACCATTAAGTTTATACAGCTAAACTGGAAACCTTTATTAGTGGCCTATTGCCTTATATGCACGCTGTTCTTTGTACCCTGCTATGTGTTTGATCTTTTATACCAGATGCATTATACGCCACGTACAGCACAACATCATGCTTATGGCTTCAATATTGAATGGTTAAAACATACGGGGATTCGCTTTTTACTCTCCATGATTGGCGATACGGCCTTTGCTGCGACTGTATTATGGTTCATTAAATTATACCTGCAAAACGGTATAGCACCATCGACCAAACAGGTTTGGGATAGTTTTAAGTTATTGTACCTGAACTATTACATCGTCTTCGCCATAATTTATATAATGGTGACATTTAGTTTTGTGTTGCTGGTAATCCCCGCCCTATTCATGATGCCGTTTGCCGGCCTGATGGTAACCATTATGGTGTTTGAGGGTGCCGGGCTTAGCAAGGCCAAAGACAGAACATCTGTGCTAATAGCCGGCAAGTGGGAACTGATTATGGGTGTTTTTTATAGTTGCCTGGTTGCAGTGCTTATACCTGCGGGGCTTATGTATGTGCTTCACAAAGCAACTAGCCCCGTTGCCGCACCCACTGAAACAGTACAAGCAATATGGCTGTTAGTAGGTTATTTTTTCCGTTGTTTTGTAGCGGTACCATTTATAGGCATGGCGTTTTACTATTTGGCAGTAACTGCGGCACCGGTTATTGATGAGCTGGACGCGCCTACTCAACCTTAATGATATGGTTAAACATATTGAGGCTATCAGTCTTACTCCTTGAGGCCGACATATGGACAGTTGTAGTACCGACTTGCAGTGTGCTGAAACGCCAGGTATCTGTACCAAAATTGCCTACTAAACTTGGATCAGCCGCGAGTGTATGTTCGTGGCTATCCAAATGTAATATGGTGGCATCGTAGTGCCAGGTATTGAATAAATAGCCATCGTCGCCGGGATTACCCAGAGTTATAGCTATAATCTTTCCTTTTTGTATAGTAATTATTTTAGCGGTATCTGTACGGGATAATTTTACAACATTAGGATCGTCGGGCACAGGATCATTCGAAGATCCTTTTTTACAGGAAATAAGCGCAAAGAATAAAATAAGTGCTATTGAGGCCTTCTTCATGGTTTAGGTTGTTTGTTTTTTTATAATACGCAGATACATCACCAAACGCTACAAAAAAGAAAAAATAATTTAAATTGTTATAGCTGCCTTAACCAAATAAGGCAAAATTTCTTTTTGGAAGGATACGAAGTTTTTGCGCACGTCACTATCGCTTACCGAGGTAAAGGCGAAGCTAAATACAATACTTTTGCTGCATTTGATGAGGAAACGCATGCGTTGCTGGTAATTATCCGTTTTACGGATAGCGGTTATGCGGGTAAAGGATGCCATGAGCAGGTCCTCCAATTCATTACTCAGGTTCTTTAAAAAATCCTGCGAGTTGGTGCTTTCGCGGATGAAATCCCAGCCGATAAACTCGTTACACACGGTATAGCTCAATCGGCAGGTTTTCATGATGAGGTTAGCCAGGTGGGCCTCCTCGTTCATATCGGGATGATTAGACAGGATCAGGTCGTCAACACTTACGCGTATATAGTCCATCAGCAGGGTATGCAGCACGTGCTCCTTACTGTCAAAATATTTGTAAATAGTGGCTTTGGCAATCTTGGCCCGCTTGGCAATTTCGTTCACACTGGTTTTATGGTACCCAAACTTGCGAAACAGATCTTGCGCGGCGCGTTTAATGCTATCTTTTATTTTATCGGCTTCCATCTATCAGTTCTGTACAAATATCTCAAAAGCGCTGACATTTACAGCATACTCCTTCAATGATTTTATAGCGGGGGCCTTAACAGGCGTACCATCTTGCAACAACCACTTGGATGTACTGCACGGGTCTGAGCAAGTTAACGTGGGATTATCAAGCGTTACGGCGCACCTGTTTTGCGGCAGATAGGCGCTGCAACGGTCGTAAGCTGCATATGTACCATCCGCCCGGCGAAACAAGATCAGCCCTGCCACGCCATAGCCATTAATAATTACCGCGCCATTGGTATTGTGCAGGGCGCTCAGACGCGGATCGGTTAATGCCATCTGGAAATTAACCGAAACATTAGGGACATAATCGGTTGCTTTACCGCAGGCAAAGCAACTTAAAATAAACACGGCTAGTATCCCTAATTTCCTCATCCTACTATATAATCTCTGTCTGGAACTGCTTTAAAAAGCGTTCGTCATTCTCACTAAATAAGCGCAGATCGCGTATAACATATTTTAAGTTGGCAATACGTTCCATACCCATGCCAAAAGCAAAGCCGGTATATTTTTTACTGTCGATACCGCAATTCTCTAAAACGTTAGGGTCTACCATACCGCAGCCCAATATCTCTACCCAGCCACTGTATTTACACATGTTACAGCCTGCGCCTTTACAGATGGTGCATGATACATCCATCTCGGCCGAAGGCTCTGTAAACGGAAAATACGACGGGCGGAAACGCACCTGCGTACCCTCGCCATATAATTCCTGTACGAAATGGTAAAGGGTTTGTTTCAGATCGGCAAAGGATACATTCTCGTCAATATACAACCCCTCAACCTGGTGAAAGAAGCAATGCGCCCGGGCAGATATAGCTTCGTTACGGTAAACGCGCCCCGGCATAATAGCGCGAAACGGCGGCTTGCCATTCTCCATCATCCTAACCTGTACAGACGAGGTATGAGTACGCAAAGCGATATCGTCCTTACCTGCATTTTTCTTAATGAAGAAGGTATCCTGCATATCACGGGCGGGGTGTTCTTCGGGGAAATTAAGGGCAGAGAAGTTATGCCAATCGTCCTCTATCTCGGGCCCTTCGGTCACTACGAAACCTAAACGTTTAAATATATCAATGATCTCATTCCTGACCAACGACAACGGGTGGCGCGAGCCAACCTGGAAACCATCGCCGGGCAAGGTAAGGTCGATTTCGGATTTCGGATTTTCGATTTCGGATTTAAAACTTTCCTGTAACTCCAGGTATTTAGCCTCGGCCAGTTGTTTAAACTGGTTCAGTACTTTGCCAAAAGTGCGTTTCTCTTCAGGGCCAACGTTTTTAAATTGCTCAAAAAGGTCTTTTATCAATCCCTTGGTTCCTAAAAATTTAATCCGGAACGTTTCCAACTCATCCGCGTTAGCAGGTGCAAAGGCGTTGATCTCGGCGGTGTACTGGTCTATTTGGTCTTGCATTTATAATGTTCTTAAAAATTGTTCGGCTGTTAAAACAGGTATAGTAGATTGTTTATAATGTTTTATATTCCTGGTAACTATAACATCCGCATTCGCACTTATGGCTGTATAGTATTGAACCGCATCTTCAAAATCCGGAAAATTGCTTTTTAAGGCTAAATCTATTATCGGTTCACCGATTGTTATTATCGAAATAATAGATCTTAGCTTATTTAACAATATAGACCTGTTATTTGAGTCAAATTTGTTTAGGAAATAGTTAACATTTACAAAAGCTACAGGTGACGTTACTATCTGTATTTGTCGCTGATAAGCCAAAGTAAATATATTCATCGCTGGCAAATCAAAAACAGGCCTTTCCAATAGTCCGTCAAGGATAACATCACTATCCAAAAATATTTTCCTCACAGTCCGTATTTTTCTTCTAAATGCTTACCGTATTCAGCCTTATGATCAAAATCAGGAGTCGGTCCTGTAGAAATAGTCAACTGTTTAATCCATTCAGGCAATTCTTCCTTGCTTTTCATTTGAAAAGATTTGTGTTCAATTTCAACTTCCTTTTTAAAAAAGCTTTCTGCCAATTTCGAAACACTTGTGTTTTTTCTCTTAGCAACCTCCTTAATTTGATCAATCAATCCCGGTTCAATATTCAACGTTAATTTCATAGCGCTACGAATTTATACGTACAAATATAAAAAATCTATACGTATTATTTTATTACTTCTAATTCTTTACCCACCTTGGTAAACGCGGCAATGGCTTTGTCTAAATGTGCCTTATCATGCGCGGCAGATATCTGTACCCTGATCCGTGCCTTACCTTGCGGTACCACTGGATAGTAAAAACCTATTACATAAATACCTTCTTCCAACATCCTGGCGGCAAACTGTTGTGCAAGTTTTGCGTCATATAGCATAACCGGCACTATCGGGTGCACACCCGGTTTAATATCAAAACCTGCATCGGTCATCGCTTTGCGGAAGTATTGGGTAATGCTTTCCAGCTTATCGCGCAGTTGGGTAGTTTCACTCAGCATGTTTAATACCGCTATTGAAGCACCGGTTATTGCCGGGGCCAACGTATTCGAGAACAAGTACGGCCTTGAACGCTGGCGCAGCATGTCAATTATTTCTTTCCTGCCGGATGTAAACCCGCCCGATGCACCACCTAAAGCTTTACCCAGCGTACCTGTAATGATATCTATCTTACCCATTACGTTATGATGCTCATGCGTTCCCCGGCCGGTTTTACCCATAAAGCCCGAGCAGTGGCTCTCGTCTATCATCACCAGGGCATTATATTTTTCGGCTAAAGCGCAGATCTTGTCCAATTGGGCAATAGTTCCATCCATAGAGAAAGCGCCATCGGTAACTATTATACGGTGACGGCATGACGCGGTTTCCTGTAGCTTGGCTTCCAGGTCGGCCATGTCATCATGCTTATAACGCTGGCGCTGGGCCTTGCATAAGCGCACACCATCTATGATGGACGCATGGTTCAACTCATCAGATATAATGGCATCCTGCGCATCAAACAAGGGCTCGAACACGCCACCGTTAGCATCAAATGCAGCGGCGTAAAGTATGGTGTCTTCGGTGCCTAAAAACTCGGCTATCTTTTTCTCCAGTTCTTTATGGATATCCTGCGTACCGCAAATAAAACGTACCGATGATAAGCCGTAACCATGGGTATCCATCGCTTGCTTGGCAGCTTCAATAACTCTTGTATCGCCGCTTAGACCCAGGTAATTATTGGCGCAAAAATTTATTACTTCTTGCCCGCCCTGTACGGTAATATCAGCACCCTGCGCTGAGGTTATGATACGTTCTTTTTTATATAAACCTGCCTCTTCTATTGCTGCAAGTTCCTGTTGCAAAACCGGTTGTAGTGTGTTATACATGATAAAAGTTAATTTTTGCAAAATTAAGCATTAACTGGCATTTAGCTCAGGAAAATTTCTTTTAAAACTTAATGGTTATTAGGAGGCACCTACCGAGCGATCTTTATATTCATTTAATGCTATAAACAGGCGACTCCGCCGGAGTCACT
>DHIR01000231.1:0-27476 GCA_002403905.1 Mucilaginibacter sp. UBA4741
TTTTAATTGGACTGCAAAGATATAATTCGTTTCTTTGCAGTCCAAATATTATTTTAATTATTTTTCAATGGGTCATAAAGCAGGTTTTGTAAGCATAATTGGCAAGCCAAACGCGGGTAAGTCTACCCTGATGAACGCGCTTGTTGGCGAAAAAATGTCTATCATCACCCCTAAGGCACAAACTACCCGTCACCGTATTTTGGGTATTGTTAATACAGACGAGTATCAAATTGTATTTTCTGACACGCCCGGTATAATCAAACCGCATTATGAGTTGCATGAGCGCATGATGCACCAGGTAGAGGGATCTATAGTAGATGCTGACCTGATATTGCTGGTTACGGATATCTACGAGGAGTATGACGAAGAAGATGTAATTAAAAAACTAGCCGGGTCGCAAGCCCCATTATTGGTATTGGTTAACAAGATTGACCAAAGCGACGAGGAAGCGGTTAAAAAGAAAATAGAATATTGGCAGGAGAAGCTAAACCCTAAAGCGGTTTTCGCGATATCTGCATTGCATGACCATAACGTTATTTCGGTAATGAATTTTGTTATCGAGCATTTGCCTGAGCATCCGGCTTATTACGAGAAAGATCAATTAACCGATAGGAACGACAGGTTCTTCGCTTCTGAAATGATCCGGGCGCAGATATTAAAACAATACAAAAAAGAGATCCCTTACAGCGCCGAGGTTATTGTAACCGCGTTTGTTGAGGGCGAAAAACTGCACCGCATTAGCGCCGAAATAATTGTGGAGCGCGACAGCCAAAAGAACATCATCATAGGCGAGGGTGGTAAAATGCTGAAAATAGTAGGTACCTACGCCCGCCGCGATATGGAAGATTTTTTCCAAAAGAAGATCTTCCTTGAAATGTTTGTTAAAGTAATACCCGACTGGCGCAGCAAAAAAAATTACCTGAAAAAATTTGGGTACGAATAAATAGTTATGAGTTGTAGGTTATGAGTTTTGAGTATTCGTAATTTTGCAACTGATATTACAAAGCGGTAAAGTTATGGAGTTGATACTCAAAACTCACCACTCAAAACTTACAACTTAAAAATGAGTAACATAGTAGCCATAGTTGGCCGCCCAAATGTAGGCAAGTCAACCTTATATAACCGTTTAACCGAAACCCGCAAAGCTATTGTGGATGACTTTAGCGGCGTAACCCGCGACCGTCACTACGGTACATCAGAGTGGACGCACCACGAGTTTACCGTTATTGATACCGGCGGCTACGTAGCCAACTCGAACGATGTCTTTGAAGCCGCTATCCGCGAGCAGGTAGTTATCGCTATTGAGGAAGCATCGGTTATACTGTTTTTGGTGGATGTTACCACAGGCATTACCGATCTGGACGACGAGATAGCAACCATCCTCCGTAAAGGTAACAAGCCAACATTTGTGGTAGTTAACAAAGTTGATAACAATAACCAACAGTCGGACGCTACGGTATTTTACAGCTTAGGCTTGGGCGAGATCTACAATATCTCATCCATGACCGGCTCTGGTACCGGCGAATTATTGGACGAGGTTGTTAAGCACTTTGACGAAGAGAAATTAGAAGAGAACACCCGCCCTAAATATGCTATTGTGGGCCGCCCCAATGTGGGTAAATCATCCATCATTAATTCGTTAATTGGTAAGGATCGTAATATAGTAACCCCAATTGCCGGCACCACGCGCGATTCTATCCACATACATTATAACCAATATGGTCATGATTTTATGCTGATAGATACCGCTGGTATGCGTAAAAAAACCAAGGTAAAAGAGAATATAGAGTTTTACTCGGTTATGCGCACCATTAAGGCTATAGAAGAAGCAGATGTAGTGATACTGATGATTGATGCTGTTGAAGGTATCGAGTCGCAGGATATCAATATATTCCACCTTGCCGAGAAGAATAAGAAAGGTGTAATGATAGTAGTGAACAAGTGGGATTTGATTGAAAAGAACAATAAAACCACCAAGGTTTTTGAGGACATGATCAAAGAAAAGTTGCAGCCGTTTACCGATGTGCCTATTGTATTTACATCAGTTACCGAAAAACAACGTGTTTTAAAAGTGATTGATGTTGCCAACCAGGTTTACGAAAATCGCGCCCGCAAAATATCAACCTCAAAACTTAACGAGGTTATGCTGCCGATAATAGAACACTATCCGCCGCCATCATTAAAAGGCAAATACGTTAAAATAAAATACATCACCCAAATAGCCGGTACATCGCCCATGTTTGCATTCTTTTGCAACTTGCCGCAATATGTTAAGGAACCGTATTACCGTTTCATAGAGAACAAAATAAGAGAAAACTTTGAGTTTAGCGGCGCGCCTATACAGGTGTGGTTTAGACAGAAATAGACTAAGATTTATAGGATGGGAGGATTATAGGATTTATGATTGCTTTGATCTTATAATCCTCCCATCCTATAAATCCTAGTTTAAATCGCTTCAATAGCTTTCTTCACTGCCGGGTCATCTGCATTGATGATCTTAAAGTAGGCTTCGTCGCCCCATTTAAAGCGGGCCGCGAATGCTTTTAGCAGGGTTTTTATATCTTGTTTGGAGGTCACCAGCTCGCGCGGGTCTATATCCTTTACCGTTTGTGAGGCATACAACATAAAATTACCCAGGTCGGCATCCGTGACAGTGTATTGCTTGAAAAAATCATCGGCAGTGTACTTATTTAACACGGGCTGCATGTGGTCAATTACATAAGCCGAGAAAAGCTGCTTGTTACTTAGCACACGTATCAGGTAAGTGTTTTGTGTAGTATCGGCAGGGACAAAAATATCCGGCATAATACCGCCTCCGCTAAATACCTTTCGGCCTGTTGAGGTATGGTAATTAGTAGGCTTAATAAAAGCGCTATCCTTTAAATTACTTTCTTCCGAAAACAACTCGCCCTTACGCATGCGTTGCGCCAGTTCATTACGATAACTTTCAACTCCGTTACTGTACGATTTTTGAATAGAACGACCAGATGGCGTATAATACCTTGCGATAGTTAAATTAACTGCCGAGCCATCGCCAAACGGAAACTGCTCCTGCACCAGGCCCTTACCAAACGACCGGCGGCCTATAATAACGGCGCGGTCAAGGTCCTGTAAGGCCCCGGCTAATATTTCGCTGGCCGATGCCGAATACTCATCTATCAATACTGCCAACTTTCCATGCTGGAAATTGCCCGAATCTGTAGCAAAATAATCGGTGCGTGGGTCATGCACGCCTTTGGTGAAAACAATGAGTTGTTTTTTGGTTAAAAATTCATCAGCCAATGTAGTTGCTGTATTGAGGTAACCGCCACCATTGCCGCGTATATCCAGTACCAGTTTTTGCATGCCATCGATCTTTAACTTGATCAGCGCTTTGCGGAAATCAGCATCTGTAGTTGAGGCAAATTTACTTATTTTAATATAGCCGGTTATTGCGTTAAGCATATAGGCGGCATCCATGCTGCTTAGGTCAACATGGTCGCGTTTTACATTGCAAAACTTGGTGGTTTTACTCCCTGCTGGAATGATAGCCATTAGCAATTGCGAGTTTTTTGTCCCTCTAAATGCTTTTGAAACTTTGGCCACGGTTAACTGTGTACCCGAAAAATTTTGATGATCTACTTCAATAACCCTGTCGCCTGGCCTAACGCCTGCTTTAGCTGCCGGGCCATTAACGCTAACCTGCGTTATAACTAAGGTATCGCGCAGCAAAAGATATTCGACACCGATACCGGTAAAACCGCCCTCCAATCGTTCGTTAATTGATGTTGCTTGTTGAGGGGGTAGATAAAGCGAATGAGGGTCAAGGTTTTGAAGTAAGTTATTTACTGTTGATCCCTCAATGCTATCCACATTTACAGAGTCGACATAATTGTGCCTAACCAGCTCCAAAACTTTGGATACCTTGTCTTTACTATCGAACGAAATGCCGGTATTAAGGTCGCGATTGGTCATTAATATGCCAATAATCGCACCCAGCAAAAGCAGGATAACAGACCTGAAAATAATACCCGCTGCTTTTTTCATAACTACACTGATACAAAACTACTAATTTGCACTGATAGCCTTTGTATTTGTAAATCAATAATTAAACCATATCAGTAATTTTACCGAATTTTGGCAAATAAACATCAAAAAATGCAAACTACAACCGAAAGAGACTCGCATTACAACCACCTGGAACAGATGACGGTGGTCGAGATCCTTCAAAATATAAATAAAGAGGACCAAACAGTTGCCCTGTCAGTAAGTAAAGCCATACCACAAATTGAAAAACTGGCTACTGTTATTACAGAACGTATGAAAGCGGGTGGCCGTTTATTTTACATAGGCGCAGGCACCAGCGGCCGATTGGGTGTGGTTGACGCTTCGGAATGTCCGCCAACATTCGGCGTTCCGTTTGATATGGTGGTTGGTATTATTGCCGGTGGCGATGGTGCCATACGCAAAGCCGTTGAGTTTGCCGAGGATGATGCAGAGCAAGCCTGGAAAGACCTGTCAGCATTTAATATTACGGATAAAGATGTGGTGGTAGGCATTGCCGCGTCGGGCACTACGCCTTATGTTATTGGCGGATTAAAAACCGCTAATCAAAATAAAATTGCTACCGGTTGCGTTGTTTGTAACAGTGGCAGCCCGGTGGCTGCCGAAGCCAATTATCCGGTAGAAGTGGTTACCGGCCCAGAGTTTTTAACAGGCAGCACCCGTATGAAAGCAGGCACCGCCCAAAAATTGGTTTTGAATATGTTAACTACCACGGTAATGATACAGTTGGGTAAGGTGAGGGGTAATAAAATGGTGGATATGCAGCTATCAAACAATAAATTAGTAGACCGAGCCGTCAAAATGGTAATGGCCGAGACAGGTGTAGACGAAGCAACCGCTTCGAAACTATTACAGGAGCAGGGAAGTGTACGGAAAGCTGTAGATTTTTATAAAAAAAATAAATAAAGCCCCACCCAACCCTCCCCGGTAGGGAGGGCTTTAATAACAGAGTGTTAAAAAATAAAATAAATCAAAAAAGTCTCCCCTACCGGGGGAGATTTAGAGGGGGCTAAATGCACGAAATAGAACCATATTATAAATGGAGGGATGACTACATAGCAGCAGAAGACGAATATTCGCCTTTTTATGCTACGCAGTATAGTGAGTTTGAATTTGATAAGCAGATATACAATTATCTACTACATCCGCAATGGGATTCGTTTGGCTCTAATACGCTGTACATGAAAGTACTTTATGCTGATTATGACCGTTCTTATGCCATAATAGAGTTTATAGGCGAATGGAACGATGCCATAAATAATGACATCATGCTGCTTAAACGCGAGATCATTGAGTTAATGGTAGATAACGGCATTAATCAATTCATACTGATAGGCGAGAATGTGTTGAACTTCCATTCGTCTGATGATTGTTATTACGAAGAATGGTTTCAGGATGTTGAAGATGGCTGGATAGCCGGAATCAATTTCAGAGATCATGTAATACAGGAGTTTAAACACAATAATATCGACTACTATATTAACTTTGGCGGAGAGTTGGATGACATGAACTGGCGAGCCTTAAAGCCGCTGCAATTGTTTAAGAAAATTGAGGAGCAGCTTACTAAACGACTAAATTAGATGTGAGATATTAGATGTGAGTATAGAGACTGTCATCTTTTAAACTATTTCTCAAATCTCATGTCTCAAATCTCATATCTAACACTTAAATTTGTATATCAATTAAAAAACAATAAATAAAAAATGGAAAGTAATAATCCAAACTACGTTTACGAAAACGTAATGCAAGTAAACGATGCCGATGCATCGCGTAAGTTTTTAGCAAATGTTTTTGCGTGGATGTTTGTGGCATTAGGTATATCAGCAATCTGCGCCTACATTTTTGCCAATGATCCATCTCTATCTGCAATGTTAAGAGATCCGGAAACAGGTCGCGGTACTGGCTTAGGTACTATTGTAATGTTTGCACCGCTTGCTTTTATATTGTTGATCTCATTTGGTTTTAACCGTTTATCATACGGGATTTTGGCACTCCTTTTTGTTGCCTACGCTGTTGTAATGGGGATTAGTTTAAGCTACATATTATTTATATACACATCAGGTTCTGTATTAAGTGTATTTATCACTTCTTCATTGCTATTTGGCGTAATGGCTGTTGCCGGCTACACAACGCACCAGGATCTTACCAAATTTGGCTCATTAATGATTATGCTTTTAGTTGGTATCATCATAGCAAGCCTGGTTAATATGTTTATTCATAGCAGTGGTTTAGATAAGCTTATCTCTTACGTTGGTGTTGCTGTATTTGTAGGTCTTACAGCTTACGATGTTCAAAAGTTAAAAAACATTGGTGCAGGCCTGGAGTACGGCGATGCATCGGCTAAAAAAATGGCATTAATGGGTGGTTTAACCTTATATCTTGATTTTGTAAACCTATTTATCATGTTACTGCGCGTTTTCGGCAGAAGAAGATAATCAGCACAATAATTACTCTTAAAAGAAAAGCCGCCTCAAATACTTGAGGCGGCTTTTCTTTTGATGGATGACTGTCGGGCCTAATTCATCCCCACATGCCCTTTAACCGAATCAAAGATCTTCTGCGAATCAAAACCTACGCCGTTCTTAAACACCAATTCGGTTTTGCGGATATTTTTTATGTCGCTGGTAATGTCACCGCCAATTAAAACCATATCGGCGTTTTTGCCTGCGGCGATGGTACCAATTTCATTTTGGCGGTTAAGATAAATGGCGCCATTGAGCGTGCATATTTTTATAGTCTGCTCGGGCGTAAAACCAGCCTCGGCAAGTAGTTCAATTTCGCGACGATTAGAATAGCCGGCTATAACGCGACCCGATCCGGTAGGATCGCTACCGGCTAACAGTAAGCCACCCATGTCATAAAACTGTTTTTCCCATGCCAGCTCTTTTTTAAACAATGCAATCCCTGCACCATCCTTGCCTTGTTGAGCCTGACAAAGTTTTTCAAGCGGTTCTCTTATTTCTGTTATCAGCGCACCCCCGGCATCGCCAGGGAATGTCTCACGACCAGTAAATGGCTCAAATACAGGTAAGGTTGAAGTAAGGGCCACATGTTTACTGATAAGATATTGCATTAAATCGTTCATTTTTACACTCTTTACGGGTAGTTTCAATAAAGATAATTTTTGCGCGTAGTCGTTTATTTTGTCCGGCACTTTCAAACTATCAAAGTCTGAACTAGGTTCAAAACCGTGCTCCAGGTTATCAATGCCCATAGCCGCCGCCTCACGATAGGTAACTGCACCTATATGCCCCGTTACTTTTAAATTTCGTTTATGAGCTTCGGCTATCACGGCCGCCATGTCAGCCCGTGTGGCATGCACATATACTTTAAAAGAAGTACAGCCACGGTCGGCCCAAAAATTTGCTGTAGCCACGGCATCTTTGGGTCCGTTTATGATGTTTAATGAGGGTATGTCATAATTAGAAGCTTCTTCAAAATATGGGGCGGTAACATCCATATTGGGGCCTATCATTTTCCCTTCGTTTATCATTCTTTTTAAGTTGAGGTCTGTTTGCGGTTCAATACTCCCGCCGGTTCTGATGGTAGTTGCGCCACCGGCAAAATACAGGCGGGGAAAAGACCAGGGCATTTCTGCAATATTAAAATGACTGCCGGCCATTACAGTATAAAATAAATGTTCGTGCAGCATTACTAATCCCGGTATCAGGGTTTTACCGGTGCCGTCAATTTCTTGTATCCCCGTAGGCAGTTTGGTCTTATTGTAGGCACCCACACGCTCAATTTTGCCATTAGTTACAATAACTGTTTGATCGGACATGGCCGGATTGCCGGTTCCGTCTATAATTTTAACATGGGTAATTGCATAAGTGGGCGTATTGATTTTGATATATGCGGCCACATCAGGCGCAAATTGTTGCGAGAAACATTTTAGCCATGCGCTTAAAAAAACAATGGCCAGTACGTAAGATCTTTTCATGGTTACAATTTAGTTATTTATAAATAATATGTGATAATAACTTAAATGTCAATTTATTAAAAAGCGGGCTAACCACAACAGCCCTAAGCTTGCACTTTACCAATTAATTGCGCACCTTTGCAATGCTTATAGAGAAAGACGGAGGGATTAGACCCTGCGATGTCTTAGCAACCTGTGCTTCACAAGGTGCTACATTCTACTTATCAAGCCAAAAGGCAGATAGGACAGATAAGTGAAAGTCAATTTACTATCCGACTTTTCGATATAAGCTATTACAGTTTGCAGTTTTAAGTAAGCAGTTTGCAGTCATTTGTATGTTCAATTGATAGTACTGCCAACTGGAAACTGCCAACTGCTAACTGAAACACATGAGCATAAAAGAAGAACTAAAGAAACGCATCCTCATCATTGACGGCGCAATGGGTACCATGATACAACGGTACCAATTAACCGAGAAGGATTTTCGCGGAGAAAGATTTAAAGATCACCCAAGCGATCTGCAGGGAAATAATGACCTGCTTAATATTACGCGCCCGGATATTATAACAGCTATTCATACAGAATACATGGATGCCGGCGCGGATATCATTGAGACAAATACGTTTAGTACTCAAGTAATTTCGCTTGCGGATTATCACCTGGAAGAACTGGCTTATGAGTTAAGTTACGAGGGTGCCCGTATAGCGCGAGAGGCGGCCGACGAATACACTTTAAAAACACCTAACAAACCGCGTTTTGTGGCCGGTGCCGTTGGGCCAACTAACCGTACTGCGTCATTATCGCCAGATGTTAACGATCCTGGGTACCGTGCCGTTACGTTTGATGACCTGGCGAATGCCTATTACGACCAGGTGCGCGGTTTGGTAGATGGTGGATCGGACGTATTACTAATTGAAACCATTTTTGATACTTTAAATGCTAAAGCAGCTTTATTTGCTGTTGATAGATATGCCAACGAAAGCGGTAAACATTTGCCGGTAATGATATCGGGCACTATTACTGATGCTTCGGGCCGTACCCTTTCGGGGCAAACTGTCGAGGCTTTCTGGAACTCTGTAAGCCATGCTAATTTATTATCAGTAGGCCTAAATTGTGCTTTAGGGGCTAAAGAAATGAGACCGCACATACAAGAGCTTTCAGAGAAAGCGAATGTGTTTATCTCGGCTTACCCTAATGCCGGTTTACCTAACGAGTTTGGTCAATATGACGAGACCGCGCACGAAACCGCACACCAGGTTGACGATTTTATGAAAGCCGGGCTGGTAAACATTGTTGGTGGCTGCTGCGGCACAACGCCCGATCACATTAAATGTATTGCCGACAAGGCCGCTAAATATCCACCCCGCCCAATACCAGAGGTAGAACCTTTTATGCGTTTAAGCGGATTAGAAGCCGTTACCATCACCCCCGAAAGCATTTTTGTAAATGTAGGCGAGCGGACCAATATTACAGGTTCGCCAAAATTCTCTAAACTGATATTGGCCGAGAATTATGAAGAGGCCTTAACCGTTGCACGTCAACAGGTTGAAGGTGGTGCTCAGGTGATAGACATTAACATGGACGAGGGCATGATCGACTCGGAAGCCGTAATGGTTAAGTTTTTGAACCTGGTAGCATCCGAGCCTGATATATCCAAATTGCCAATCATGATTGATTCGTCTAAATGGACGGTTATAGAGGCCGGTTTAAAATGTATACAAGGCAAGGGTATCGTAAACTCAATATCGCTTAAAGAGGGCGAGGAAAACTTTAAAGCATACGCCCGTAAAATATTAAGCTATGGCGCTGCCGCGGTAGTTATGGCGTTTGATGAAACCGGCCAGGCCGACTCATTAGAGCGCCGTAAAGAAATTTGCCAGCGATCATACAATATCTTAGTGAATGAAGTTGGCTTCCCGCCGCAGGACATCATATTCGACCCGAATATTTTAACTGTAGCGACCGGCTTAGAAGAACATAACAACTATGCGGTTGACTTTATTGAAGCCACCCGCTGGATAAAACAAAACCTGCCGTATGCTAAGGTTAGCGGTGGGGTAAGTAATATTTCGTTCTCGTTTAGAGGGAATAACGTAGTGCGTGAGGCGATGCACTCGGCATTTTTATATCATGCTATACAGGCTGGTATGGATATGGGTATTGTTAACGCCGGGATGCTGGAAGTTTACCAGGAAATTGATAAAGAGTTATTGGTACTGGTTGAAGATGTGTTGCTAAACCGCCGTGATGATGCTACCGAGCGACTGGTTGAATATGCCGATACTGTAAAAAGTAAAGGCAAAGAGATAGTACGCGACGAAGAATGGCGCAAAGGCCCTGTTGCCGAGCGTTTATCGCACGCGCTCGTAAAAGGCATCATTGAGTATTTAGATGATGATGTAGAGGAAGCCAGGCAGGCCTACGCCAAACCACTTGAAGTGATAGAGGGCCCGTTAATGGACGGGATGAATATTGTAGGCGACTTATTTGGCGCGGGCAAAATGTTTTTACCACAGGTTGTAAAATCTGCCCGGGTAATGAAAAAGGCCGTGGCTTATTTATTACCATTTATCGAGCTGGAAAAACAACGTGTTATTGATGCCGGCGAAGATTCGAGCGGTAGCCGTGCCAATGCCGGTAAGGTATTAATGGCTACAGTTAAAGGCGATGTACATGATATCGGCAAAAACATTGTTGGCGTTGTACTGGCTTGTAATAATTTCGAGATCATTGACCTTGGGGTAATGGTTCCCGCGCAACGGATAATTGAGGAAGCGATAAAACAAGAGGTTGATATTATCGGCTTAAGCGGATTGATCACGCCATCGCTGGACGAAATGGTGAATTTTGCTAAGGAGATGGAGCGTCAAAACTTCACCATCCCGTTAATTATTGGTGGTGCTACAACATCACGCATCCATGCGGCGGTAAAAGTTGCGCCTAACTATTCGGGGGCTGCTATCCACGTGTTGGACGCCTCGCGCAGCGTAACGGTTTGCAGTAGCCTGATGAACAAAGATACCCGCGACGGCTACATCCAGGGCATAAAAGACGAGTACGAAAAAGCCCGTGAGGCCCACGCCAATAAAAAATCCGACAAACGTTTTGTAACGCTGGAGCAAGCCCGTGCCGATAAGTTCCAGATAGACCTGGATAAAGTAGCGCCGAAACCTGCCTTTACCGGAACTAAGGTTTTCGAAGCCTATCCATTGGCTGATCTGGTACCATATATTGACTGGACACCGTTTTTCCATACGTGGGAACTGCGTGGCAGCTATCCAAAAATATTTGACGATAAGTTTGTAGGCGTTGAGGCTAAGAAGTTGTATGATGATGCACAGGTGTTGTTAAAAGAGATAGTAGATAATAACTTATTGCAGGCAAACGGTGTTATCGGTTTTTGGCCGGCTAACGCGGTTGGTGATGATATTGAGCTGTTTACTGATGAGAGTCGTACCCAGCAATTAACACGTATACATACCCTTCGCCAGCAATCAGAAAAAGTAAAAGGCGAGCCTTACTATGCGCTGTCTGATTTTGTTGCGCCAAAAGAAAGCGGTGTTGCCGATTATTTCGGCGGCTTCGCGGTTACAACCGGGATAGGTTGCGATGAATTAGTTGCCAAATTCGAGAAGGATTATGATGATTATAACAGCATCATGGCTAAAGCCCTTGCTGATAGGTTAGCCGAGGCCTTTGCCGAAAAAATGCACGAGTTGGTACGTAAAGAATACTGGGGTTATTCTGCCGGCGAAGAGTTAACGGTTGAAGAACTGGTTAAAGAAGAATACCAGGGTATCCGCCCGGCACCGGGTTATCCCGCTTGCCCCGAGCATACCGAAAAGATAACCTTATTTGAGCTGTTAAAAGCGGAAGATAATGCCCACATGCACTTAACCGAAAGTTTAGCCATGACACCGGCAGCATCTGTAAGCGGGTTTTATTTCGCGCATCCGCAATCAAGATATTTTGGTTTGAATAAGATCAGTAAAGATCAGATAGAGGATTATGCAGTTAGAAAAAATATGTCTGTAGAAACTGTAGAACGTTGGTTGGGGCCGAATCTAAATTATTGATTAGTATCAAGTAACTAGTATCAAGTAGTAAGACAATAGATGCATAATTTTAAGGAGCTAAAAGTTTGGAAAGCTGGAATAGAAATAACTAAAGCCATATTTATCTTGACACGAACTTTTCCGTCTGAAGAAAAATTTGGATTAATTTCTCAAATGACTCGTTCTGCTGTTTCTATTCCTTCTAATATTGCTGAGGGTTGCGGAAGAAAATCTAATAAGGAACTGCATCAATTTCTTAACATTGCACTGGGGTCGTCATTTGAATTGGAAACTCAAACAATCATCGCCAGAGAATTTAATTACATAACCATAGAAAAATCAGAGAATATTTGTGCCGCTATTATCGAAATACAAAAAATGATATCCGGACTGCAAAAAAGTCTAAATACATAAAAAAATATCCCTGTATTAAGTAATCTTGCTACTTGATACTAACTACTTGATACTAAACAATGAAGATTACCGAACATATAACAAACGCCAAAGGCAAAACGCTTTTCTCTTTTGAATTATTACCACCCATAAAGGGTCAAAGCATACAAGGCATTTACAACGCCATTGATCCTTTAATGGAATTTAAACCGCCATTTATTGATGTTACCTCATCGCGCGAGGACCATGTTTATAAAGAACACCCTAACGGTTTGCTGGAGAAAGTAAGCTATCGCAAACGCCCGGGTACGGTGGCGGTATGCGCGGCTATAATGAACAAGTATAAGGTTGATGCTGTTCCGCATTTAATTTGTGGTGGTTTTACTAAGGAAGAAACCGAATACGCATTGATTGACCTACAGTTTTTAGGTATCGAAAATGTATTGGTTTTGCGTGGCGATGCCCGTAGAACAGAATCATCATTTATACCAACTCCGGGAGGCCATAATTTTGCTACTGATCTTTTAGAGCAGGTAACTAACATGAACAAAGGCAACTACCTGCACGAAGATCATGAAGCGGTAAAGTCCGACTTTTGTATCGGCGTTGCCGGATACCCTGAAAAACACTTTGAGGCACCTAACCTTAAAACCGACTTTAAATATCTAAAGCAAAAAATAGATAATGGCGCTACTTTTATAGTAACCCAGATGTTTTATGACAATAGCAAATACGTTGAGTTTGTAAAAAACTGTCGCGATAATGGTATTAATGTGCCGATTATTCCGGGATTGAAGCCCATCACTTCGTCAAAACAATTAATCAACCTGCCAAAGATATTTCATATTGATATACCCGAAGATTTGAGTGACGCGGTACACGCCTGCAAATCAGAAGCCGAAGTTAAAGAGGTGGGTATAGCGTTTATGATCAATCAATGTAAGGAGCTGATAAAAGTTGGCGCGCCGGTGCTGCATTTCTATACCATGGGAAACCCTGGCCCTACTAAACGGATAGCAGAAGCGATATTTTAGAACAGTACAAAAGAGCCGCCCTGAATTTCAGAGCGGCTCTTTTGTTTCTAACTAATTTGTCATTGCGAACGAGGTACGAGTGTGGCAATCGCACGCTGCAGTGTCTACGCTTTTCTCCTTGCGATTGCCACGCTACGCTTACAACAATGACAAATACATTAAACAGTAAAAGCGTTAGGCAGCATTAATAAAAAAGGAATGGCCTGGTTATAATTTAACTCGTTGTAAAATATCCCCAGCCTGTTAAGGTTTTTATAATAGAGGTTAACGTTGGTATAATAATTCAGTTCGGTTTGCAGGTACCAGGCTTTGGGGCCAAGTTTTTGGGCAATGAACCATTTCTCTAACAAGCGCCCGGCGCGTCCGTTACCATCTTCAAAAGGGTGGATGCACACAAACAACAAGTGAATAAATGCTGCAAAATAAAAAACCTCGGCGTGGGTAAGTTGCAGTGTTTTTAGCGTTTCTATATCGGCCCAAAGCAAGTCCAGTTGTGTTGCTACCTCCCCGGGCATTGCAGCCTCAAATTGGATCCGGCCGGTATTATGTTCCATAACCACCATATTGCCCATACGCAAAGCGCCCTGCTTATTTGCAGGTAACAGGTGTGCGGCAATTAGTTTGTGTGCGGCTAAAAAATTAGCGGCGGTTAATTGGTTTTGCTGTGCAAACAGGTAGGCCTGGTACAGGTCGTCAGGCTTTTGTACCAGGTCGGGCTGATACTCCAGGTTAAGCATTTTATGTTTTAGGTAGCTATCCACCTCCATTCGCTCGCCCTCAATGCGCGACGAGGTTATGGCCGATACCGCTATATAATAACTAAATGTCGCCGTTGATATTTCTGCATCTTTCAAATTATTAAAAGCTGCTTCTAAATTGCTACCGGCCTGTTTCAGGTATTGGGCAAACAGGGTAACGGGTATTATATTTAGTTGTGCTGTCATATACAGGATATGTTAAAGCTAACTAAAAGTTTGGAAGTATTAAGGTGCACAGGCTAAAGGGTATAAAGCGGCTGTGCAAGTCTCCGCTGTCCAAATGCTGATGACTTCGGACAGCAGAAGTGAAAAGTAATTTAATTATAAGGTAGTTATGAATAATCTTAATAATTATTATATTTATAGAACCTTAATCAATCACATCAATTGATGAATCTTAAAAACATACTATTTGTTGGTGGCATACATGGAGTTGGCAAGAGCACAATTTGCAAACAATTATGTGTTGACCTTGATATTAATTATCTTTCCGCAAGCGATGTCTTAAAATGGAAAGATATAAACGTTGATGAGAAGAATAAGAAAGTGACCAATATACCCGGTACTCAGGATAGACTTATTTCTGGATTAAATAACTTAGTAACGCCTCACAATTATTATATATTGGATGGCCATTTTTGTTTATTCGATGCTAACGGTATTGCGACTAAAATCCCTTCTGAAACATTCAAGATTATTAACCCCCTAAGTCTTACTATTATAACAGGCAATTTGGATGACGTTTTGAATGGACTTCAAAGTAGAGATCAAAAGAGCTATACATATGAATCGTTATCTCATATGCAGAAATTAGAAATGGAGTATGCTCAAGAACTTTCTGATGTATTAAAAATAAAACTATTTCGGTTTAGTAAAACTGAGTATTCTCTTAATTATACCAACATCTTAAACCAATATAATGAGAGCGTTACTAGACACTAATATCATAATCCATAGGGAGTCCGATAAAATTCAAAATGACGGTATTGGAATATTGTTTTACTGGTTAGACAAATTAAAAATTGAAAAATGTATTCATCCTCTTACAGTAGAAGAATTAAATAAATTCAACAACAAAGGTGCTGTTGATGTGATGAACATAAAAATAGAGAATTATCATGTTCTAAAAACGACAGCTCCAATAACTGAGGAAATCAAATTAATCAGTGAAAAGTATGATACGACTGATAACGATGCTATAGATACTAAGATACTCAATGAGGTTTACGCTGGTCGAGTAGAGTATTTAATTTCGGAAGATAAAAAGATTCATAAAAAAGCGAAGGAACTTAATATCTCAAACAAAGTATTTAAGATTGACGAGTTCCTTGAAAAAGTGTCATCAGAAAACCCTGATTTAATTGATTATAAAGTTTTAGCTGTTAAAAAAGCCTATTTTGGAGAGATTGACTTAGGGAATAACTTTTTTGATGGTTTTCGGTCAGATTATAAAGAATTTGATACCTGGTTTAACAAAAAATCTGACGAGCTATCATATGTTTGTTATCACGCAGAGACGCTATGTGCCTTTTTATATATCAAAGTTGAAAATGATAAAGAAAGTTATTCAGATATCAACCCGCCTTTCGTCCCTAAAAAAAGGTTAAAAATAGGTACTTTTAAAGTTACAGCTAACGGGTTTAAAATAGGTGAGCGCTTTTTAAAAATAATTTTTGATAATGCGACCATAAACAAAGTTGAGGAGATATATGTAACTATTTTTGATAAAAGTTCTGATCAATTAAGATTAATATCATTGTTAGAAGAGTTTGGATTTGAGCATCATGGTGAGAAAAAAACAATCAATGGAATTGAAAAAGTTTATGTAAAATCATTTGGGGGTAGCGTTACACCTAATCGTAGTTTACCAAAAGTAACATTCCCTGCCAGTATACAAGATTCAGATGTATTTATAGTTCCTATACATCCGATTTATCATACTGAACTATTTCCCGATTCGATTCTGCGTACAGAAAGCCCTAAAGATTTTGTTGAAAATGAACCTCATCGTAATGCGATTAGTAAGGTATATGTATCGCGTTCACATGAACGTAATTTAAATAGTGGAGATTTAATTGTCTTTTATAGAACGGGTGGCATTTATGCTGGAGTAGCAACTACGGTTGGCATAGTTGAATCTGTAATTACTGACATACCTAATGAGGAAACATTTATTAAACTATGCCGTAAAAGAAGCGTATTTACCGACGAAGAATTACGTGGGCAATGGAATAAATATCCACAAAGCCGCCCTTTCATTGTTAATTTTCTCTATGCGGGGTCATTTAAGAGGCGTCCGAATTTGAAGTGGCTTAATGAAAATGGAGTTATACCAGATATAAAAGACATGCCGCGAGGATTTAGAGCTATAAGTAGAAATGATTTTAATAATATTGTGAAATATTCTAAAAACAAATGAAAGTAATATTATCGATTAAGCCAGAGTTCGCTTTTAAAATTTTTGACGGCACCAAATTGTTTGAATTTAGAAAGTCGATTTTTAAAAACCCATCAATAAGTAAAATTATTGTATATGCCTCGTCCCCTGTTCAACAAGTGATAGGTGAATTTGAAATAGATGAAATACTAAAGTTTGAAAAAAATAAATTGTGGGAGTTAACACACAAAGAATCAGGCATATCAGAGCATTTTTTCTTTAAATATTTCGAAGAAAAAGTAGATGGTTATGCAATTAAGATAAAAAATATAAAGAAATATAAAGAGCCGAAGAATCTTAAAAACGATTTTAATATACTACCCCCTCAGTCATTCGCGTATTATAGACCCGCTGTGTAACCCCCCCCCTCTAGCGCGAGTTGCAGCGTTGGCAAAAGCGTGGTGTACTCGTGCCGCAACGCCCTGATAATTACTATCACTTCGCCCTGCATTACAAAGTACGGCAACATGGCCCAACAAAATGGGGCGCTAGTTTGTCACCACATTTTAAGTTAAGTTTTTTAACCGGTGGGGTGGTTGTAGTTAAGGCACCAATGAGTATGCATAAAAGGTGTTAAAAATAGGTGGTTTTTAGCAGATATACGCTCACAACACCTGCACAAATGGTGGTTACAGGTGCATAAACAGCGGCAATGTCAAGCGTATAAAAACCATCCGGCACCCGGTTCGTAAAACTTCTTTGGGGGGTAAATACAACTAAATCTGATAACTTTGGTGACACTATTTCGTCACTAAACAGGTGCGTAAAAACTTACTTAAAAGTCAGTAAAAGTGTACCAAACTGTATCATGAAATCAAATTCCTGAAATCAATTTGCTGATTACCACACACATGTGTAAACAGGTGTACCAATGTGTATCACTGGGAGACATTCAATTTGGTACAGCAATAATAGCCAACGTAAAACGTATTACGTCAAACGTACAACGTAAACAGCTATTTCTTCTTCTCTTTGTCGGTATGGTCGTAAACCTCGGTCCGTACCGCTATTGAATCTTTACTAAAGTATACAATAAGGTTCTTTTTATGAGCCGGTTTCTTACGGGTAAACTCATAACTATCATCCTGGATCTGGTAGGTAAACTTAAGCGAATCGCGCCGCTGCGGGCTTCCTAACGAGTCGATGATCTGCCGGTAATTAAGTCCCTTTATATGGTGATTTTTTAACAGATCATCCAAAATTTCATTACGCAAGGGATAATCAAGCCCATCGCCATAGCTCCATTTTTGCCTGTCGAATCTGCTGCCGTTGCCACAGCCGGTAATAGCCATAAAAGCCAATAAACATAATGGGATTTGAAGAAAGGTTTTTTTTATCATCGCGCTAATTTAAAACCAAAATTAATAAAGCCATTGGGTAAATTCATATATTCGTTAAAATCAAAATTAACATGGTCAAAATTATTTCCCGCTTGCTATTAGCCGGTACCGCTATACTGGCTTTTTCCTGTAATCAAAACAAACCTATTGATGAGCAGGATGGACTATCAGCATTTAGCAAGGACAGTCTTATCAAACATATCGTAACGCTTTCTTCGGACGAGTTTAAAGGCCGCAGGCCATTTACTGTAGGCGAAGAAAAATCTATCGCCTTTTTGCAAAACACCTACAAAGGTATGGGTTTGGAGCCTGGCAATAGCGGCAGCTATTTGCAGGATGTACCCATGGTCGAGATAAGCCCGAAATCTGTTTCGCCGCTTAAAGTACAATCGGCAAAAGGAAGCTTCGAACTAAAAAACATGGACGACTTTGTACTATGGACCGAAAGGACCGACACCGTACAAACCCTAAATAACGATGATATAGTATTTGCCGGTTTCGGCGTAATAGCGCCCGAATATAAGTGGGATGATTATGCCGGTCTTAATGTTAAAGGCAAGGTGGTTATGGTAATGGTAAACGATCCCGGCTTTGAAACCGGCGATACCACCATGTTTAAAGGCAAAGCCATGACCTACTATGGCCGCTGGACCTACAAGTTTGAAGAGGCTGCCCGCCAGGGTGCTAAAGGTTGTATCATAGTGCATAATACAGATGCTGCATCCTACCCGTTCCATGTTGTACAAAACTCTAACGGAGGTGTTAAACTGTACTTAGATAAAAGAGCAAGCCATGCTTACCAACTAGCGCTACAAGGCTGGGTAACACACGAAAGCGCGGTTAAAATACTGCAGGCCGGCGGTAAAGATACCAGCGTACTGCATACAGCAAATAACCGTGGCTTTAAAGGTTTTGATATGGGCGTTAAACTATCGGCTACGCTTAAAGCTAAAGTGATTTTCAATAAGTCGCATAATGTTATTGCTAAAATTACCGGTACCAAGCACCCTGATGAATACATTATTTTCAGCGCGCATTGGGATCATTTAGGTGTGGGTAAACCGGATGCAAAAGGCGATACCATTTATAATGGCGCGTTGGATAATGCCAGTGGTACTGCCGCCATATTGGAGATTGCCCGTGCATTTAAAAGCATGAAAACCCCACCCGAAAGAACTATTGTGTTTTTATCTGTAACCGCAGAGGAACAAGGCTTGTTAGGATCAGAGTATTATGGCGAGAACCCCATTTATCCGTTGGATAAAACGGTTGCTAATATGAATATCGATGGCATTAACAACATCGGCAAAACTAAAGATGTTACCATATCAGGCAGCGGACAATCTGAACTGGAGGATTATTTAAAAGCACAATTGAAAACAGATGGCCGTTATTTGGCACCTGAAGCTCACCCTGAAGCGGGTCATTATTTTAGATCAGATCACTTTAGCTTTGCTAAAGTTGGTGTTCCGTCTATCACCATTAGCGGCGGATTAGATGTAATAGGCAAAGGCAAAGAATATGGTAAGAAAATGGAAGACGACTATACCGCCAACCGCTATCACCAACCAGCCGACCAGTATGACGCGGCAACCTGGAATCTTGATGGTGGCATGGAAGATATTGAGTTGATATTTAAAATAGGTAAACGCCTTGCTTTTGAAACCACCTTTCCGCAATGGAACGCCGA
Organism: Mucilaginibacter sp. UBA4741; assembly: GCA_002403905.1. GTDB lineage: Bacteria > Bacteroidota > Bacteroidia > Sphingobacteriales > Sphingobacteriaceae > Mucilaginibacter. The sequence goes on from DHIR01000231.1 coordinate 19,671, forward strand.
CTCGGAGTTTAAGAAGTTGAGGAAATAGCATAAGCAAAAAGGCCACTTTTAAAGAGTGGCCTTTTTGCTTATGCGTTGTTTAATAGATAATCCTTAAACGCTTCAAAATCCTTACCTAACGCTACTGATTTTTTAGTCTTAGCATGTAACTCTTTTACCTGTGCAGGAGTATCAATATGGCTGGCAATTTCATCCGAAAACACATCCGGGAATTTGCATGGGTGAGCGGTAGACAAAAATATCCCTGCGGCTTCATCGGTAGGTACATCTTGCTGGTAATCTTTCAAAGCTTGCCAGGCAATGGCTGTATGCGGGCAAACCACATATTTATAGTGATTGTAAACCGCGTTTATGGCTTTAGTAGTTTCTTCATCATCAAAACTGTAGCCTGTGATCAGCTTATTAAGTTGACTCATATCATCTTTAAACATATCAGCAATGCGCACCCAGTTGCTGGGGTTGCCCACATCCATAGCGTTTGATAAGGTAGCTACTGATGGTTTAGGCTGATAAACGCCACTCTTTAAAAACTGCGGAACAGTATCATTAGCGTTAGTGGCCGCAATAAACTGCTCAACCGGCAAACCCATTTTCCAGGCCAATAGCCCAGCACCTATATTGCCAAAGTTGCCACTTGGTACCGAAAATACAATCTTATTTTTACCTTGTTTTAGTGCTTGGGCGTAGGCGTTGAAGTAGTAAAAAGTTTGCGGTATTAATCTGGCAATGTTTATAGAGTTGGCTGATGTTAAACGATATTTCGCATTCAACTCATCATCTGTAAACGCTTGTTTAACTAATGCCTGGCAATCATCAAATGTACCATCGATCTCTAAAGCTCTAATGTTTTGCCCGTTGGTGGTTAATTGCAGTTCCTGTATATCGCTTACCTTGCCTTTTGGATACAATATAGTAACACGCGTGTTAGGTACTCCTAAGAAGCCCAAAGCTACCGCACCGCCCGTATCGCCCGATGTGGCTACCAATATGTCTAATTGCTTTTCGCCTTCTTCTAAAAAATAGCTCATTATGCGGCTCATAAACCGGGCACCAAAATCTTTAAAGGCTAGTGATGGTCCGTGGAAAAGTTCCAGCACATATACGTCCTCTTCCAACTTAACAATGGGCGCATAAAAGTTAATGGCATCGTTAATTATAGTTTTCAGGTCATCAGCCGGAATATCATCACCCAACAAGTTTTGTGCTACATGAAAAGCGATCTCTGGCAGCGTATAGCTATCCAAATTATTAATAAATTTATCATCCAACCGAGGGATAGTAACCGGCATATACAAGCCTTTATCCTGCGGCATACTATTAAATACCGCTTCTTTAAAACTTACGCGGCTTGATGTATTATTGGTACTGTAGAATTTCATTCTTTATATCGGATTTCGGATGTTCGTCCCGATAGCTATCGGGATCGGATTTATTTTATTGGTCTATTTAACATTCACTCATTCAAAACTCACTCATTCACTCATTACAAAACCTTCGGCCCTGCATCATTAATTGGCGATACGTACCCGTTCGATCCTATTTTAATTGTTGTTAAATGGTTCTGTAATTTTTGGGTAATGGAATGTGCTGTTGCTTCATCTTTTGTAAACGCAAAGACAGACGGCCCTGAGCCTGATATACCAAAGCTTATAGCGCCTAACTCCATTGCCATTTCGCGCATTTTGTAAAAGTCAGGTATCAACATAGAGCGCACCGGCTCAACCAATACATCCTGCATGCTGCGGCCTATCAGGTCCAGATCGCCCATAAACAGGCCACTCACCAAACCAGCTATATTGCCCCATTGCGTAACGGCATCTTTCATATTTATTTTTTGGCGGATGATCTGCCTGGCCTCACGGGTTGGCACATCAACATCAGGGAAAACAATAGCGCAATACAAACCCTTTGGATGTGGCAAACGTACCACATCAAGTGGCGCATAACTACGTACCAATACAAAGCCACCAAATAAGGCAGGCGCAACGTTATCGGCATGGCCATGCCCGCAAGCCATTTCCTCACCTTTCATGGCGAAGGGTAGTTGGTGTATCGGGTCGCTGGTATCGCCCAATAAAGTTTTGGCAGCAAATAAACCCGCAACCGTACTTGCCGAGCTTGAGCCAAGTCCACTACCTATTGGCATTTTTTTATGTAGCTCGATATCCAAACCTAAGTCGGTACGGCCAATGCTTTCCAGATAATGTTTAACACTAACGCTCACCGTGTTTTTAGCCGGATCCATTGGCAGGCGGCCATCATCGCCGGTAATTTTACTTATGGTGATGCCCGGTTTATTGGTGACACGCATGATCACTTCGTCGCCCGGCGCATTGACCGCGAAACCCAGCACATCAAATCCGCATACCACGTTAGCAACAGTTGCCGGGGCAAAAACTGAAATACTGGAACTCAAGCCCCCCCCGCCCCCTAAAGGGGGAGCTTGGATGGCTGCTTTATTTTCTTGTATATTATTTTCCATATTATTCTTCAAAAACTCCCCCTTCAGGGGGCTGGGGGGTGAGAGCTAGTGCTAATTGGCCCCTACATTTATCAAATCTGCAAATACGCCAGCGGCGGTAACTTCGGCACCTGCGCCGGGGCCTTTAACAACCAGCGGACGCTCTTTGTACCTGTCGGTAGTAAATGATATAATATTATCACTGCCGGATAACATATAGAAAGGGTGGTTCTCATCAACCATTTCTAAGGTAATGGATGCTTTGCCATCTTCCAACTTGCCAATATATCTTAAAACTTTTCCATCTGCTTCCGCGCGATTTTTAATATCGGCAAAGTAGGTATCTTCGGTTATTAACGTTTGGTAAAAATCATCAACACTGGTTGCGTCTAGGCTGGCTTGCGGCAACATGCTTTGTATAGATACATCCGATGATTCCAGGGCATAACCTGCATCGCGGGCCAGGATTAACATTTTGCGCATAAAGTCAGTACCACGCAGGTCATCGCGAGGGTCGGGTTCGGTATAACCTTTTTCTTGCGCCAGTTTAACGGTGTCATGAAAATTGGCGTCGCCTTTAAAATTGTTGAACAGGAAAGAGATCGTACCAGATAATATGGCCTCTATCTTTTGTACCCTGTCGCCACTATTCATCAAATCTTTTAGTGTGCGGATAATAGGTAAACCTGCTCCGACATTGGTTTCGTAAAAGAAATCAACCCCATGTTGACGGGCGCTGTCCCTAAAAGTTTTGTATTGTTCGTATGATCCCGAGTTGCCGATCTTATTACAGGTAACTATAGATATGGTCGACTTTAAAATCTCCTCATAAAAAGTAATAGGTTTAGGGCTGGCGGTATTGTCGATAAACACGCAGTTAGGCAGATTCAAGTCTTTCATTTTGGCAATGAAGGCCGGTAGATCGGCTTGTTCGTTTGATTGATCAAGTGTTTGCTCCCAATTATCTAACGATATGCCATCTTCATTAAAAACCATTTTACGGGTATTACTTATGCCGGCTATTTTAACCTGTATGCCGTTGTTGTCATGCAAGAACTGGGTATGGCCGTTTAACTGTTTAAATAACGTTTTGCCAATGTTGCCGGTGCCTAAACAGAAGGCATGAAGCGTTTTAGTTAGCTGAACAAAAAACGCATCATGCACCGCGTTTAAGGCTTTAGCCAGGTCATGCGATGAAACGATAACGGATATATTGTATTCTGATGAGCCTTGTGCAATTGCCCTAACATTAACACCATTACGGCCTAACGAATGAAATAACTTGCCGGATACACCCGGAGTTTCCTTCATGTTCTCGCCAACTACGGCTAGTATGGCCAGGTCCTTTTCTATATCTACATGTTCCAGTTTTTTGGCGAGTAGCTCCAGTTCAAATTCCTGCTCAATTACCTGGCGCGCACGTTCGGTATCACCCGGCGATACGGCAAAGGTTATGCTATGTTCTGATGATGATTGCGTAATTAATATCACGTTGATCTGCTCTCGCGCCAGCAAAGAAAACAACCTGCCGCTAAAGCCAGATTTACCCACCATGCCGCTACCCTCCACATTTAATATACTGATGTTATTGATTGACGATATACCCTTTATAGCCAGGTTGGATGGCTTGCAAACATGCTGAATAATAGTCCCCTCAAAATCCGGCTCGAAAGTATTTTTTATAACGATAGGGATCTTCTTTAAAAAAGCCGGTATCATGGTTGGCGGGTAGATAACCTTCGCGCCGAAGTAGGATAATTCCATCGCTTCGGTATAAGTAAGCTCGGTTAGCGAGAATGCTTTTTTAACCATACGCGGGTCGGCGGTCATCATGCCGTTAACGTCTGTCCATATCTGTATTTCGCCGGCATTAAGCGCCGCGCCGAATATAGCTGCGGTGTAATCACTGCCGCCACGGCCCAGGGTTGTTATCTGTCCCTCGTCATTACTGGCTATAAAGCCGGTAACAAATAGCACTTTGCCTTTATTTTCCTGGTAAAGCCCACGGATCAATTGTTCGGTTAACTCGGTATTTACTTTGGCTTGCCCGAATGAGCTATCGGTTTTTATAATTTCTGATGCATCCACAAAAACCGCCGGCATATATTGGGCCGCAATCTTGCTGATCATTAAGGTTGAGCAGCGCTCGCCATAACTTAATACAAGGTCGCGGGTTTTTGGTGTAAGCTCGCGTAAGGTTAATATGCCTTGCAGCAATTCTTCTAAATGATTAAAGTTGATTTTCAGGCGGGTTAAAGCCGGGTTTTGATCCCGAATTTCTAACAGCGCTTTTACAATCTCGAAATGGCGTTTTTCCAGATCGGCCAATTGCGGGGCAAAATCATTGCCTTTGGCGGCATCTTCTGCCATAGCAATAAGCAGGTTGGTTACGCCGCTCATAGCCGATAATACAACTACCGGCTGATCTGCACCGGCTTTAACCTCATTCTCCTTATGGAGAATGTTTAACAGGGTTTGAATACTTTGAGCCGAACCTACGGATGTCCCGCCAAATTTTAAGATCTTCATTACAGGGTTATTTAAAATAAAAACGCCTTCCTCTGTTTGGAGGAAGGCGTTCATGTGGTTTTTATTTTTATGTTTTATACCATACGATTATCTTCCTCCCGGGCTTTTGCCGGTGGTTGTAGTCGTTGTTGGTGTTGTGTTTATCAGTTTCATATAATGTCTGTAAAGTAAGTAGATATTTTTTTAATAAGCAAGGATAAAATAAAAATTATTTACTGTATATAAAAAAGTATATCTATATTTGATATATAAATAGATATAATCATGAAAAGTATTCTTTTAAAACTAGATGATAATCTGTTTGCAGAAACGGATGAGCGCGTAAAAGCCGAAAAAACGAGTCGGTCAAATTATATAAAAAAAGCCATTGAGCAATATAACCAATGGCAGAAACGAAAAGCGCTTGAGGAGCAAATTGCAAAAGAAGTTACACTTTTAAAGAAATTTGATCCTGATAAAGAGCTTAAGCAAGAATTTGAGACTGCTTCATTGCAAGATTTGCAAAAATATTTAAATGACTAATAGCTATCCTAAACAATATGAAATTTGGATCGCAAAACTTGATCCTTCTGTTGGAAGTGAGCCAGGTAAAATGCGACCTGTTGTGATTTTACAATCAAATTTGCTAAATCAATCTGGGCATGAATCTTTTATAGTTTGTGCAATTTCTTCTCAACATAGAGAAGGTGTTTCTTTAATAAGGATATCAATTGCCCCAACACCTAATAATGGCTTACTGAAGAAATCGTATATATTATGCGATCAAATACGATCAATAGATCAAAGTAGATTTATAGGCCGAGTAGGAAATCTTGATGGCGAAGCAATAAATCGTTTAAACGAAAGTATTAAAGTAATTTTGTCACTTTAATGCAGGGACTAATAACAAAATCAACCGGAAGCTGGTACCAGGTGCAAACGCCTGAAGGGGAAAGATACGATTGCCGTATAAAAGGCAAGTTCCGCATAAAGGGTATTACCACTACAAATCCGTTAGCCGTTGGCGATGTGGTTGATTTTGATCTGGAGCCCGAGCAGCAAACCGGTGTGATAACCAATTTGCATCAGCGTAAAAATTATATCATTCGTAAATCCATTAATCTGTCCAAGCAGGGGCAGATCATTGCCGCTAATTTAGACCAGGCCTTATTGGTGGTTACCCTGGCTTCGCCACGCACCTCGTTAGGTTTTATTGACCGTTTTTTGGTTACTGCCGAGGCTTATGATATCCCCGCCAGACTGATCTATAATAAGCTGGACCTTTTTAGCGATGAAGGCTTAGATATACTGGCCGATTATAAAGCCGTTTACGAAAATATTGGCTATCCCTGTTTTGAGGTATCAGCTTTAGAAGGCACTAATATTAGCCAGGTGCTGGATCTGCTGAAAGATAAAGTAACCTTGTTTTCCGGTCACTCGGGCGTTGGCAAATCCAGCCTGATCAACGCCTTATTACCTGATTTGGAACTACGCACCAGCGAGGTTTCTGAATGGAGCGACAAAGGCACCCACACCACCACCTTCGCCGAAATGTTTGAACTACCACAGGGTGGCTTCATTATTGATACCCCCGGCATACGCGAACTGGGTGTAATAGATATCGAAAAGCATGAACTGGGTCGCTACTTCCCCGAGATGCGCTCGCGCATGCATAATTGCCGCTTTAATAATTGCCGACACATAAATGAGCCCGGCTGCGCTGTATTGGCAGCGCTTGAAAATGGTGAGATAGAATTATCCCGTTATGAAAGTTATTTGAGCATTTATAATGGTAATGATACCAGGGCGTAAATTATTTGGATTTAAGCTGAATTAATACTAGATGAATAAATTGAAACCAATTTTAGATATTGATAAGTTCAATTTATTAGTTGAACAACTAAATGTTGTTGAGATGAAAAATGCAACCGTAGAAGATTTGGCAGTTTGCATCGATCAGATGGCAATTGGCTACGGAGTAGAGGCGTGTAACTTTAATCCTGGTCTTTTGTTATATCGAGGGGTTTTTTATTCCGAACAGCCTAAATTATATAAAGATATTATATATCCACCAGAGGACAAAGCTAAACTTAATCGAGCTAGTGCAGAGGGGGAACAACTGTTTTATGCTGCAAGTTCTAGGAAAGCAGTTTTTTATGAATTAAATATTAAGCCGGGTGATAAACTGGTTCTTTCAAGTTGGATTACTAATAATAGTTTACTATTTAATAATGTTGGTTACACAAGATCAAATTTTGAGAGATTATCATCTTCTAGATTGCCATTAAACGACGATGCCCGATTTGGAGAAGTCAATTACATTGTAGCAGATTTCTTGGCGAAAACTTTCTGCCAACCTATTTCAGAAATAAATGATTATTTATATAAATTGACGATAGCAATTGCTAAAGTTCATTTAAAAGACATAACTGGTAATAAATTTTCTGGATTGTTTTATCCTACTGTTAGATTCAACGGCGACGAAGAAAACTTTGCTATCATCAAAGATACTATTGACAAAGGGCTATTAGATTTTGATCGAGCGGAATTCATTGAAGTGCTTGATAAATGTGAAAACAGATATAAATACAGAATAATAAATGTAGCAGGCACTATTATCGATGAGAATATTATTTGGAATAATCCTACTGATAAATGGACTGTTTATGACGACTCTGATGAATTAGTTTTTGTGGAAGAACATGGACATATTAGAGCGTACAATAACAGCGGAGATATTATAAATCCAGATTGATGATAAGAGAATTATGCCATTTACTAAAGATAGAACTATCCCGTTATGAAAGCTATTTGAGCATTTATAATGGTAATGATAC
>DHIR01000231.1:27581-27785 GCA_002403905.1 Mucilaginibacter sp. UBA4741
GAGCATTTATAATGGTAATGATACGCGGGCGTAGTCAACTCTGGCAAGGTTGTATTACAATATCACATGTACTTCCGAATAACTTTCTCCGAAAGTTTTATTGAAAAAATGGTGCAATAATTAATGTAGCAAAATAGTTACACTGCGTAAATTTATTTATGTTTGTATATAAACCAATAGGGACCTAATCTCTAAAATTTTATG
>DHIR01000231.1:28036-28247 GCA_002403905.1 Mucilaginibacter sp. UBA4741
GGACCTAATCTCTAAAATTTTATGAGAAGAATATTATTTATCGGAATGATGCTGTTCCCATTTTTGGGTATGGCACAGGGTTTCCAGGTTAATTTGCACGGACAAAAGCAAATTGGCATGGGTCATACAGGTACAGGATTATTACAGGACGGAGCCTCAGTACTATTTAACCCCGGCGCTGTTGCCATGCTGCCCGAAAATTATGTGCAAG
>DHIR01000272.1:0-205 GCA_002403905.1 Mucilaginibacter sp. UBA4741
ATAAAATTTAAACAGGCTCTTAAATAAACAAAATATATACATGCCGACAAATAAAGGATTAAGAAGCAGCGAGTGGTTTGGGCGTAAAGGGAAAGATGGTTTTATATACCGCGCGTGGATGAAAAACCAAGGTATACCAGACTATGAGTTTAAGAACAAACCAGTTATAGGAATATGTAACACCTGGAGCGAACTGACACCTTGC
>DHIR01000272.1:444-7194 GCA_002403905.1 Mucilaginibacter sp. UBA4741
ACCTGGAGCGAACTGACACCTTGCAATGCGCATTTCAGGGAGCTGGCAGAATCGGTGAAAAGAGGAGTACTGGAAGCAGGTGGCTTCCCGGTAGAATTTCCTGTTATGTCATTGGGAGAAACGCTGATGAAACCTACAGCCATGCTATACCGCAATTTGGCTAGTATGGATGTAGAAGAATCTATCAGGGCCAATCCACTTGATGGCGTTGTATTGCTATGTGGTTGCGATAAAACCACGCCATCATTGGTAATGGGTGCCGCCAGTGTAAACCTGCCAACTATTGTTGTATCAGGCGGCCCAATGTTAACCGGCCGCTATGAAGGAAACCATATTGGTACCAGTGATGTGTGGCGCTATCATGATGCTATACGCGCCGGAAAAATACAGGAAGATGAATTGGTTAGCATTGAAGCTGCTATGTGCCGCAGTCAGGGACATTGTGCCGTAATGGGCACAGCTTCATCTATGGCTTGCATGGTAGAATCATTAGGATTATCATTACCCGCTAACGCGGCTATACCTGCGGCAGATTCCCGTAGAAAAGTGCTTGCACAACTTTCGGGCCTGCGCATTGTAGAAATGGTTAGGGAGGATTTGAAACTATCAGATATACTTACCCGCCAGGCTTTTGAAAATTCGATTATGGTAAATGCGGCTATAGGCGGCTCAACCAATTTTGTGATACATCTTTTAGCTATTGCCGGCAGGATTGGCGTTCCGCTGGAGCTACAGGATTTCGATCATTTGTCTGCTAATATTCCGCTCATCGCCAATTTGCAGCCATCGGGTAAATATTTCATGGAAGACCTTTTTTATGCAGGCGGCTTGCCCGTTGTTTTAAAGGCGCTGGATCATCTGCTGCACAGGGAAGCAATAACCGTAAACGGGAAATCCATATCAGCTAATTATAACGAAGCCGTAAGTTATAATACAGATGTGCTGACAACAACTGATAAACCTTTTAACCAAATGACCGGGCTTGCCATTTTAAAAGGTAACCTGTGCGAATCGGGAGCGGTGATCAAACCTTCGGCGGCAAGTCCCCATTTAATGCAGCACACAGGTAAAGCGGTTGTATTTGATAACATAGAAGATTTTAAGGCAAGGATTGACAGCCCGGAATTAGAAGTGGACGAAAATAGTATTTTGATATTAAAAAATGTAGGTCCAAAAGGGTACCCCGGTATGCCGGAGGTTGGTAATATGGGTATACCTAAAAAACTATTAGAAATGGGAGTTACAGACATGGTTCGCATCTCTGACGGCAGAATGAGCGGGACGGGTTTTGGAACAGTGGTATTACATGTTTCGCCCGAAGCAGCGCAAGGTGGAAATTTTGCAGTGATAGAAAATGACGATGTAATAACGCTGGATGTTGTTAACAGGTCGCTTAACGTGGCTTTAAGTGATGAAGAGCTACAGCGAAGAAGGTCTAAATTTAAGCCTTTACCCCCGTTAGCAGACAGGGGATATGTTAAATTATATATTGACCATGTTCAGCAAGCCCATTTAGGTGCAGATATGGATTATTTAGTTGGCACTTCAGGGAGTAAAATTACCCGTGATTCTCATTAATAGCGATATGAGCAATAATGCCGCAATTAAAATAGAAGTTGTTGTCCCGTATCAGTGCCTATTGGGAGAAGGCCCTGTATGGGACGCTAAAACCAATGTAATATGCTGGATCGATATTTTAAAAGGAGATATTCATGAATATTCGCCCGATCGAAAAAAACATAGTACGATAACTGTTAATCAGATGGTGGGCGCTATTGCTATATGCAAAAGCGGCGGGTTCATGGGGGCGTTAAAAAACGGGTTTGGTTTTATCGACCGTAAAACCGGAACTGTAAAAATGATCGGAAACCCCGAATGGCATTTACCCGCCAATCGTTTTAATGATGGAAAATGCGACCCGGAAGGAAGGTTTTGGGCAGGAACAATGGCCTGTTCAAATGAGCATGAGGCAGGGAGCCTTTATATAATAAACAAACAAAAAATAATTAAAAAGAAAGCAGATGCCATCACTATTTCAAATGGATTGGCATGGAGCCCGGATCACCTGGTGCTTTATCATATTGATACACCGACATCCGAGGTTACATCCTTTCAATATGACAGGGTGACGGGAAATATTAGCCATAGGAAAATAGCCTTTAAAATACCCAAAGAAGATGGGTTGCCGGATGGAATGACCATTGATAACAACGGCAACCTTTGGATAGCCCACTGGGGTGGCTGGCAGGTAAGCCGTTGGGATCCCGTAACCGGAGAGAAGCTATTCAGTTTTTCATTACCTGTATCCAAGGTTACGTCGTGCACCTTTGGGGGTAAGGAATTGACTGACATGTATATCACCTCTGCAATGCAGGAACTAAGTGAAGATGAATTGAAAGAACAGCCGTTGGCAGGATCACTTTTTGTGATACGGAATTGTGGTTTTAAAGGAATACCTGCAAATGAATTTGATGCTTAGCAAATTAATTATATGAAATTAATTCGATTTGGTGAACCGGGTAAAGAAAAACCGGGCATTTTAGATAACAATGGGAAGCGCAAAGATGTTTCCGGACTGTTTAATGACTGGGACAGAGATTGCTTTCGAAAAAATGGCTTGAATAGGATAAAAGAAGGCATAACTGATCTGGCATCCTGCGCTGATGTTGCTGAAAATGTGCGCTGGGGTTCATGTGTGGCCCGTCCGGGCAAAGTGATCTGCATTGGTTTAAACTTATTCTGACCATGCCGCTGAATCAGGTATGTCGCTTCCGCAGGAACCAATTGTGTTTCAAAAAGGAGCCAATACAGTTGTAGGTCCTTATGATAATATCATCATCCCAAGAAATAGCCAAAAAACAGATTGGGAGGTAGAATTAGGTGTAGTAATAGGTAAAGATGCCCGTTACTTAGAATTTGTTGAAGATGCCAAAAATTATATTGCAGGTTATTGTATAGCCAACGATGTATCTGAAAGAAGTTTTCAATTAGAGCGGGGCAGCCAATGGACAAAAGGGAAATCCTGTGATAATTTTAATCCATTAGGACCATTTTTGGCAACTGCTGACGAATTAGAAAATGTACACCAGCTAACCATGTCACTAAGTGTAAATAATATTCTTATGCAAAAAGGCAATAGCAGTTTCATGGTTTTTAATTGTTATCATATTGTACACTACCTATCTCAGTTTATGACGCTTGAAGCCGGAGACCTTATATGTACCGGTACGCCGCCCGGAGTAGGTATGGGTAAAAATCCGCCACAGTTTTTAAAAGCGGGTGATGTAGTTGAATTAAGTATTGAGAACCTGGGAAACCAGAAACAAATATGTATAAATGCATAAATGGATATGAAACGATTTGAAAATCAGGTGGCTGTAATTTCAGGCGGCGCCGATGGCCTTGGCAAAGGTATAGCAGAACGCATAGCCTCAGAAGGAGGAATAGTTGCCCTGTTTGATATTAATGAAGTGTTGCTGAAAAAAACTGTTGATGGACTTATTACAAAAGGCGCTGCAGCTATAGGTTATACTGTCGACATTTCATCTGAGGATGATGTGCAGGAAGCTATTCAACACGTTGAAAATAAATTTGGCCGGATTGATATTATGGTTAATGCTGCCGGTATTGTTGGCCCAACCAACACCAGGATAACAGATTATCACCTGGCTGATTTTGACAAGATATACAACATCAACCTCAGGGGGGCATTTCTGATGACTAAATATGCCGTTAAAGCGATGGAGAAAAAAAACTACGGGCGTATCCTGTTATTTTCATCAATGGCCGGTAAAGATGGCAACCCGTTTATGGCTGGCTATACATCAATGAAGGCCGGGGTTATCGGTTTGGTTAAAGGCATTGGTAAAGAATATGCGCAAACCGGCATAACGGTAAACGGCCTTGCGCCGGCTGTTATTAAAACCGCAATGAATGCGGATACCGCCCCTGAACAAATGAAATACATGCTTGATAAAATACCCATGAAGCGTTTAGGGACGGTAGAAGAGGTTGCTGCTATTGCGGCCTGGATAGTATCTAAAGAGTCAAGTTTTTCTACCGGGTTTGTATTTGACATTTCTGGAGGCAGGGCTACATATTAATAATATAGATAATGATGAGAGAAAAGATCATTGTATTGGGCGGATCTTCGGGTATAGGTAAAGCAACTGCCGTGCGCTTTGCAATGGAAGGATGGCGGGTTTTGGTTGCCGCGCTAAATATAAATGAATGTACAGCCACAGTTAATCAATTGAAGGGAGAAGGACATGCTGCCTGCGGAGTTGATGTGCGAAACTATACTGATCTGGAAAAATTAGCGGAAAAGGTTAAAGAGGTGTTTGGCAAATATGATGTATTGGTTAATTGCGTTGGCATTTCAGAGTGTACGCCGATAATTGATTCTGATTTTTCTGACTGGGATAACTCTGTACAAGTAATGATGTATGGCTCGGTAAAGGCCTGTAAGTTATTAGTACCCTTATTAAAAGATAACGGCCGTATTATCCAGTTAACCTCCATTCACTATTGCAGGGTAGCATACGGAAGTTCTGCGTATGGGATGGCAAAGGCCGCTATTACCCAGTTTACCCGCTCCCTGGCCATTGAACTGGCACCCAGGAATATTTTAGCCAATACAATTGCGCCGGGTTTTGTAAACACTCCTATGTCTGTTAAAGCTGATGGTAAAAATGAGCTTGATTCGGCTTGGTTTAAAAGTAATTACATCGATGCCGGCCGGCTTCCCTTAAAAAGAGCAGCCACTCCCGCAGAGATAGCCGGGGTTGCTTGGTTTTTAGCCGGACCGGATGCTTCGTACATAACAGGCTCTGTGATAACTGTTGATGGGGGACTAACCATCACATTTTAATTTTATGAATCATTTTAATGTTTATCATCGCACTTATAAAGCTGGCCCCGTGGCAAAACAATGTGGACAAAGCCGGCAAGCCAATCAACCTATATTAAAAATGAAAAGATACCTGTTTTTAAATATCCTGTTACTGATTAGCATAACGGCTTTTTCACAAGGCATGAAGTTGATTAATTTACAATGTAACAGCCAGGCTAATCCTTTAGGGATCGAATCTGTCTCACCACTTTTAAGTTGGGAAATACAAACCCCACAACAAAATGTATTGCAAACTGCATATCGTATTTTGGTAGCCGATGATCCGGCAAAGCTTAGCGCTAATAACGGTAATGTATGGGATTCAAAAAGAATTGCATCTGCTGCATCTATCAATGTTGCTTACAAGGGAAATGCTTTAAAATCAACCCAGACTTATTATTGGAAGGTGATGATATGGGATAATAAATCGCATGCAACAGCCTGGAGCAGTATACAAAAATGGCAGATGGGTTTATTAAGCGTCGCAGATTGGAAAGACGCCGACTGGATTGCTTACGATAAAATGCCCGACAGCTCTTACATAGTGCCGTTTATCCATTTACGCGGGCCAAAAAGTTTGGGTTACGAGAACGACGTGTTGCCCTTGCTGCGTAAAACCTTCACATCAAAAAGCCCGGTAAAAAAAGCCACATTATACATTTGCGGATTAGGACATTTTGATTTAAGCCTGAACGGTAAAAAGGTAGGCGATCATTTCCTTGATGCAGGATGGACCAAGTACGATAGGCAGGCGTTATACGTGTCGTTTGATTTAACTAACCAATTAAAAGTCGGTAAAAACACTATAGGTGTAATGCTGGGTAATGGTTTTTACTACATACCACGTGATAAGCGTTATCGAAAACTAACCGGCGCTTTTGGTCACCCTAAAATGATATGCCGTTTGTTAATTGAACATATCGATGGCAGTACAGAAAATGTGGTAAGCAATGCCAGTTGGAAAACTACCCCCGGCCCGATTATTTACAGCAGCATTTATGGTGGTGAAGATTATGATGCCAGTCTTGAACAACCGGGCTGGAACACCAATAGCTTTAACGATGCTAAATGGCAAAATGCTATCGTGGTGAATGGAGTCCCCCAATTGGACGCGCAAACTGCCGACCCACTGAAGGTGATGCAGGAATTTTTGCCCAAAAGCAAAAAACAGTTAAGTAATGGTACCTGGGTTTATGATTTTGGTCAGAACTTTTCGGGCATACCGCAAATTACAGTTAAAGGTAAAAAAGGAGATACCGTAAAACTTATTCCTGCCGAACTGATTAATGCCGATGGCAGCGCCAATCAAAAAGCATCGGGCGTACCTAATTACGATTGTTATATTTTAAAAGGCGATGGTGTAGAAACCTGGCAACCGCAGTTTACTTATTACGGATTTCGTTACATACAGGTGGAAGGAGGTTTGCCGCAGGGGATTGCCAATCCTGAAAATCTGCCGGTTATTATCAATATCAAAGGATTGCATACCCGCAATTCAGCTGCTACAACGGGTGGCTTTACCTGTTCTAATGATTTGTTTAACCGCACTTTTAAACTAATTGATTGGGCCATGCGCAGTAATATGGCCAGTGTATTTACAGATTGCCCGCACTGCGAAAAACTGGGTTGGCTGGAAGAAGCACATTTGGTTGGAAGTTCCATACGGTATAATTATGATATACATAGGCTGGCTTTGAAATGTATTAATGATATGCGCCTGTCTCAAACAGCCGAAGGATTGATACCTGAAATTGCCCCGGAATATGTGAAATTTCCCGAGCCTTTCCGTGATTCGCCCGAGTGGGGCAGCAATGGTATTATTTTGCCCTGGTATGTTTACCAATGGTATGGTGATAAAC
>DHIR01000272.1:7382-8457 GCA_002403905.1 Mucilaginibacter sp. UBA4741
TTTACCAATGGTATGGTGATAAACAGGTATTGGCTGCTAGTTACGATATGATGAAACGCTATTTAGCCTATCTGGGTACTAAAGCCAATAAACATATTTTAACACAGGGTTTGGGAGATTGGTACGATTTGGGGCCAAAGCATCCCGGTGTATCGCAATTAACACCAAAAAGCGTCACGGCTACGGCTATATATTATTATGATCTGGATATCGCAGCAAAATCAGCTGCTTTGTTAGGTAAAGCGCAAGATGCTGCTGATTATCAAAAACTTGCTGCCGTAGTGCGAAAGGCCTATAATAAAGAGTTTTTTAATAACATTACAAAACAATACGCCACGGGCAGTCAAGCTGCCAATGCCATGTCGGTATATATGGGATTGGTTGATAAAAAAGACAAACCTACAGTAATTAACAACATAGTAAAAGATCTGCGTGACAGGGGCAACAGCCTTACTGCTGGCGATATTGGTTTCCGTTACCTGTTGCGCGTACTCGATGATGCTGGCCGTTCAGACGTGATTTACGATATGAATAGTCATGACGATGTGCCCGGGTATGGCTATCAACTGGCGCATGGCGCCACATCGTTAACAGAATCGTGGGCGGCTTTGCCATCGGTATCTAATAACCATTTTATGTTGGGGCATTTAATGGAATGGTTTTACAGCGGGTTAGCCGGTATACGTGCCGCCGAAGGCAGTATTGCTTTCAATAAAATTGAGATCAGCCCAGAAGTGGTAGGTAATGTAACCTGGGCTTCGGCAAACTGCCAATCCCCTTATGGCGTTATATCCAGCAGTTGGAAAACGCAAGATGATGAATTTACGCTGAACATAACCATCCCAGCCAACACGACAGCCCGGATTTATTTACCAGTAGGGAATAACGCTGTTATTACAGATGGTTACCGCCCGATAAAAAATATTAAAAGTATAAAACTGATGGGTTATCACGATGGCAAGGCATTGATAGCCGTTGGTTCTGGCAGTTACACGTTTATTACGAAGACGAAAAAGTGAAAAAAATGGTTAAACTTTTAATGCTGCTGATGGAGGTGAGTGGAAAATCACAATTA
>DHIR01000272.1:8580-16776 GCA_002403905.1 Mucilaginibacter sp. UBA4741
AATATATGTAACTCAATATAAGATAAGTAAACCTCAATTATAGTCGATTACAAACCCTTATCTCTATAAAGTAAAATTGCAAATACACTCGCTTATAAAACCATGGCATTTTCAACATCATCTCCGTCAAATCAAAAAGCACCAGCATCAACAAGTGCATCGGTTAATCACAATATTTCATTGGCCATTTTAACTTTGTTGTTTTTTATATGGGGCTTTATTGTAAGCATGAATGATGTGCTTATACCAAAGCTAATGAGTGTTTTTACTCTGCTACACTGGCAGGCCATGTTGGTCCAAACTGCATTTTTTGGTGCCTATTTTATTGTTTCATTGGTGTATTTTCTGCTTTCGGTAACCCGAGAGGATCCCATTATGCGAATGGGTTACAAAAACGGTATTATTTTCGGACTTTGTATTTGCGCCTTAGGCGCGTTATTGTTTTATCCCGCCGCGGTTTATGCGAGTTACGCTTTCTTTTTAATAGCCTTGTTTATCATTGCTTCCGGTACGGCTATATTACAAATTGCGGCCAACCCATATGTAACTATATTAGGGCCACCTGAAAGTGCATCGGCGCGTTTGAATTTAACACAAGCCTTTAATTCCTTTGGCACAACTATAGCGCCCGTTTTAGGCGGTTATTTAATTTTTAGTAATATAAACATTGTTGGACCGGCCAATGCAGATTCGGTAAAAGTGCCCTACATAGCCCTTGCAGGTGTTTTATTACTTATCGCAATAGTGATAAAAAAAGCCAGGCTGCCCCATATTATTAAAGATCATGTACACATAAACAATGCCGGGGCATTAAAGTATCTGCATTTAGTATTGGGGGTCATCTGCATCTTTGCGTATGTGGGAGGCGAGGTAACTGTAGGCAGCAATTTTATCAGCTTTATGAAGTTACCGGCAGTGGGGGGTATGAATTTAGCGGTTGCTAAAAACTTTTTAGCATTTTTTTGGGGTGGCGCCATGTTTGGCCGGTTTTTAGGGGCGATAGCGCTAAGCGATTCTATAAAAGGCGTATACAAATATGTGATGATGCTGTCACTTGGTCTGCTTGTTTTTTTTACAGTATATGGCTTATACAGTTTACGCTCGGGCGTAATTATGTTTGGGTTGGTTATGTTAAATGTCCTGATATTTATCCTGGCCCGTTTTAAGCCCGCAAAAACATTAAGCTACTTTGCATTAATTGTTGTATTGTTATTATTAACAGCAATATTTACTAGGGGTGAAACCGCTATATGGGCTATGGTAGCTATCGGTTTTTTTAATTCCATCATGTTCCCCACTATTTTTGCCCTGGCGGTAAAGGGCCTGGGTAGTTACACCAGTCAAGGTGCATCCTTATTGGTAATGGCCTGTGTAGGGGGCGCCATTATCCCGCCTTTACAAGGCTACTTTGCTGATGTTACCCATAACCTGCAACTTTCGTTTCTTATCCCAGTTTTATGTTATATATATGTTTTATTTTATGGACTAAAGGGATTTATGCCGGCAGGTATTACTGAAGATATTACAGGTGAAAAATAATTTCATTGGCAATAAAAAGTATCAATATCCATAATCGGTAAGTAGTCACAGATAAATAGTAAAACCGATTATAATTATCGGTTTGTACGCCCTCATATTTTAGCCATATTTCATACGGGCTTAAAACTAATAAGCCATTTTTTGCTTACGAAACCTGCGAAAGGTTACTAAAATGCGGACTAAGTTTAAGGTATATTTCAGGTTTGTCTTCACAATTTATTTCTCCCGCTATTCAGGCCATAGGTAATAGATAGTGTAAATAGTGTATATACGAAAGCAAATAAAGTACTTTCATTCCACACCTGCCTGGGGTAATTTAGTCCTGCCAATTATAATAATCTGCTACACCAAAGTTAGTAGCCTGATTGAAAATACTGAGTAAAAAATACACTGATTAATTAAACCTTAAGTGTTTAGCGCTTAAATTAAGCGGCAAGTGCATGTTTAATATGATTAAGGGGCTTGCCGTTTAATCATATTATTTGTCTTACCCTGTTGTGAAAAATAATATTACAAATAGGTAGGAAAGTAATAGAATACTATACCGCCTGAAATTACTTTTGATGTAAGATTTAAATATGGTGCATATTTTTATATCCTACTGATATTTGATTGAAAATACTGAGTGAAAAATACACTAATTAATTAAAGCTTATGAAAATACGATCTCTACTTATCCAACGGAAAGTTATTGTTTCTTTTAAACCAAAAAAACAGCAAATGAAAAAAGCAACATTACTCCATTACGGTTTTGTGATTATTGCTTTCCTTTTTTTATCACTAACAGGTTTTGCCCAACAACGAAAAATAAGTGGTATTGTGCAGGATAGGGAAAACAATACTCCGCTTCAAGGGGCAACTGTTTCTGTAAAAGACAAAAAGTCCAGTACAACTACGGGGGCTGATGGCAGATTTAATATAACCGTGCCCGATGGAAAAGCATCACTTATATTCAGTTTTATCGGATATCAAACTCAGGAAGTATTTGTAGGCGATAAAAGTAATATGAATATTCAGATGGAAGCCTCTGTCTCTGGATTGAACGATGTTGTGGTAATTGCGTATGGTACACAAAAGAAAGCTACAGTTACAGGAGCCATTGCATCAATACAGACTAAAGAAATTAAACAAAGCCCGGCAGCAAATTTAGCTGTAACGCTAGCAGGCCGTTTACCAGGTTTAACTGCTATTCAAAGAAGTGGGGAGCCCGGAGCTGATGTAACCGATTTGTATATCCGCGGTCAGGGAACTACTAATGCTCAAAGCCCTATTGTTCTGGTTGATGGAGTAGAAAGAGATCTTACCTATATTGATCCGAATGAAATTGCAACGGTTACGATATTGAAAGATGCTTCCTCTACTGCTATTTTTGGTGTTAGGGGAGCTAATGGTGTAATCCTAATTACAACCAGAAGGGGTACCTCAGAAATACCTGAAATAAATCTTACATCAGAAGCCAGTGCTCAGAGTTTCACAAGATTAATTACCCCTGTTAATTCTTACGAATTTGCAACCACGCGAAATCTTGCTCAGGCTAATGACGGCCTAAGCCAAACTTACTCTGCATCAGATATTGAGCACTACAGGACACAGGATGATCCGTTGCGATATCCGAATACAGACTGGCGTAATATTTTAACAAAAAAGTATGCATTGCAGCAGCGGTACAACCTAAATGTTTCGGGAGCAAGTAAAGCAGTTAAATATTTTGTAAATGTCGGTTATTTAAGTCAGGGAAGCCAATTCAAAAATGAAGCTAACCTTCCTTATGATCCAAGTTTTAATCTACAACGCTACAACTTTCGTTCAAATATTGACTTTCAGTTAAACAAAACATTAAAAGCATATCTGAATGTTGCCGGAACGCTTGAAAAACAAAATGGACCATACTACCCACCTGGTTCTAGCCCAGCATCATTTTATGTAATTGCTTACATGGCTGCCCAGGGTGCAACCACTCCCGGACCGCTTACACCAAATGGCCAGGTTTTAACCAATTCAATACTAGCAGGCGCACCTCCTTATGGAATTCTAAATAGGTCTGGTTATCAGACACTTAACAGAACTAATATAACCGCATCTTACGGTATGGATCAGTCTCTTGATTTTTTGACCAAAGGATTAGCTGCAAAAGCAATGATTTCCTTTGATACAAGATCTGGTGATATGTTTTATGCAAGCAAAGGATATGAGAGATATATCCAGGTTATTGACCCTGTTACCAACAATGTTTCCTACCAATTAGGAAATGGTACACTAGAAACTCCACTAGCTCTTTCAGGTACAGAAAGTTACCAGCAGATTTTCAATGTTCAAGGTTATATAAATTATAACAGAACATTTAATAAACATGCAGTAACAGGATTAATTCTGTTTCAGCAATCGAATAACATCATAGATGTACAACTGCCATTTAACTACTTGGGTGTTGCAACCCGTTTAACTTATGGCTTTGATAATAAATATTTTGCCGAGTTCAACGCGGGTTATAACGGTTCTGAACAGTTCAGAAAAGGGAACAGATTTGGATTTTTTCCTGCTGTTTCAGGAGCATGGCTTGTATCTAATGAAAAATTCTTAGAAAATAATAATGTCATCACAAACTTAAAAGTAAGGGGTTCTTACGGTGAGGTTGGAAATGATCGTTTAAGTGGTGCAAGATTCCAATACCTTGATAATATATCAATAGGTGGGGGAGGCTATTCCGCCAGTTTGGGGAGCGGGCAAAGAATTAATATTGCTACTTTAGGAAACCCTGATTTGAAATGGGAAATCGCGAGAAAAGCGGATATTGGCCTTGAACTTGGGATATTTAACTCATTCAACCTTGTTGTAGATGTATTCCAAGAAAATAGAGATAATATACTACAAAACCAGAATATTGTACCTGTATTGAACGGGTTATCGTTAGGCGCACTTCCTAAGTTAAATTTTGGTTCAGTAGAAAATAAAGGCTATGAGATTGAACTGAATTTCAAAAAAGTATTTAATAAAAATTTCTCTCTTTCAACTAAATTAAATTTAAATCATGCCAAAAACAAACAACTGTTTGCTGATGAACCAATGTTGCCTGTAGATTATGCTTACCGATACAGGCAAACCGGTTATTCATTAGGACAACCATTTGGCTATATCGTAGACAGATATTTTACAGATCAGAATGATATTGCAAATTCTCCTATACAAAATGTTGGCGGGCATGTATCCCGCCCCGGCGATTTTAAATATAAGGATTTAAATAACGATGGAGTGATAGATGCAAAAGATTATGCTCCTATTGGCTATTCTAATATACCTGAAACTCAATTTGGAGGAGCTATCAATCTAACCTACAAAAACTTTGACCTTAGTGTGCTTGTGCAGGGAGTATCTCAAGTTTATCAATACTTTAATCAGACGTACGGAACTTGGGAGGGATTTAATTACGTTGAAAGGCATACGGAAAGCTGGACTGCGGATCGTGCAGCAAATGGCTATAATATCAAATATCCAAGACTTACCACTCAAGCATCACCTAATGATTTAGCTAATACATTTTTCATTGTAGATGCAAGCTACATCAGGTTAAAAAATGTAGAATTTGGATATTCACTGCCAACAAATCTCTCAAGAAAAATAGGCTCAAAAGGAATAAGGCTATATGTCAATGGACTCAATTTATATACATGGGACAAGCTTCCGACCAAAGATTTCGATCCGGAGGTAGGAGGTAGCCGTGGTAATCTTGCGTATCCAATGCTAAGGATATACAATGTTGGTGTAAATGTAAAATTCTAATTTTAAAAGCATAAAAAATAAAAACTATGAAAAAAATAATATATACGGTTGTACTTATTGTTATTGTTACGGCAATAAGTTGCAAAAAAAATCCGCTAGATATTACGCCTGATGGGCGGTTAACAATAGCAGGTGTTTTTAATAATGATATACAAACTCAGGCATTTTTAAACTCTGTTTATGCTTCAATTCCAGGTTATCTAGCAACTTATCATTATTACGCCTTTTTTTCTCCTCTAAGTGATGAGTCCCAGGATTCTGATGTTGGTAATGAGGTGGATGGCGGTGTTGCCGGACTCTGGATGGTAGGTGCTCTATCACCTAGTTCTAATCCTATAGCAAGAGCGTCTGCAGAAACTGTTAATAACGACCATTATACCTCTTTTTGGGCAGGCATCAGAAATGCGAATGTATTTCTGCAAAATATAGATAATGCTAATGTTCCAGATCTGGTTAATAAAAGCAGATATAAAGCGGAAGCTCATATATTGCGTGCTTTTTATTATTGGGAATTGATTAAACAATACGGCTCTATGCCTGTTATAGATAAGCCTTTTGATCTTGGATTTGATTATAAAACTTTAACAAGACCATCTTTTCAATCTGATATAGATTTTATCGTTAAAGATTGTGATGCAGCAATTTCCAATCCTGATTTGCCAATACGCATCACACAAGTATTGGAAGGAAGCAGATTTAGCAAGGCTGTTGCTTATGCTATAAAATCTGAAGCTTTATTGTATAATGCCAGCCCACTTTGGAACCCTGGTAATGATCCAACTAAATGGATAGCAGCAGCAACAGCTTCCAAAGCAATATTATCGGCACTAACCAAAGGAAACGAGTATGTTCTGGCAACAAATTACGAGAGCTATTTCCTCAATCAGGCAGACTATGTTACTTCTCCAAGAGACAGGGAAACCATTTATGAAAGGCCAGGTGGATTGCCTGCCACAGCCCGTGCTAATAATAGTATAACAGCCAAAATTGGTGCTTTGAGAGCTGGTACATGTCCATCACAGGAATTAGTGGACAGTTATGACATGCAGGCGACAGGGCAGCCTGCAATAACGGGCTACTTGGATGCTGATCATTTATTGCCCGTCATTAATACAGCTTCAGGTTACGATGAAACAAATCCGTATACAGGCAGAGATCCTCGTTTTTATGCTACTGTTTGGTATAACAATGCACAATATGATAATATTTCGGGAGCAGGTAAACTTTATTCTTTGCAAATTTATACAGGTGGTGCTGATCAACTTATAAAGACACCCCCAAATAAGAGAAATACACATACCGGATACTATCTCCGAAAACTTATAGATTCAAAACTGGTAAATACAGTTGCCCAAACTGCCGGCTGGAAAAAGTACCGTTTGGCAGAAATTTATCTGAATTATGCGGAAGCTGAGAATGAAGCATCCGGACCTATACCAGAAGTTTACGCTGCAATAAATACAATACGCACCAGATCTTCTATGCCTAATCTTCCTGTTGGTTTAACTCAAGTTCAGATGCGTGAAAGGATACACAGGGAGCGGCGAGTTGAACTGGCGGTTGAGGAGCACCGTTTCTGGGATGTCCGTAGGTGGAAAATTTTAGATCAAACTGATCAGCTGGTTACAGGGATGCAAATAACCAAAAATGCAAATGGTACATTTACTTATAATAGATTTGTAACTGAACGTCGGAATTCATGGCAGGATAAATTTCGGATATTCCCGATACCTATCGGAGATGCCTCCAAAATTCCGGATTTTAGTAGTAATCAAAACCCCGGTTGGTAGGTAATTGTTATAGCTATCATAGAAATCTTCAAGCTTTAGCAACATAATTATGACTTGCACCATGCTTGTGCAAGTCATAATTATGTTTGTGAGGGGCAACTATTGTCTGGAAAGTTTAGAATGCGAAATAAAGAAAAAAGCATACAAAAAATCGATCCTCTATTTTATAGAGAATGGACCGGGCGGGTTGAATATTAAAACATATTCTGAAAACAAATAAAATGAAAAAACTAAATTCAAACCAGGCAGGTATCAGGAAATGGTTCTCTGGAAGCCAATGCTATGGATACAGCCATAGTTATTTGAATGTTTTTAGAAAGTCAGTATACTTTCTACTTAGTGTTTTCCTTTGCTTTTCAGGATGTAAAAAAGTTTCAAACACCGATATTGCTTCCAACAAAGCCGACCTTCCTTCCATGACATGGAATGAGGTCGGATATAAAGCAGATTCAGCTGTAAAACCTGGCATTCCTGCTTATGCAGGCGCTATAATCACCTATAAACGGGAAGGTAAGTCTATGCTGGCAGTCACGCTGGAGGGTCCTGCCATTGCTGGCGTGGCGCTGGTGCCGGAAAATTGGGGATTTTTTCAGTTTCCCACCATATATCGCACCCAGGATAGTATATTGGTTGCATCGTGGAGTATGGCCCCAGATGCCGTGGAGAGTTATGGTCAGGGCGGTTCTGGCTTTGCTGTATCCCGGGATAGAGGCAAATCATGGAGTCCGTCCGTGAATCCCCCAGTTGGCGGGGGATTGCTTTTACCAAGCGGAGATCAGATCAAAATACACACACCCAAGGCAATTGATACAGGAACGCTTAAACTCCCTATGCCAGTAGTGGCGAATAAAGGAGGCATTGGCCTATATAAGCTCAGTGAATTGCCGAAGATTGTTCAGGGAGTTTATCTAAACCGGCTTGCCAAAGGAGTAACCTCATGGACCACCGAACACGAGGTGCTTGATGATCCGCTGGCTGTGCGTTACACGGTTTCGGGGATGTTTCCGGTGGTTTGGTGGGGCGACATGCATATTGCATCCGATGGTTCAATCATAGTGGGTATTTATCCGGGGTTTTATTTGAATCCACA
>DHIR01000272.1:16950-18760 GCA_002403905.1 Mucilaginibacter sp. UBA4741
AGGATACCTTATGAGCCTGATCTGGCAACAGATCCCCATGGTGATAAACGGTTGGCATTCGGTTTCACAGAACCGGCTTTTGAAATTCTTCCCAATGGCACTTTTCTTTGTGTAATGCGGACCACGGATAGCTTTCTAACGAATAGCCCGATGTATGTAAGTCGATCCACAGATCTTGGTGTCACCTGGACTAAACCTGAGACGTTTACCAGGGCAGGCGTTTTGCCTCGCCTTCTCCAGTTGGCCAATGGGGTTATTGTTCTCGCTTCCGGTCGTCCTGGCGTGCAATTGCGTTTTTGTACGGACGGCAAAGGACAAAAGTGGACAGATCCATTTGAGATGCTGCCGTTTAAAAACGAGAGCGAAACCGTTTCATGCGGTTATACCGGGCTTCTTGCTACCGGGCCAGACAGGTTTCTACTGATTTATTCCGACTTTAATTATCGAAACGAGGTTGGAACAATTAGAAAGGCAATCAAGGTACGGGAGGTCATCGTTACCCCGAAATGATTATTTAAATTTTTTAATAACGAATTATTAAAAATATTATTATCATGCTATCATTAAATAAATATGTCAGGCTGTTTGTAATAGTAACTGCTATTTTTCTTTTACCATTTTGCAAAAAGAAAAATGTATATATTCCACCCTCAACTTCACCATCCGCGCCGAAAACATTTGTGAACCCAATAATTAATGGAGCAGACCCCTGGATTATCAGAAAGGATGGATTTTATTATTATACGCATACATTGGGCAATAGGGTGGCACTTTGGAAAACAACTGCCGTTTCTAAACTGGGAACTTTAACCAACACGAATATTTTTACGCCTTCACCCGGCTCACCTAATTCATCTAATATATGGGCACCGGAAATTCATTTTTTAGATAACAAATGGTATGTGTATTACACGGCAGGTGCGGGGCTCGACATTACCCAACGCACTTGGGTATTGGAGAACAGCAATGTAGATCCTACCACCGGAACATGGGTTGACAAAGGTCGCATATATACAAGTGATGCTGATTTTTGGGCAACAGATGGTACCGTGCTGGAATATAATGGAAGTAAATATTTTCTATGGAGTGGTCGACCCAATCCCGCGGTTCAAAACCAAAATATTTACATCGCTAAAATGACTAACCCCTGGACTTTGCAAACTCCTGCGGTAATACTTACGAAGCCTCAATTGTCATGGGAAATCAATGGCGGGCCGGTGAATGAAGGCCCTGAGATTCTGAAAAACAATAGTGGAAAAATCTTCCTTATTTATTCTGCCAGTGGTTGCTGGACGGATGATTATGCACTGGGTATGCTTACTTTAAGAGATGGCGGCGACCCATTAGTATTTGCAGATTGGAAAAAAAATCAGCAACCCGTCTTTACTAAAAAGCCGGAAAATAATGCATATAGCCCAGGACATAATGGATTCTTTAAATCTCCTGACGGAACTGAAGATTGGATTATTTATCATGCAAATAGTAATAGTGGTGATGGATGCTCAAGTAAAAGAAACGTGAGGATTCAAAAATTTAGCTGGAATACGGATGGCACCCCAAATTTCGGGGAGCCTTTAAAAACAGGGGTATCAATTAATGTACCTTCCGGAGAATGATTAAATGCGATTCATGTAACATATTCAATATTTCTTTATGCATAACTTTCATCGTTTAAATTTAAAGCTAGCGTTGCTTTTTCTCTTCCCGGCTTTAATAATATTTAGTTTCAATTCTTATTCACAAAGACCTGCTTTCACGGTAAAAAAGATATGGGATAAAGCCCCTCACAATGCGTTCACCGATCTAATTA